>NZ_LLZH01000007.1:0-33752 GCF_001509495.1 Actinoplanes awajinensis subsp. mycoplanecinus | reverse complement strand
CCCCAGCTTCTATCGAGCCGCTGCGACGACCCAATGGTGAAGGTCTTTCACCTCCACTCGATAGAACAGCGCCTCGTGGCGCACGAAGCGGAACTTGAAAGCCCGCTTCACCGCGCGTTCGGACATGCCCCACACGTTAACGCGCTTGTTTGCAAACACCCTGGTGGGCAGTCGGTGAATAGACGCCGAGTTCGCCTTGACGGCGAATCGGCTACCCCCGACCTGCTCCGCAGGAGTCCGTTTCCTCTCCGGCCTGAAGGCCGGAGTATCCACCGAGGAATCCGATGACCGTGCGGAGCGACCTGAGCCTTCAGGACGACCTTCTGGACGTGGTCCAGAAGGTGCTACAGGGAGCCGCCGCCAACCTACGCCCCGATCTGGAACGCCGGATGAGCATGGCCGCCGCGGAACTCGCCGACGGGCGCCCCGCGATGATCATCGTGGAAGCGGTGATGCACGCCCTGCAGTCGCTGGAAGTAGATCTTCGGAGCCGGCGTGCGGCGATGGCCGACCCCCGCCACCGGGCGCGCCTCGCCGCCGAGGCACGTGACGACGAGAGCCGCCTGCGCGCGTTTCAGGCACAAGCCGGCAAATGGCCACGGGCACTCAGCGACGCGTTGGCGGCGACCATGTCGGACATCGAGTTCGCCGTGCACAACTGGTTGCGAGCCCTGCTCGACGAGGGCACCGCGGTGATCGAGTCACCGGGGCTGGCCGGCGCCGACCTCGACCGCTGGCTGCGACAGCGCCTCGTGGCCGAGACCGAGGCAGTACATCGAGCGTTGCACGTGGCCGCGCGCGAAATCGGCGAGCAGGTCGCCGCCTCGATCGGGGTGAGTGAGGCGGTGCCGCCAGTGCATCTCGACCTCGAACCGCCGGCGGAGTTGGTCGCCCACATCCGCCGCGGCCCACGGATACTATCCGAGCGGCAGACGATGGCCACCCGTCTGGTCAGCGTACTCATGCCGGCCTACAGCGGCATCATGATCGCCCTCATCGTTCCCCGGTTCCTCGGCCTCGCGATGCCGTACTGGCTGTCCACGGCCGTAGCGGCGTCCGGCGCGATCGCCCTGGGCGGGACCGCCCTGGCCGGGGAGAAGCAGCGGCAGCGCAGCCGTCGCAACAGCGAGAGCGCAGCCGAGCTGAGGTCGCTGATCGACACCTTCCGGATGGCCGTCGGCAAGCGGGCACGCGACGGGATCCGCGCCATCGAGTTGCAGATGCAGGGCGGGTTGAGCGAGGCGGTGACGAACCAGTCCCAGCGGCTGCTCGCAGTCGCCGAGGCGTCGCGACGTTCGGCTCAGGCAGGCGAGCAGCCGGAACAGGCTCTGACCGCCATCGATCTCGACCTCGCCTTCATCGGTGAGCTACGGGAACGTACCCAACGACTCAGCCATCCCCAGCGAGCGCTGCCCGATGGCGGTGAGCAGCCGAAGGCACTCGACGCAGCACTCCCGCTGACTGGTTCACCATCGTCAGGCACCTGACGACCCACACGGCTGCGTGGTGTGTTCACGCGCCGGGTGGGCCTGTGATGCTGCGTCAGACGGTGCGGTAGCGGGAGGCCAGCTCGGGACTCTGGACGTTGAAGGCGGCCACATCGGCGGGGAAGACGGTCTGCAGCAGATCGGCGTTCTCGACCCCCGGGGCCACCACAACCTCGCCGAGTTCCAGGCCGCGCAGGCTGGTGGTGACGACCTCGTTGGCGGTCATCCGGCGTGCGGCGTTGAGGTCCATGCCCGGCCGCTCGTGGAACTCAGTGGCGACCACGCCCGAGCAGAGCACCTGGACCCGCACGCCGGTCAAAACGATCTCATTCGGGCCGCGACTAGCGGCTATCCGAACACGCAATGACCCTGCGCCGGAAGTCGGGCTGATACGGAGGGAAGGCTCACGGGCTGTTGAGTACGAACTGGCTACAAAGATCATCCGCAATCATGGCGTCAACCGTACGCGCGTCCGTGCAAAACGCGCGTCCGTGCAAAACGCGTGTCACGCTGCCGCGGTTGCATCGATGTCCAAACAAACAAAAGGCAGGCTACGCTCGCCTTTCGCAAAATCGGCCTGACAGGATTTGAACCTGCGACCCCTTGTTACAAACGCGTGACCGTTCCAGGCTTGTCATCGGTTGCCACACATTGGCGATGAGCTGCACAAACGTGAAGGATCGACGATCACAGCTTGTCACTGATTGTCGCCCGCCAGTAGGGGTTTTCGGGGGGTAAACGGGGGCATGCCCGGCGGCGCATCCCGATCCTATCGGTTCCGTCCGGCCCGGCCGAGAGCGCAGACGTTCACCGCCGCCGCCACAGCGCGCTCGGAAACCTTCAAAGTGCGCCCGATCGACACCGTCGGTGCTGGCGACGGCTTCGCCGCCGGCCATCTCGCCGCGACGCTGACGGACGGCACCCTCCAAGACCGGTTTGATCAAGCCGCCGCCGTCGGCGCGCTGGTAACGACCGGGTCCGGGGACCTCATCGCCATGCCATCAGCCCGCGAGCTGGCGGACTTTCGGGCCGCGCACACACGATGACACGGCGCGGTGGCGTTGTTCGCGAGGCCCGCGCCAGTTGCCGCCCGCATCGGCGGCATCGAGGTCTCGCCGTCCTCGATCGCGCGGTTGCATTCCGCCCTTCTTGGACTCGCTACACCGGTTGTCGGCCGGCTGCCACTTACGCAAAGTAATGTGCGGAACGTGGGCCGGGTTGCCTGTGGGAAGGGCTCGACCTTCGCTCGGAGCGTTGGCGGATCAGGCAGACCCTCGACCGCGAAGGCTCCAGTGACCGTTTCGACTCCATCAGGCTGGTACTCCACCACCCTGTGCAGTCCGTGACATTTGGAGAGCAGGTGGCTACTACCAGGACCCTCGGGTCAACCATAATGATCATGGCCGACCCCCCGTGCACCGGGCATTTCGCCAGCCAGTGGAGCCATGACTGGACAGGTGAGATGTTCAAAGATGCCCTGGGGCTTGCTATCAAGAATCTTCGGCGACCCCGTCGCGCCGTCATCATCGACAACGGCAAGGATCAGATGATGTCGGCGCACGAGCTGACCGTGCTCACGGAAGCCGATCTAGCCGAAGATCCACCGGACGTTTGCGCGATGATCAACGACACCGTGGTTGAGGTGTGCGGGGAAGCCGTGCTCTGCGTTGAGAACCCGGAGTGCCGCCGGGCTCGCCGCCGCGGATTTGCGACACCGCCGGGCAGCCGCATCTACCAAGGCGACGTAGTGACCATCTTCACCCAGCACTTCCAGGACCGACCGGACAACCATGGATTCGTCGCCCTCAGCTGGTTACCATGACCACGGCTCTGCTGATGGTCTGGCCCGCTCAGCGGGCGAGCCCCCATGACCACGCACATCCCTCGCCGCCGCGCGGTCGCCCCGAGACCCGAGCGCAGTGAGGTACTACGCCAGGACTTACTTGATCAATACCTGTCCATGGCAAACATGGTCCCGCTCGCTTCTACGGGAGCATCCGCGGAGGCTGGCCGGCAAGAAGCGGTGAATCATCGTTTCAGGGTCAGGTACCGCCTGAGTCGGACAGGGCGCGATCCAGTCGGTCACGCACGCTCCACGCGCGATCGGTACGCAGGCGATTCACCAGCTCAACCGAATCAGCTTGTCCGAGAATGGCGACAACCGTGTTCGCGAACTGGGCCACGCTGCGCCGGACCCGGGCGTCGGGGTCAGCGGCGAGTTGCAGGGGCAAACTCGATGGATGGCCGGCGGTCGCAACCCAGCCGTGCATGACGAGAGCTCGGACCTCACTCGAGGGGTGACTGGCCAACCGCAGTAGATCGACAGGTACGAGCTCGGCGATGATGGCGAGGGAAGCGGCCGCGTCTTGTGCTTCGGTGCCGTCATCGGAACGCAACATGGCTTCGGCGAGAGTGCGCATGCCAGTTGCGAGGTCAGCATCAGCAAGCGCCGGATCACTGGCGAGCGCACTCTTGTAGGCCTGGGCGGCTGTTCGGAGTGCGCGGCTAGCGAGGGTACGTCCTCCGAGATTCATACGGAAGCCGCGAAGAGGGTCTGCGCCGTAGACCTCGGCATCGTCCTGGGGGCCGAACTCCGGTTCGCGCGCTAGAGCGACCAGTCGTCGAGCGATATCCAGCTGTGTGTTCGCTGGCATGACCTCGACCAGAACTGCGAGCGCGGCCACCGCGTCGGCCCGCGAAACTGCCATGTCGTGGCTGTCGGCGGCCAGGTCGAGCAGCTTGTTGACCACGGCGGCGGCGAGCGGCTGCACAGGTCCCGCAGCGGTGATCGCCATGACGTCGGGCTCTATCGGCCCTTCCTCGGGTTGAGCGAGGGCTAGTGCTTCCGGCGGCAGGTCCTCGTTGTCGCCATCGGTCATGAGGGTGGCCACTCTCATGGCCGTAAGAGTGGCGTTGCTGCCGCCGAAGCCCCAGCTGGTGCGGGGGTGCCCTGTGGGGGTACGCAACAGGTTGGCAGCGGACCGGCGGGCCGCTACCCGGACTTCCGGCGTGGCGACGCGCCATTGGCTCAGGCTATCGATCGCGTCATCGTCGCCGTTGCGGGCCCGATCTCGGGTGATCGACTCCAACCGGTCGGCTGGCTCATGCAGCGCACGGACGGCTCTCCAGGCGTGCGCTTGATGGGACTGGTCGAGCGCCGCGGTCAAGAGGACGGCCAGTTCGTCGCGGTGCTCAGGCAGTGCCCGGTAAAGCTCACGAACGATACCGATCGAGGGTTCAGTCAGCCTATTCGCCTCAACCAGATGGGGCCGTACGAGTTGCACCAGGCTACCGAAATGGTCTGCGTCGATGCGGTGCGCAAACGACGTCAACGCGTGGAAGGCCGCGCCGGGTGGTTGTCCGGCGACTGCAGGACTGGTCGCGGCCGTCTCGGCCAGCTCGATGAGCCGATGCAGAATCTGGCGCACTGCGTCATCCGGAACCAGGTCCGCTTCGGCGGCGAGCACCTGTGCCGCGGCCGCCACGGCCCAGGGAGTTCCGTACTGCAGTTGCTCGAGTACGTCGAGCCAGTCGGACCGGGCTGCGGCCGCAGCTGCGGCCCGTTTGCCATCGCCTGCTGCGATCCGGTTGGTCAGCTCTGCGTCCGGCCGGTCGGCGGCCTTCAGGACGTCGGCGAAGGTGGCCTGTGCCCATCCTTCGTCGTACAGGTGGCCAGACAGGCGAGCCTCCCATATGCATCGACGAACGCTGAGAAACGCCTGTTGCACGCTGCGGTCGCGCAACGCGTCCAACGCGGCGATCGCAGGATCCGATGCGGCTGCGAGAAAGGTCCGCCGGTTGGGTACCGCTTGTGAGATGCGTGCGAGGTCCGGAAGGAGCACCTCGCCTCGGCTATTGACGACTCGGGTCATGGACCTGAACGCCTCACGGGCGTCACCGCCGAATTCTGGCAGGGCCGCCATGACCGCCCGGCGCCAGCTGTCGATCGCTTGGTCCGGTTCTCCGGCCACGGCGTAAGCGCGCCCGGCGCGGGCGTGCACCATTGCGGCGGGTCCGGGCGGGATCCGGCCGGCGGTGACGTCGGAAATCAGCGACCCGTATGCCTGGTCGACCGTCGTGGAGTTGCGTGCCCGATGGGATCGTTCGAGTCCGGCGTCGGCTAGTGCGCAGCGTAGCCGTGCACGCCAGGCCCGTGAGGCGGGGCCGGTGGAGGCCAGCGCGCGTTCGCCGATGGCGAGGAGTGCATCGGCCAAAGTCATGAGGTCAGCTGGCGGTTCCGCGCCCACCATGGGCTTGGGTGGGTCGGTGGAAAATAGCTGATCGACGACCGCTTGCTCGACGACGACGGTGACCAGGGCGAGCGCCTGTGGGTCGTCAGCATCGAGTACGTTTCGCAAGGCCGGGATGCTGGTGGTGAGATCGCTGCCCTGGCCGTACCAGGCGAGCGCCGTCGTGAGCACCGTGGACTTGGCCTGACGGACCTCGTCCAATACCGGCATCCGGTTGGAGAACTCCGCCAGCCGTGCCTGGGTGTCGCCGCGCAGCAGGCTGTCGAACCCAAGCTGCCAGAACATGTCGAATGCCCCTGCAAAGTCTCCCGCCCGGCGCAGGTCGTCGCCGGCCCGGTGGCGGAAGACCTCGGCATGGCCCGGGTATCCACTAGCTTCCAACTTGTCGGCGATGGCGCGGCAGATACCGGCAGCGACCGTCGGCTCGGTCTCTCGCACTTGCTCAGCGTGCGTAGCCATATGCTCCAGACCCTGCTCAGCGAGAGGGCCTTCCAGCAGGCCAAAGCCTGTGGCGTGTCCTGGCGAGGATGCCGGTGGTTCGACACCGCAAAACGCGTGGGCCCAGGCGGGGCCGAAGAAGGCTGCCACGATGCCTGCGGCTTCGCGCAGCTTCACCGACAGATGCTCGATCCCGATGACCTCGATTTCCAGGTCACCGCGGTACTCCCCTTGTAAAGCGGTGATCTCGTCAACGAGGGCGGTGTCGTCATGGGTGCTGGCGGCGGTGGCGAGCACGAACCGGCTGGCGTCGAATCGGCGCGCTGTCGCCGGTTCTCCGCTGATCCGTGGCGGACCGGCGTAGTCGACGACGGCGGCGCGGATTTCGGTTGGCGTTATCGCCTGCAGCCGACGGACCTGGCAGACGAACCTGCGTCGTCCGCGGTCCTCACCCACGATGTCGAGCCCGTACTGCTTCTGCCCTCGTCTGCCGTAGACGTGGACATCCCGCGCCGCCTCAACGGACCACATGTACTCCAGCACGAGGCGCTCGAAGACCTCCGGCGACAACTCGCCGGCCGGGAGCCGGGTGGCAGGAGCGACCGGCGGGAGGACCGGGGTGGGTTGGCGCGCGAGGATCTCCGTCAGGTTCAGCAGATCAAGATCGTGATCGGCGTCTGGTGCGTTCAGCGGATACCCTCCTACTCGTGAGCCGAGCCTTGCCGCGGTCGTGAGCTTAGAACGTTGCTGGGGACATCCTTCCTCACGGAACGAGCTTTCAGCAGGCCGTCGGGGAATCGGCGAGGTGCGTTGCTGGTGCGGTGGGCACGTCCGTGGCCCGCACCTTGCCGGCCTCACCCAGTAGGATGATCTTGAGGTGCGGGCGTCGGATATCGATGTGATACGGCTGCCGACGGATTCCAACAACCGCGAAAAGGGTACCGAGAGAAATCCTAGGTCAGTTCCGACCGTGGACTTCGGCGACGAGACGCGATCCGATGCCAGATAGACAGCGCCACACCTATCGACGTATGGCAATCATTTTTTGGGTCGAGAGGTTCGGTTAGCCAGATAGAAGAGATAGGCGGCGTTGCGTCGCCGCCCTGCTATGTCGGCGAAGTACGGGAGGAGCCCGGCGGCGGCGCTGAGGATGCCGCCGGCGATGGCGGGAACGGTGCCCGCTGCGCCTAGCGCGATGGTTCCGAGCCCCGCGATGGTGGGGGCAATGACCTTCCATCGGCGTTCGGTGCGGACCGTGCGTTGGAGTTGCCGACTAGCGTGGGCCAGTTCCTCACCGAGCCCGGTGAGGGCGTCGGCGCCGGTGCCGAGGTCGCGGGCGCTGCGGAGAGCGTTGCGGACCTTCTGGCGCAGATCCTCGACGGCTTCTTCTTCGGTGACGGCGCGTGCCAGGACAGCAGGGTTCGCGCCGGGCAGGATAGGGATGTCGGCCCAGACCGCGGAGTGGATCGGCTTGTTGGGAAGTGCACCCTTCCGGGCGAGTAGCCGGGCCTGGAACGGTGACGTGGTGAGGTAGTCGGCGGTGAAGACCTTGCCGGCGATGAGTCGCTCGTTGGCGCGTCGCAGGTATTCGCCGACGGCTTTGTCGAGGTTCTGCTGTTTCCACGGCTCGTAATCGTGAGCGGGGTTGTAGGTGCCGAGAAGGTCGGCGGTAAAGGCGCCTATGCCGTGCGGCTGTTCCTCGACGACCGTGTGCCGGGAGAGAAGCCACAGCAGCGGCGAGCCGAGGTCGTCGATCGGGTTGATGAACATGGCTTCACGGGCCGTCGGGCCCTCGACGATGAGCTGGCTGCGAACCCAACTGGTCAGATCGTGGCGTTGAAGATCGCGTTCGGTCATCGCGTCGACGGTGTCGGCTCGGGCGGCAACGCCGAGGGCTTCGGGCACCGGGACGACGACGCCAGCTTCAATGAGCGGGCGCAGGCGGCGCTGTTCGGCGATCGCGTCGCGGACCGCGTCGTCGTCGCGGTCGCCGAACAGGGCGGCGAAGACGTGATCGGGGACGCAGACATGATCGGCAAACAGGAGTGTCTGACCGAGGAGACGGTCAGCGTCGACCTCGTCGTTCCACAGGATCGTCGGCCGGTTGTCAGGCTGGAGACTCAGGTCGGTCAACGACTGCACGACGGCAACGGTGAGATCGGCGGCACCCTCGGTGAGGGCATCGCGGTCATGTTCGGTGTGATCGAGGACTTCGAAGCGGTGTTTGCCGAGGACCGGCAACGGTTGTGTGCTGAGCCTTGGCGCGTCGAGGAGTGCCTGAATGGCAGGATCAACCTCGACTGGGCGGCTCTGGGGACGGCCGATCGGTACGACAAGGGGGACGCCGGCGCTCGGCTGCCGCAGCGCGTTGCGGGCCATGCTGGTGGTCGGTGACAACCAGACCGTGTTCTCGTCGTCAGGGTTGCTGATCAGCTCACCGGGCGCGGACGGTGAGTGGTGCTGTCCATGACAAGCCTTGTATTTGCGTGTTCCACCACACCAGCACGGGTCGTTTCGCCCGAAGTTCGCTAACGGATCCATCGCGTTCAGTGTGGCACTTGCGATCAAGTTTCTCCGGTCACCCGGACGTTCAGATGCCGCCGAACCGCTTGCTATCCGGTGCCACGGCGGATGCCGGAATATCAGCCCGCTTGCACGCCAGCTGCAGGGCTCAGACCGGGCGGGTCGCACTGGTGGTGAAGGAGATGGCCGCACGTGGCTCACGGCTGAGACCCGCATCGGGTCATTGATTCCTGGCAACGGCCGACCGCGGCCAGCGTAGGGCTTCTGCGCGGACGCCGGCAAGCACCGGCTCACCGGCCGCCGCCGTGGCTCGGATCGGATCGGAACGCGAGTCGCTGGAGATCGCCATGCTCAAACGCAGGCATCAGCCTCGGCGGCGCCGCGTTCATCGACACCCACCTCGACGACGAGATCAACGAGATCAACGAGATCAACGAGATCAACCTCAACGTCTTCTCACAGGTCGCCTCGCCCAACCCGTCGTCCGACACATGGCTGCCCGCCCCACCGCCCGGATCATGTTCACCAACTCGCTGTCCGCAACCACCCCCACCTCGTACGAGACGGTCTACGGACCAGCCGCGCCATTGTGCACGCCTTCGCCCAAGGCCTGCGCGAGCAACTCACGGTGAGTCGATGGGCACGAAGTTCCCGAACCGGACACCATCCGCGCTTTGGCGATCACCGGCCCACCCCACGTTCAGGCAAAGCGACATAAAGGTCAGCCCTCGGAGGCCGCTGCCACCGTGAGTGCAGAAAACTGACAGTCTTCAAGACATCTATCTTTATCTTTTTACTCGTAGTAGCGTTGTCAGCACTCTGAGTGTCTAACCTGAGATCAGGAGCTGGCGTGACTGATTCCGGAAGCCGAGTAGAACTCAACGGCACACAGCGCGCCGTTCTCTTCGCTCTCCTGACCGGCCCTGGCGAACAGACCAACCGGGAGCTCCGCCAGCGCGTGGGGCTCGGCCTGACCGGCCGGGACCGCCTCGGCTTGAGGAACGCCGGCCTCATCGAGAGTGAGATGGTCGGCAACGCGTACGTTCACACTCTCTCGCCGGCCGGAGCAGATCACTGTGTGGCGGCTCTCGATCCTGGCGCAGGTCCAGCAGAGCGTGTCCTATTCGCACTGATCGCCGACCTGAGTGAACACCTGAACAGCACCGACTACGTGCTGGCCAAGGCGGTCCGCACCATCCTGCATGGAGGATCGATCCAGTACGACCTCGAAACTCACATCGGGACTGCCTACAGTCAAGCCGCCGATGGGCGAAGCGAATCCTTCGTACGGTTGACCGAACTTCGTCCGCTACTCCCACGAGGCCTCGACCGCGGCGCCGTCGATGAGGCTCTCCGGCAGATGTATCGGGACCACAAGATCAATCTGGTACCGATCGCCGACAACGCCTCGATCACTGCCGACGATCGTGCAGCGGCTCTTCACATAGGCAACGAGGAGAAGCATCGGATCTCCATGCAGCGCTCATGACGACGGAACTCGCCGCGCTCAAGGCGCTGAGATTTGATCATGTCGTCACCGAGGATGACGTCTGGAACAACGACCTCAGTTGTCACGTGGACGGACTGCATCCCGGCGTTGAGACCGCCGTCCAGGAGAATCTGGACGCATTACGGGCGGACGGACATCACAGCTCGACCGGCATCGTCGTCGAGGGAGAACTCGGCGTCGGCAAGACCCAGACGCTGAAGTGGACGCAGATCCAGACGCAACGCCGTGGCGGCTACTTCTTCCTTCTTTACGCCATCGAGCGAGGGGTCCCCTTCCACACTCAGCTACTCCGCTCACTCCGGTTGGATCTGGAAGAAACCCGGTCCGGACAGCGGGCGCAAGCCTCCCGCTTTGTTGACGATCTCGCGAAGCGACTCGAGGTCGCACCTCTCACCGACGTCGGCAACGGGTCACGGAGCCTGCCGCGGGTCGCGGTCGAAGCAATCGTTTCCGCACTTCCGGAGCATGACACCCGGCTCGGCAGCGAGTACCAGGACACCCTGCGCGCACTGATCCTTCTCGCGTCCCCGGCACCGAACGACCGCAAGGTCGGAAGTGTCTATCTCCAGGGTGGCGAGATCAATGAATCGGCTCGCCGGCGCTGGGGATTCCAGATACCGGTCAAGTCTCCCAGCGTTCTGATCTCCGAGATCACCCGGCTACTCGCCCTGTCCGGACCGGTGGTCGTCGCCGTCGATCAGATCGATGCGCTGGTCAAGACGATGTCCTCATCGCCTCAAGCCGCGAACGTCCGAGAGCAGGTCATAGATCTCGGACACGGGCTGATGGACCTGCACAGCCGATCACGCCGAACGCTGATCATCGTCTCGTGCCTGCCCGACTCCTGGGAAGCTCTGGTCGGCACTATGGTCAACTCGTTCGCCGACAGGTTCTGGCGAACGCAGCAGCTCCGGAACATCCCGGATCCCGAGATCGCCGAGCGTCTGGTCGCCCGGCGGTTCGCCATCGACTACAGACGCGTCGGCTTCCGTCCCGACTACGGAACCTGGCCGGTGCACCCGAGCGCATTCCGGACATCGACCGACTACACCGCGCGGCGGCTCATCGACCGAATCCGGCACCACGTCAAGGGATGCCTGAACGCCGGGATTCCCTCCGAGCTGTTCGACTTCGCCGAGGAGCGGCGCAGTGGGCAGTCACCGAGCGCGCTTCAAACCGAGTTCGAAAAGCTCGCTGCCGCAGCCGACGTGGAGACAATCCTCGGAACGAGGTCCGAGGACAGAGTTATGCCGCTGCTGCTGGGCGCCGCCCTCGATGCTTGGATCCGCGAGCACCCCACCCGAGCCGACCGCTTCGTCCGGCTCGAGGTCAAACCGGAACGCCCAGCCGCAGTGCACGCGCTACTCACGTCAAAGTCCAACACGTCGGCGTGGCACTTTCGCGTAGTCACGTCGGTAAGCCCGCAGCCCACGACGGTTCGCATCAAGGCGGCCATGGACGGCTTCGCAGGCTCGGCTGACAGCCGGCTGTATCTCATCAAAGCAAAGCCATGGCCGACCGGATCGCCTGTCGGCTCCGCACGGCGAGCATTACGAGACGCCGGCGGGATCGAAGTGGACCTCGACGACGCAGACGTGCGGACTTTCGAGGCCCTCCGTCAGCTCATGAACCGTAGGCCGGATGGCCTCGAAGAATGGCTGCGATCACATCAGCCCGCGGGCAAGACCAAACTCTTGAGGCAGATCCTCACAGACGTGTGAGGTTCAAGGTCTCCTCCGCGACATTCACGCCTCTGGTCTGATACCCGCAGCCGGTGAGGGCTCGGCCCATGGCGTTGGTACGGGATTGCCAGTAGCCATTGGAGCGCCGGGCCACCGGCCGCAATTCCGCGCCGAGGATTGTCTCGATCTCAGAAAAGACCAGTTGGATCACAGGTTCGTTCCTGGACTCAAGGTATCTGATCAGTGGCTGAAGATCCTGCTCATCCTGCAGGATATCAACGACTTCGTCCGGGATGCGGAATCCACTGGTGCGAACGTCATCCGGATAGAGCGCCTCCAGGATGGGTTTGACGCCGGCCGGCACCGAACCCTCATCCTGCAACTCGAGTGTTATCCGGCTCGTCGGCCTGGTGAAACCCCTCAGCATCCGGCTGCTGTCGTAACCGCATATTTCGTACACAGCCGCGCGATCGATGATGCCGCCCAGCCAGGCCGCCTCCTCGACGACCGCGGCCTGTGGAAGCCCTTCGTGACGAAGCCGGGAGAGAAGTTCGGTGACCCCGTCCGACGACCACAGGTTCTCCCCCTTGAACGCCACCCGCTCCGCATCCTGTGCAGAGTCCGGGCTGACCAGGACACTCAGCGCCTTCTTTGAACGTTTGAGCAGGTCAGGCGCCCGCAAGAGGTAGAGCCGGCGGCCTTCACTCTGCTTTCGGAACTCCTCCACCATCTCGAGCCGGGGACCGAGGAAAGAGCTGCCCTTCCTCCACCACCAGTCTTCCTTCTGGTCATTGGTGACGATGAGTAGGTCTTTACCTAGGTCCGCTGCATGGAGGACCGCCTGCCAGTAGACGATGTAGTCTCCGGCAGCCCCCTCGGCCTGCAGGTCAGCCTTCTCTGCGTCCAGATAGCCCGGCGGCTGCTTCGCCGAGACTCGACGCTTGCCCTCGTCCACCATCGCCGACCAATCACTCTCGTCCGGCTTTGGCAGGACTTTGCCTTCCAAGACAGTGCCTAGCCTCGTGAGCACGCTGTCCTCGTCGCTGGGCGTGTCCGGGGAAATTCGGTCCGGGACCACCTGGATCGCCCTCGTCTCAATCGAATCGAGGGCCTCCTTGAGATCGCCACGGAGACGCACCAGCAGTGGTTCGTCCATGGCAACCTGCTGAGCCCAGCGACCGAGGGCACCATCGGCATTGGATCGGCTCTTCTCCAGCGCATCGCGCAGCTCTTTCAGGGCCGCGCCAGGATTGCTGATGACCGACAGCCTGTTGCGATGAAACTCGACCAAAGACTGGTGCGGGACGACAAGGCGGTCGCCGAGAGCCTCCAGAACGCTCAGGACATCCGTTACCGTCTGCGCGTTGTACCGGTAGAGACTCAGCATCACATTGGCATCGAGGGCCACCACAGCGGTCGCCAATGCACGGTCGATGTCATCACCACTGGGTAGGTAGTAGCCCTCGAAACCATCGAACAATCCAGGCACCCGGACCTCCAAGCGGCCAAACCGTACCCAAGAGGTAACAGCTTCGGCCATCCCGAACAAGGCTCCCGGCGAATGCACGACAAAGACCGAACAGGCCTCGCCGATTCCCCTCAGGCCGATCCGAGGGCGTCGGCCACCGCCCGGCCCAGGTCCTCGGTGCGGTGAGTACCTCCGAGATCCGGCGTTCGCACGTTCCCGGCGGACAGCACCGACTCGATCGCCGCCACGATCGCCGCTGCCGCCTCCGGGTAACCGAGGTGGTCGAGGTGGTCGAGCATCAGGGCGCCGCCTTCGGTGTTCTCGCAGATGACGACGAAGTCGATGTCGCCGGGCTCGCGGCCAGCCAGCGGGGCTTGCCACGCCGGGCAGCAGCCGGCACGGCCGCGGGTTGACGTACTGGTCGAAGGCGCGCCGGAACTGGATCAGGCTGCCCCCATAGCGTTATTTCGCGTCAACCGGCGAGCCCGTCGCGGCGTACATCCGCCGCCGACGCCTCGATCAGGCGCGCCGCGCGCTCCTCGCACCCACCGGCGGCACGGTCGTCGAGATCGCGGCACGGTGGCAGTTCGCCGAAAGCAGCCACTTCATCCGGACCTTTCGTCGCTACTGCGCCCAGACACCAGCCCAGGGCGGTTGCGTTCTCGCGGGCGGATGCTCTGAGCTGGGATGATGTCGAGTGATCGCCCTATATGAAGGCGGATGGAGCGGATGAAGCCCTCAAGGTGATCATGGAGTTCTTCACGCTGCACGACCACCGAGGAATCCACCCGCCGATGGCATCATCTCTGATCTCCGTACTGACCGTGACAACCCCTGGCATCGACACGCCACCACCGCCGGTCACCGACGGTGAACGCGGCGGGCTTCTGGCCGCCGCGAGCCTGGTCCCGGACCCACGTAACCGTCGCGGGGTGCGATATCCGCTAGCAGCGTTGCTGGCCGTCGCGGTCTGAGCGGTCCTGGCTGGCGCCACCTCCTTCACGGCGACCGCCGACTGGTTGTACGACCTGGACGAGCCGGATCAGCAACGGCTCGGGTTCGACCGGGGCGTGCCGGCCGGCATGACGGTGTGGCGGCTACTGACCCGCTTCGACGACGCCCTGGTCAGCAGCGTCCTAGTCGGCTGGCTCCGGGCCCGAAGACCGCCACTCGCCGCGGCGCGGCCACGTCGCTACCGGACTGTGATCGCCGTCGTCGGTTAAACGCTGCGGGGTGCCCGGCTGGCCTACGGCCGTCGGGTGCACCTGCTGTCCGCGCTGGACACCAGCACCGGCATTGAGTTCCCCCGCTTCTACGGAGCATCGTGATCCACGCATCGACGCCCGCCAGCGTCAAGCATCAGGCCAGTTGGCCTACCAAGCGACGAAGGACGAAGAACCCCGCTCCAGCAGCCCACCAACGAAGCGCGCCGAGAGCCCCCACCCATAGCCGGCTCGGTTCGTGTCAGTTGCTCGCCGGCCATCTGGCCGTCACAGATAAAGAGCCATTCGCACACATGCACAACGTTGATAAGAGTTGACGACCCCTTGACCCCCAGTCATGCTCCTGGTACTTGAACTGCGCGTTCACGAGCTCCGATCGCCCTAGGACGACGCCCTCGGCGCAATCCGGCCGACCATCGTGGCCTTTCTCGGCCGAGATGTCATCACGTGGTCCGGCCGGACGGCGGTAATGTCGCTGCCATGTCCGCCCGCCCCCAGCAGGCGCATTCTGACCAGCCGGCAGGCCGTCTCGTGGCTCGCCGTCGAGCGCCCGCGCGCAGCTTTCGGTGCATGCGCGTCGTGTGGGTTTTGACGTCGCGGGATGTCTGCGGTGCTGGCGGCGTCCCGCGATGTGCGATGGGTGCGGCGGTGACACGGTCGATCACCACGACGGTGACGGCAAGCGCGAGGGCTGAGGCGCCGAGGAAGTCATCGGCTCCCTCGCCCGCCGGCGGGGACGTGCGGGCGAAATTCAGCTCACGCTTGTCGGCGCGGCCCGTTCTGTATGGCTCGGGGGCCCGCGGAGGCGTTGAGGGTTTGGGACGGTGGCACACCGAACCGCGCACGATAGGCACCCGCGAAACGCCCGAATGGACGAATCCCCAGCGGTGGGCGATCTCCGCCACCGTTGTCTGCCTGGGGTCCGCCTGCCGAAGCTCCTCGTGGGCGCGGTCAAGGCGGACCTGACGCAGGTACGACGCGGGCGAGATGCCGACGTACCGCCGGAAGCCCGCCTGCAGTGACCGTTCGCTGACGCCGGCGCTGTCGGCGAGCTGGGCGATGGTGATCGGCTGCTCGGGCCGGCCGTGCAGGATGCCGATCGCCTGCCGTATCGCGCGGGGCGCCGGGTAGGGTCCGCCGGTCGTGGCCAGCCGGTCCCGATAGGGGTGGTCGGTGGCCAGCAGCAGACCGCGCAGGAGCATCTCCTGCAGGGGCTCGGCGAGGAGCGGGTTGTGGGTCAGCCCGCGGTTCTCGCCGAGAGTGTCCGCGGCCAGCACCCGGACCATGTTGGTCCAGGTGCGGCCGGGCCCCTGAGCGTGGTCCAGCCGGTGGCTGAGCAAAATCGGGGAAGCGACGGGGGTGTCGAGCATGCGAGCCAGCTGCAGTTCGAGGGATTCGCTGTCGATCTTGGTAGCCAGTAGTCGGCAGTCGCCGGTCCACCGGTGCAGAACGGTGTCGCCGACCGGCTGGAACACCGCCGCGCTGGTATCGGTGGCCACCCGGGTTTCGTCTCTGCCCTGCTGCCATTCGAGCTGGCCGGGCAGGAGGACGTCGACGTGGTACGCGCCGAGTTCGTGCAGCCTGAGTTTGAGGTCTGTGCCGAAGCACAGGTCTCCGATCGTGACCGGGCCGAGCTGGGTGACCCGGAGCTGGGTGTCGAGGCTCCGGGACGGCTCCAGCATGTCGATGAAGTTGCTGTAGAAGTGCTGGGCCAGCACGAACCGGGTCTCATCCAGGTCGGAGCTGTGCAGGGTGACCGCCGGGGCGCCGCCGTCACCTTCATTCCGGGACAAATAGCATCACCTCACCATCACTCTAGTGGGCAGCAGGCGGCCGGTCTCGTTCCCGGCGGGTGAAGCTCACCGCCGACCACCCGGCCTGTCCGGAAACCGAAGGCCCGGTCCGCCCCCCGCAGCGAGCCGGCCCCCGAGCCGGGCCGGCTCGTCGTTCGGACTCAGATGCCGCGGTGGGCGGGCCGATGGCCGGTCGTGAGGCGTACGCGGATTTGGGTTTGGTGGCTCGCGGCCGGTGTGCTGGCGACGACGGGGTATTTCCTGCTGCCGCCCTCGTCGCTGGCGGCGCGAGTGTGCTACTACGCCATCGGTTTGGCGGCCGCGGCCGCCATTCTGGTCGGCGTACGGCTGTACCGGCCGCCGCACCCCGGCATCTGGTACTGGTTTGCGGCCGGGCAGGTCGTGGCGGTGCTCGGCGACGTCACCTACGACCACTACCTGTACGAGTCGGGCCGTGTGCCGTACCCCTCCGTCGCCGATGCCTTCTACCTCACCGCCGACCTTCTGCGCATCATGGGTTTGGTGCTGCTGTCCCGCAGGCGGCGGTCGGGCGCCGGCAGCGGTCACCTGATCGACGCGGGCATCGCCGCCATCGGGCTCGGCCTGGTGCTGTGGACGTTCATCCTGCACCCGGCCGTGGCCGACCGGTCGGCCACGACTACGGCTCGAGTGATCGGCTCCGTGTACCCGGTAGCGGATTTGTTGTTGCTGGTGATGCTGGCCTGGCTGTTCACCGACCAGCGCAACCGCACTCCGAGCAGCCGGTTGCTCTACGCCGCCGCAGCCACGTTGCTGGCCGCGGACATCAGTTACTCCGTGCTGGTTGTCTACTTCGACGCCGACCCGTTCGCCTTGGACGCGGTGTTCGCCGCGGCCACCCTGCTGTGGGCAGCGGCCGCCCTGCACCCGTCGATGACGGCCGACACCGACGTCGTACAGGGCCGGAGCACTCCGCAGAGTGTGGCCCGGTTGTGCGCGCCCGCCGCGTGCTCGCTACTCGGCCCCGTGCTGCTCCTGACGCCGTACGCGGGAGACAACACCGTCGATCGCACGGTCATCACCTGCGGCGCCCTCGTCCTCATCCTGCTCACCATCGCTCGGATGACCCTGATCCTGACCCAGTTGAAGAGGCAGTCACACGCCCTGGAACAACTCGCCATGCTGGACACACTGACCGGTCTGGCCAACCGGCGCCGATTCGAGCAGGCCCTGCACGCGGTGCCGGCCGAGGGCCGGGCCCAGGTGGTGTTGCTCGGCCTGAACGGTTTCAAGAGTGTCAACGACGAACTCGGCCGGCGGGTCGGTGACCGGGCGCTCTGTGCCCTGGCCCAGCGGCTGGCACGGGCGGTACCCGACGGCGCGCTGCTCGCCCGGATCGGCGGTGACGAATTCGCTGTCCTGCTGGCCGACGGAAGCGCCGCGGAGGTCGATGCGCTGGCCGCGGAGCTCGCCGCCCGGCTGCGCGAACCGGTCCACGCGCACGGCCACGATCTGCTGGTGGGCGTCGGTATTGGTCTCGCGGCCCGCGAGCGCGACGAGCCGGTGGAGGTGCTGCGCCGGGCCGAAGCGGCGATGTATGCCGCCAAGCTGGCCGGGCAGACGATCCGGCGGTGGGAGCCGGCCCTGGACGAGCAGTCGAGGGGGCACGCCAAGCTCGGCGCCGAGATGCGGATCGGTCTGGACGCCGGGCAGTTCCGGGTGGTCTATCAGCCGATCGTTGCTCTCCCGGCGCGCCGGACCATCGCGGTCGAGGCGCTGGTGCGCTGGGAGCACCCGCAGCGCGGGATGGTCAGTCCGGCGCAGTTCGTGCCGGTGGCCGAACAGAACGGCCTCATTGTCGAACTCGGCGCCTGGATCCTGCGGACCGCCTGCCGGCACATGGCTCGGTGGCGGGCCGAACTGGGCGCGGGCGCACCCGACCGGGTCAGCGTCAACGTCTCCGCCCGTCAACTCGCCCGACCCGGCTTCGCCGCGACCGTCGCCGGCGTGCTGGCCGAGACGGGACTTCCACCGCAATGCCTGGCCGTGGAGGTCACCGAAACCGCCGTTTTCGAAGGCGGCCAAGCGGTGACCACGCTGCACGAACTGCGCAAGCTCGGGGTACGCATCGCGCTGGACGACTTCGGCACCGGGCATTCGTCGCTCGGCCTGTTGCAGACGGTGCCGGTCGACATCCTCAAAGTCGACAAGTCGTTCGTCGACAATGTCACGGCGGCCGGTCGGCACAGCGTGATCGCGGATGCCCTCATCCGGATCAGCAACGGACTCGGCATCACCGCTGTAGCCGAGGGTGTCGAGACCGCCGAGCAGGCCGACGCGCTCTACCGGCTCGGCTATCGGCTGCTGCAGGGTTACTACTTCAGCCGTCCCGTGGCCGAGCCCGATTTCGGCCGGGGCCGTGCCGCGATCGACGCCGTGGCGCCTGCCACCGCCACAGGTCAGGCGCGGCCCCGGCTTCCAGAACCCGACCGCCCGATGAACGTGATCTCGGCCGGCGGCCATTAGCTCGAGGCTCGCAAATCGTGCGAGCGCATGCCCGGTATTGCGGCAGGAACGTCGATTTACATCGGAAAGGGACACCATGAGCGCGGTCACCATCACCACCGGCACCGATACGACCGCCGGTGAGTCGCGTCGTCGGGCCTTCTTCGCCGACCTCGGCGTCAGTGTCAAGGTCCTCACCGCGGCCAGGAACGCCACCGCGGCGAGATCGGGCTACGAATCGAGCCGAACCACCTCGGTCGTGACGCTGTTCATCGGGCTGTTGCTCGCCGGCGGGCTGGGATTCTGGGTGGCCCGCAAGATCGTGCAGTCGTTGACCAAGGTCACGTACGTGTGCGACGGCCTCGCCGACGGCGACCTCACCCGCCACACCGGCCTCGATACGCGCGACGAGCCGGCCGGATGGGACGTTCGCTGGACACCGCAATGGCACGGCTACGCACGACCATTACCACCATCGAGGGATCCGCCGCGTCCTTGGTCGGCGCTTCCGAACAGATGAACGGCACCACCGCGACCATCGCGACGTCGGCCGAGCGGACCTCGGCGCAAGCGCAAGCCGTATCCGCCTCGGCCGAACAGGTGTCGCGCAGCGTGGAACCGTCTCGTCCGGCGGCGAGCAGATGGGGGCGTCGATCCGGGAGATTTCGCAGAACGCCGCCGAGGCGGCCCGGGTTGCTTCCGAAGCGGTAACCGTCACGTCGATGACGTCGGCCACGATGAACAAGCTGGGCGAGTCCTCCGCGGAGATCGGCAACGTGATCAAGACGATCACGGCGATCGCCGAGCAGACCAACCTGCTGGCGTTGAACGCGACGATCGAGGCGGCGCGGGCCGGGGGGCCGGCAAGGGTTTCGCCGTCGTCGCCAGCGAGGTCAAAGACCTGGCGCAGGAAACGGCGCGGGCCACAGACGACATCTCCCGGCGGGTCGAGGCGATCCAGGCCGACACCAGCGGCGCCGTATCCGCCATCGAGGAGATCTCCGTCGTCATCGAACGCATCAGCGAGTTCCAGACCACTATCGCCTCGGCGGTGGAGCAGCAGACCGCCACGACAATCGAGATGAACCGCAGTGTCGCCGAGGCTGCCAGTGGCAGCGGTGAGATAGCACAGAACATCACCGGCGTCGCCGAGGCCGCCCGCATGACCAGCGAGAGCGTGGCGCAGACTGAGCAGGCAACCGCAGAGCTCGCGCGGATGTCCACCGAGCTGAGCGGTCTGGTCTCCACATTCCGCATTTGAACGATTGCGGCGCAGGCCGGTTCCAGACTCAGGCGAGGCTATGCCCGGGTGATGACGGCCATCTCGGTCGGGACATAGAGCCCCTCACGCACGGCGCGCAGGCTGGCGGTGATCCGGTCCGGAGCGGCCAGCTTGATCCGGACGCGTTCGAGGTCACCCTCGACGATCTCCACCGGTATGTTCCGCGAAGCCGCGATGGACGCCGCCGTCCAACCCTCGACGAGTGCACCCATGATCTCCAGTTCGGTGCCCGTCAGCCCGCACAGGTCGCCCGGTGCACCCACGGCCACGACGGCCCGCAGATGACGAGGCCGACCGTTGCATCCAAACACAGTGATCCGGACATGTCCGGCTTCGGCGGGCCATCGATCGTACGGGACCAGGAACACGGCGTAGTCGGGTGTTCCGCCGAGGTGTGTGGTCGCCGCCAGGAGAACGGCCGAGGTGGCCTCCAACAGCGGATGCGTAGGCAGTCCGGGGAGAGGCAGCGTTCTGCCGGAAGTGGTGAGCACTGTCGCCGCGGTCATTCCCCGGACGATCCGGGCCAGCAACGCGGGCGAGCGGAGCGGATCCACCGCGTGCGCGATGGTAGGGGCCAAAAGTTGCACCAGGTTGCACGCGGCCGGGCTCGCGTATGCGGGATTGTCGGTGTTGAACCCCAGCAAACCGACCCGGCGGCCGTCAGCGACAACCAGACCGATACCGATACCTTCCCGAAATCCGGCCGGCTGGAACAGCTCCATCCAACTGCGGATCTCCTCCGCGGGTACCGGAAGATCCTGGACACGCAGCGGCGCAGTCCTGTGCAGGCCCAGCGACTCGATTTCGGCGTGGTGCTCCTGGGTGGTCATGTAGGCGCGGATGCGGTCGTTGTATCCGCGGCAGCTCAACAGGTCGTGCTGACGCAGCTCGGGATCAAGCAGTGCGATACGGGCAGCCTGGAACGGAATCACCTGACGCAGCGCGTCCAGGATGGCCTCCGCGCGTTCCCCAGGGCCGGCCGGCAGGTTCGCGAGCATGGTCACCTCCGCGGCGACCTCGGCGGCACGAGGCGGCAGGTCGAACACCCGGGCCCCCATTCGCCACTGCTCGTTTTCCTGTTGAGGTTACCCGCGGCGCACCGGCACGGCACCTTCTGGGCATTTCTGCCAATCGACCCCGGGACGGGATGCTGCTGCTATTGGGGGGGTGAGACGAGGAGTGCAGATGTCACGACGCGTACGGCTCCGGCACCTGCCGGGGCGATCACCCCGACGCCGGGTGAAGAATCCGGAGAGCCGTCCCTGGGAACGCGTTACACGGATCTTCGACGAGCTGATGTGAGCACCCGATGAGCAGTGCACCCGGATGACCGACATGGTCGCCATCCTGAACGCCCACCCCGGCACGACGCCCGGTACCGACAAGGACGCCCTGGTGATCGTCCTCCAGGAGAGTCTCAACTGTGCGCAGAGCTGTACGTCCTGCGCGGACGCCTGCATCGCGGATCCGGACGCGGCGCATCTGGGCAGGGCCGCCGGCGCGGCCCTCAACTGCGCCGACATGACCACTGCGGCGGTGCGGGTGTTGTCCCGGCCCACTGCCTACGACCGTGCGGTGACCGAGGCTGTGCTGCGGGCGGTCATCGAGACGTGTCGCGAGGGCTACGAGGAATTGCGGAAACACGCAGCGGTGAACGAGGCCTGCATGATCTGCGCCGAGGCCTGCCGCAGGTGCGGTCAGGCGTGCCGGCGTCTGCTGGGCTCGCGCGGCTGAGCCGGCAGCCACGAAAGATCCACAACGCGGCGCCGGTGCCGGCACCGCCCCAGAGGAGTCGACAAGAGCTCGGAGGCCGTCCATCTGACGGTCGCCGACAAGGAAATGCTGACGAAAGCCGGCAGGTGAGCCATGACCATCGTCCCCGACCCGCACGTCGTCATGATCCGTCCGGTCGTCCCGCGGACTCCGGAAGGCTGCGCCGAGTGCCTGCGTCTGGGCACTCCTTGGGTGCATCTGCGGCTGTGCCTGATCTGCGGGCACGTCGGCTGCTGCGATTCGTCACCGATGCGCCACGCGCGGGCGCACGCGCACACCGTGGGTCATCCGATCGTCCGGTCGTTCGAGCCCGGGGAGAACTGGCGGTGGTGCTACGTGGACGAGGCGATGGTTTGACCGGACAGTACCGAGCATTCGGATCAAGGATCACACGTTGATCGTGATCAGGTTCTCCACCTCGGTGACACCGGGCGCCGACCAGGCGACACGCTCCGCCTCCCGGCGCTCTGCCCACGACCGTACGCTCCCCGTCAGGATCACGGTGTTGCCATCAGTGGTGACGTGGATCCGCCCCGCGTCCGTCTCGGCCGTCCGCACCAGGGCGTCCTCGATCTTCCTCGTGATCTCATCGGGCGACGGGCCGGTGCCCGGCCGCACGGTGATGAAGTTGCTGACCCCCTTGACACCGATGAGTGTGCGGACGACCCGTTGCGCTTCCTGCCGCTGGTAGTCCCAGTACACCTCCCCGCGCAGGGTGACCCAGCCGCCCGACACCGAAACCTTCACCGTGTCGTCGGGTACGAGCGAGTCCATCTCGAGCGCCCGAGCAACGGATTGGGCGAGGTCGACGTCGGCCTGCTCGTGACCGGGCGACAGGCGTACTTCCGTGTCGTTGACCACGGCCTTGACCCCGCGGACACGAAGTGCCGCGCGTTCGGCGGCCCACTTCTTGCTGAACGTGTCCACCCCGCCGGTCAAGGTCACCACGCCATTCCGTACGACGACGCCGATCTCGTTCGGCGCGACCTCCGCGTCCCACTTCAGCTCGCGCAACACCTCACGCTGGAGTTCCTCATCGGTCTGGGTTGTCGGTGTGCTGGCCATGCCGGTCCTCCAAGACCTCTGCGCCCGAGCGGCACTCGCCGCTCGGCGCTTTCTCGATGATCGTCGCCGCGCGGCCCTCCCCCACGTCTCAGCGGTACGTCGGATCTCGATCCCACCAAACGCGGCCGGGGACTGTCGATTGGCAGGAATACCGACAGGTGGCGGGCGGGCGCCGATTGGCAGATCTGCCAATCGACACCTCTGGCCGGTGCTGGTGGTGTGGAGACCGGGGAACGGAGTCCGGGATCCCGCATGTGTCCGGGCGACGCAGCCTGTTGATACCTCAGACCATGCACGATGTTGGAGGAGGGCGTCATGCCCAAGGCAGTCGGCATCGATCTCGGCACCACGAACTCGGTGATCGCCACCGTGGAAGGCGGGCAGCCGACTGTCATCGCCAATGCGGAGGGTTCTCGGACCACACCGTCGGTGGTCGCCTTCACCGAGCAGGGCGAGCGACTGGTCGGTCAGCTGGCCCGCCGGCAGGCGATCCTCAACGCCAAGGGCACCATCTATTCGGCGAAGCGATTCATCGGACGCCATTTCGACGAGGTGTCCAGCGAGCTCAACACGGTGACGTTCGACGTGGTCTCCGGCCCGGACGGTGCGGCCCGGTTCAAGGTCCGCGACAAGCTGTACGCGCCCGAGGAGATCTCCGCCCTGGTGCTGCGCAAGCTGGTCGAGGACGCGTCGAAGTTCCTGGGTGAGCGGGTCACCGAGGCCGTCGTCACCGTTCCGGCGTACTTCAACGACGCGCAACGTCAGGCCACGAAGGATGCCGGGCGCATCGCCGGCCTCGAGGTCCTGCGGATCATCAACGAGCCGACGGCGGCGGCCCTGGCTTACGGCCTGGACAAGAAGGAACACGAGACCGTCCTGGTGTTCGACCTCGGTGGGGGCACCTTCGATGTCAGCCTTCTCGACGTCGGTGACGGCGTGGTGGAGGTCCGCTCCACCGCCGGCGACACCCATCTGGGCGGCGACGACTTCGATCGCCGGCTCGTCGACCATCTGGCCGACGAGTTCCAGCGGACCGATGGCATCGACCTGCGTCGTGACCCGCAAGCCCTGCAGCGCCTCTTCGAGGCGGCCGAGCACGCCAAGGTCGAGCTGTCGTCGGTCACCCAGACGACGGTGAACCTGCCCTTCGTCACGGCGGACGCGAACGGCCCCAAGCATCTCAACACGACGATCACCCGGGCCAAGTTCGAGGACCTGACCGCCGACCTGGTGGAGCGCTGCCTGGGTCCGGTGCAGCGCGCCATGTCCGACGCGAAGGTGACGGCGAACGATGTCGACGAGGTGATTCTCGTCGGCGGCTCGACCCGGATCCCGGCGGTGCAGAAGCTGGTTCGCCGGCTCACCGGCGGCAAGGACCCGAACATGACGGTCAACCCCGACGAGGTCGTCGCGCTCGGCGCCGCATTGCAGGCCGCGATCATCAAAGGCGAGGTCAAGGACGTCCTGCTGCTCGACGTCACCCCGCTGTCGCTCGGCATCGAGACCCAGGGCGGCGTGATGACCAGGGTCATCGAGCGCAACACCACGATTCCGGCCCGGCGCACCGAGACCTTCAGCACCGCGGCCGACAATCAGCCCGCCGTGGACGTGGTGGTGCTGCAGGGCGAGCGGGAGAAGGCGGACGACAACCGGGTGCTCGGCCGGTTCCGGCTGGAGAACATCCGGCCCGCGCGCCGCGGTGAGCCGCAGATCGAGGTCACCTACGACATCGACGCGAACGGGATCCTGAACGTGTCGGCCCAGGACAAGGACACCGGCGCCGAACAACGCATCACCATCAGCGAGAGCTCCAACCTGGACAAGGCTGAGATCGATCGGATGGTCCAGGACGCCGAACGCCATCGTGGTGAGGACGCCCGGCTGCGCGAGATGATCGACGCCCGAAACGAGCTCGACTCGGCGGCCTACCAGGTGGAACGTCGGCTGACCGAGCTGGGCGACGCGGTAGCCGTGCACGAGAAGGGCCGCGCCGAGATGCTCGTCAACGACGCGCGCCAGGCGATCAAGGACGACGCCCCACTCGACCGGCTCCGCTCCCTCACCTCGGAGCTGCAACAGGTCTACCAGAGCCTCAGCACCGGCAGCGGCGCAGCTGACGGCGGCTCGTCCGCACCGGGCAACTCGCCGGGCAGCCCGGAGGACGACGACGTGATCGACGCCGAATTCACGACCGGATAACCGACGATGACCGATCAGGAACGGGATCCGGCGGCGACCGGTGCGGCCCCGCCGGTCCCCGACGAGACCGTCGAGCTGCGTGCCCAGGTGGCCCAGTCGCACGAGCGCTACCGGCGGGCGGTGGCCGACTACGACAACCTGCGCAAGCGGATGGAGCGGGACCTCGACCGGGAACGCGAGAACGAACGGGCCCGGGTCGCGGCGCGATGGCTGCCCGTCCTCGATAATCTGGAGCTGGCCCTGCAGCACGCCGGCGCCGACCCGGCGTCGATCGTGTCCGGGTTGGAGGCCGTCCGTCAACAGGCGCGGGACGTCCTCGCCGATCTCGGTTATCCGTTGCGGGCCGATCTGAACGAGCCGTTCGACCCGAGCCGGCACGAGGCGGTGGCCGCGCTGCCGGCCGCCGGCGTCGCGCCCGGCACGATCCTGCAGGTCCTCCGGCCCGGTTACGGCACCGACGATCGCCCGCTGCGGCCCGCCGCGGTGGTCGTGGCCAAGGGAGCCTGAATGGCGCCGTCCCGCGACTTCTACGACACGCTGGGCGTCGCTCGAGACGTCAGCGCCGACGACCTGCAGCGGGCGTATCGCAAGCTGGCCCGGACCTATCACCCCGACATCAACAAGGATCCGGGCGCGGAGGAGCGATTCAAGGACATCTCCGAGGCGTACGACGTACTCTCCGATCCGGAGCAGCGGCGCCGGTACGACTCCTTCGGCCCGGACTTCCGCCAGGTGCCGCCGGACGTGGATCCGCAGACCTGGGCACGAGCGCGGGCCGGCGGCGGTAGACGCCCCCGTCGCCGCAACGGCCCGGCAGCGGACGCCCGTACCCAGTCCGGCGGCTTCTCGGACATCGACCTGGAAACCATGTTCGGCGGCATGTTCGGCGGCCGTGGTGCCGGTGGCTTCGGGCCGATCCCGGGCGCGGATCAAGAGGCCGAGATCGAACTGACGGTCGAGGAGGCGTACACCGGCGGGCGCCGGACAATCACGCTGGCTGGCACCGACGACCGCCGTACGCTGGACGTGACGATTCCGCCCGGGGTGACCGACGGCCAGCGGATCCGGCTGAGCGGCCAGGGCGGGCGCGGCGGCGACCGCGCCGCGCCCGGCGATCTCTTTCTCGTGGTACGGCTGGCACCGCACCCGCGCTATCGCGTCAACGGGCGGGACCTCACCGTCACCCTGCCGCTGGCACCGTGGGAGGCCGCGCTCAGCGCGTCCGTCGCGGTTGACACCCCCGGCGGCGAGGCGAAGGTCCAGGTTCCCGCGGGTACGTCCAGCGGCCGGCGGCTACGGCTCAAGGGGCGGGGACTGCCCAACCCCCGCGGCCGGCCGGGCGACCTGTACGCCGAGGCCCGGATCATGGTGCCGGCCAGGCTGTCCGACGAGGAACGGCGGTTGTTCGAGCAACTCGCCGCGGTCTCCACCTTCAACCCGCGGAGCCGGCCATGACCTACCCCCTCGCCCGGACACCGGAGCCCGCGACCGGCCGGCTGAGCCTGACCAGGTTCTGTCGAACCGGAGGTGTGCACCCGGAGATGGTCGGCCGGCTCGTCGCGTTGGGCCTCCTCCACCCCGAACGCGACGCCGCCGGAAATCTGTGGTTCGGGCGCGACCAGCTGCTCGCTCTGGCTCGCGTCCGGCGCCTCCGCGCCGGCCTCGGCGTCAACTACGCCGCCCTCGGCCTGGTGATCGACCTCCTCGACCGCGTGGCCACCCTCGAGCGTGAACTTCGCGTCACGACCTCTCGACCTACCGGAGGTAGATCGTGGACCTGAACCGCCTTACCCAGAAATCGCAGGAGGCCCTGCACGACGCCCAGACCAAGGCGCTGCGGTTCGGTCACACCGAGATCGACGTAGAGCACCTGCTGCTCGCTCTGCTCGAGCAGCCCGAGGGGCTGGTGCCGAGGCTGCTCTCGGCGGCCGGTGCCGACCCGGACGAACTGCGGGAACAGGTGGAGGCGGAACTGGACCGGCGTCCCCGGGTCAGTGGCCCGGGCGCCGCACCCGGCCAGGTCTTCGTCACCCAGCGCCTGTCCCGGCTGTTCGAGGCAGCCGAGCGCGAGGCGAAACGACTCAAGGACGAGTACGTCTCGGTCGAGCACCTGGTGATCACCATGCTTCAGGAGGGTCGGGGTTCCACCGCCGGCCGGCTGCTCAGCGACGCGGGGCTCACCCGCGACACCTTCCTCCAGGAGCTGACGAAGATCCGGGGCAACCAGCGGGTGACCTCGGCGATGCCGGAGGTCGCCTACGAGGCGCTCGCCAAGTACGGCCGGGACCTGGTCGCCGACGCCGCCGCCGGCACCATGGACCCGGTCATCGGACGCGACGGCGAGATCCGCCGGACGATCCAGATCCTGTCCCGCAAGTCGAAGAACAACCCGGTCCTCATCGGTGAACCGGGCGTCGGCAAGACCGCCATCGTGGAGGGACTGGCCCAGCGGATCACCAACGGCGACGTACCCGAGGGACTGCGGGACAAGGTGGTGTTCGCCCTGGACATGAGTTCCCTGGTGGCCGGCGCGAAGTACCGCGGCGAGTTCGAGGAGCGGCTCAAGGCCGTACTCTCCGAGGTGAGGGCCGCCGAGGGACGAATCCTGTTGTTCATCGACGAGCTGCACACGATCGTCGGAGCCGGTGGCGGCTCCGAGGGTGCCATGGACGCCGGCAACATGCTCAAGCCGATGCTCGCCCGCGGCGAGCTGCACATGATCGGCGCCACGACGCTGGACGAGTACCGCAAGCACATCGAGAAGGACGCGGCGCTGGAGCGGCGCTTCCAACCGGTGCTCGTGGAGGAGCCGACGGAGGAGGACGCCATCTCGATCCTGCGCGGACTGCGGGAACGGCTGGAGGTCTTCCACGGGGTGAAGATCCAGGACGCGGCGCTGGTCGCGGCGGTGGTCCTCAGCCGCCGGTACATCTCCGACCGGTTCCTTCCGGACAAAGCCATCGACCTGGTCGACGAGGCGTGCGCCATGCTGCGTACCGAGATCGACTCGATGCCGGCCGAACTCGACGAGCTCACCCGGCGCCTGACCCGCCTGGAGATCGAGGAAGCGGCCCTGTCGAAGGAGGAGGATCCGGCGAGCCTGGCCCGGCTCGACCAGCTCCGCCGGGAAGTCGCTGACCTGCGCGCCGAGGTGGACGCGCTGCGGGCCCAGTGGGACGCCGAACGGCAGGCCCTGCGAAGGGTCCAGGACCTGCGCCGGGAGATCGAACAGATCCGACACGAGGCGGAACAGGCGGAACGCGACTACGACCTCAACCTGGCCGCCGAGTTGCGGCACGGCAAGCTACCGGAGCTGGATCGCCGGATGCAGGCCGAGGAGCAGCGGCTCGCCGCCAAGCAGAGCGGCAAGCGGCTGCTCCGTGAGGTCGTTACCGAGGCCGAGATCGCCGGCATCGTCTCCCGGTGGACCGGCATCCCGGTCAGCCGGCTGACCGAGGGCGAACGCCAGAAGCTGCTGGGTCTGGACCAGATCCTGCACGAGCGGGTGATCGGACAGGACGAGGCCGTGCAGCTGGTCACCGACGCGATCATCCGCGCTCGGTCCGGCATCAAGAACCCACGCCGGCCGATCGGGTCGTTCATCTTCCTGGGGCCCACCGGAGTCGGCAAGACCGAGCTGGCGCGCACGCTGGCCGCGGCGTTGTTCGACACCGAGGACAACATGGTCCGCATCGACATGAGCGAATACCAGGAACGGCACACCGTGAGCCGGCTGGTCGGAGCTCCGCCCGGATACGTCGGCTACGAGGAGGGTGGCCAGCTCACCGAGGCGGTCCGGCGCAAGCCGTACTCGGTGGTGCTCTTCGACGAGATCGAGAAGGCACACGCGGACGTGTTCAACACACTGCTGCAGGTTCTGGACGACGGACGCCTTACCGATGCGCAGGGCCGCACGGTCGACTTCCGCAACGCCGTGGTCATCATGACCTCGAACATCGGCTCCCAGTACCTGCTCGAGGGCATCTCCGAGGCCGGTGAGATCAAGCCGGAGGGCCGCGAGCTGGTCCTGAGCGAGCTGCGGCAGCATTTCCGGCCCGAGTTCCTCAACCGGGTGGACGACATCGTGCTGTTCAAGCCGCTCACCCAGCCGGAGATCGAGCGCATCGTCGACCTCATGTTCGACGAGCTGCGCGAACGGCTGACCGAGCGGCGGATGACGCTGGAGGTCACCGGCGAGGCACAGCGGTTCATCGCCCGCCAGGGCTTCGATCCGGTGTACGGCGCCCGGCCGCTGCGCCGCTTCATCGCCCGTGAGGTGGAGACCCGCATCGGGCGGGCGCTGCTCGCCGGCGACGCCCGAGACGGCGCGGTGATCCGGGTGGACGTGATCGACGGCGAGCTGACCGTGGCCTACGAGAACTCACCGGAGGAATGACGTGGACACCATGGTGATCGAGTGTCCGAACTGCGGGCGCAAGAACCGGGTCCCGGCGGCCGCCGCGGGCGTCCCGCAGTGCGGTCACTGCCACCAGCCGCTGCCCTGGATGGCCGAGGCCGGCGACGACGACTTTCCCGACGTGGCCGAGCGAGCGAACATCCTGGTCCTGGTGGACATGTGGGCGACCTGGTGCGGCCCGTGCCGGCAGGTCAGCCCGGCACTGGAACAGGTGGCCCGCGACCTGGCCGGCCAGGTCAAACTGGTCAAGGTCGACGTGGACAAGGCGCCGAAGGTGTCCGAGCGGTTCACCATTCAGGCCGTACCCACGCTGATGCTGATCCGCGACGGCAAGGTGGTGGCCCGCCGGGCCGGTGCCGCACCCGCCTCGGCCCTGCGCAGCTGGGTGGACGATTTCCTGCGGAGCGCGGCGTGAACCGGGACGAGCAGCCGCTCGCCGAGACACAGGACGTAGCCGGGGCCTATCCTCGCCTGTCCGATGAGCAGATCGACCTGCTGAGCCGGCGCGGCGAGAAGCGGCCGGTCGGGCGGGGCGAGGTGCTTGTCGCCGAGGGCCAGCGGGACCGCGACTTCCTGGTCGTGCTGTCCGGCACGGTCACGGTGATCGAGGGGTACGGCACCCCGAAGGCCCGGACGGTACGGGTACACGGCCCGCGCCGGTTTCTCGACGAGCTCGGCCTGCTCACCGGCCAGCCGTCGTTCGTCTCGATGACCGCCGCGGAACCAGGTGAGGTTCTGGCGGTGCCCCTGCCCGGACTGCACGAGCTGGTTCGCGAGAAGCCCGACCTCGGGAACTTGATCCTGCGCAGTTTCCTGGCCCGCCGGGAACTGCTGATCGGCGACATCACCGGCATCAAGATCGTCGGCTCGCGGTACAGCCCGGACACCCGCCGCCTGCGCGAGCTCGCCGCCCGCAACCGGTTACCGCACACCTGGATCGACCTGGAGGAGGATCCGGGCGCCGAGGAGTTGTTACGGCGGCTGTCCATCAGGGCCAAGGACACGCCGGTGGTGATATGGCGGGACAAGGTGCTGCGCAACCCCTCGAACGGGGAACTGGCCCGGATCGCCGGCCTGCGGCGGTCCGGCCAGGACGAGGTGATGTGCGACGTCGTCGTGGTCGGCGCGGGGCCGGCCGGCCTCGCCGCCGCTGTGTACGGCGCCTCCGAAGGACTCGTGACGGTGGTCCTCGACGCGGTGTCCACCGGCGGGCAGGCCGGAACCTCCTCCCGGATCGAGAACTACCTGGGTTTCCCGGCCGGCATCTCGGGTGCCGAACTGGCCGACCGCGCCGTGGTGCAGGCGAAGAAGTTCGGTGCCGATTTCAACGTTCCGATCGAGGCGGTACGGCTCGGATGGCACGACAGCGACCAGGTCGTGCACCTCGACGGCGGGGCCCAGCTGCGGACCCGGACGGTGGTGATCGCCACCGGCGCGCGGTACCGGAAACTCGATGTGCCGCGCCTCGCGGAGTTCGAGGGCACCAGCGTGTACTACGCCGCCACCTTCATGGAGGCGGTCTTCTGCGAGCGGCAGTCGGTGTCGGTCGTCGGCGGCGGCAACTCGGCCGGCCAGGCCACGATCTTCCTCGCCCGGCACGCCGCGCAGGTACGGCTGATCATCCGGCACGACGACCTCAACCGCGACATGTCCCGGTACCTGATCGACCAGATCGAGCGACTGCCCAACGTCGAAGTGCTGCGCAACACGCAGGTCACCGACCTGATCGGCGCCGATGGCCGGCTGGAGGCGCTCGGCGTACGTGACACCCGCACCGGGGTACGGCAGGAGATCCGTTCGGCGGTGTTGTTCGCGTTCATCGGTGCACGGCCGTGCACCGGCTGGCTGGCGTCCAGCGTCGCCCTGGACGAACGCGGTTACGTCCTGACCGGGCCGCAGGCCCGCGCCGACGCACCGTCGACGGGGATGCTCGAGACCAGCCGCCCCGGCGTCCTCGCCGTGGGTGACGTACGCAGCGGATCGATCAAACGGGTTGCGTCCGCGGTCGGGGAGGGCTCCATGGCCGTTCGCCTGATCCATGACCACCTGGCCGGGTTCGGATCCGCCGCCGAGCGTCCGCGGTCCGGCACTTGACGCCGGGAACGCCATGACCGGCGACCCGGAACACGAGGGCGGGTCATCGGTGATCATGGTGGGTCTGATCGCCACCCCGCCCGACCATCCGGCCTGGGTCGCGCAACGGCTCGCCGACGAGCTCGCCGAGCTGCTCGCCTCCGCCAGCTGAATGCGGTGCGGGCCATGGTCCCCGATCTCGTCGAGGAACTGCCGCGTGGGTTGCCCGAGGACGGCGAAGAGCCGGAACGAGAGCCGTTGCGGCAGCTCGTGGGTGCAGTCGCCGCCATCCACCGGGTACTCGGGCAGGACGACGACGGCGAGATCGGGCTGGTTGCCTCCCGCATCCGCGGCGGCATGCGTCTGGTGATCGGCATGGTGCGGGCCAACCGGCCGGGCCGCGCCCTGCTCGGGTTGTCCAAGCTTCTGGTCGGCGCCTTCGGCACCGCTGCGTTCGCGCTCACCAGCAACACGATCTGGCAGATAGGCGACGCTCACGCTGTGCCTGGCCACCGCAGTGTCCTACGCAGTGCTGTTCGCCGGGACCGCCGCCGCGCTGTTGCTGATCCGTCCGTCGGTGCTCGCGGTATCGGTGACCGGCCGGATCGGATTACCGGAATATCTGACGCTCGCCTGGATCGTCAGCTCGCTGGCGACGGTCGGTGGGGCGATCGGCTCGGGCCTGGAGGACGAGGAGACCGTGCGCGCGGCGGCGTACGGCTACCACCCCGATCCGGAAGGCGGCGCTGAGCAACCTCGTCCGCGAGACATCGAGTGAGTAAGAATTGACACCAGGCCCCCATGATGTGGCTGGACTTGGTCAGGGCATGCGGCGCATTACGCGCGGTCCTGATGAAATGTTTCTCGCGAGGAGACCGATATTGTGATCATCCGAGACAGAGATGATCGACCCTCAACAACCTGCCTGCTAGCATGACGCCAGCTCCACCCGCGGATTTTTTCCAACGTCTGGAAATCTGTGGGCTCCGGCATATGGAGCCTCGGCCGACGGTCCGGCTGTGGTGAGTGCCCTCAGCAATTAGGCGGCGTTGTGCATGAAATTATCGGCAACATAGATCCGCGCCTCGGCTCCGAAACCCCGCATGCTTGGGGTGCCAGGGCTTGTTCAAAATCGATCGCCCGCGCCTGCGGTGGGCCGCGGAAATGACGCCTCACCAACCCGATCGGTGAGGAGAGTGCATTGACGGCGCCAGGGGCGTTGGAGCTTGCGCTGGAGATCGGCCGGGTCACGGCCGGCACCAGTGACATCACCCGTCGGCTGGAGGAGTTGTGGCCGCAGCTCAGAACCGTCGTACCGTTCGAGGCCGCCTGGACCGGTGTCTTCGACCCGGGCCGGCAGGGATACCAGACCTTGACCGCGGTCGGGCACGACGCGGTGAATCGCGCCTACCTGGAGTCGGGCTCCTTCAACGACCAGGTGGAGGCGTTCGGGCTGTTTCGGCGAAACCGTCCGCTGTGCTTGCGTGACGCCCCGGTCCCGTTCGCGGAAATACCGTCGTGGGCGGACCGTTGGTGGCCGGCCGGATACCGAGAGGGCCTGGGCGTGCCGCTGGTCGCCCGGGACGGCCGGCACCTGGGCCTCATAACGATGTACACCGACTCATCGGCACATCCCAGCGACGCCGCGCGCGATGTGATCGGCACGGTAGCCCCCATGATCGCGGCGGCCATCGACCCGATGACCACGATCGCGGGGCTGGCCTCGCTGGTCGGGGATGCCCGGGCCGGAAGCGTGGTCGGCCGCGGCGGAGCGATGCACAGGTTGCCTGGAATGCCCTCGCATCCACTGTTCACCCAGAATTCCTGCGTCGTCCCCACCGCTCTTGCGAAATTGACTGAAAACCGGACTCAAACCGCTTTCCTGTGCCCGGATCCGCGCGGGCTCGACGATTACGTACGGGTAACCGCGATCGCCTGCCCGCCGCAGGCGCCAAACTATTTCGCGGCCGTCATTCTACTCTCCCCCTCAGCCTCGATCCACCGACGCGATTCGTCCGGTGCGGGGTTGAATAGTTCTGGTGCTGGGCGGTTCTGGTGCAGGCCGGAATCGCCGATTGATGATCG
>NZ_LLZH01000006.1:0-33800 GCF_001509495.1 Actinoplanes awajinensis subsp. mycoplanecinus | reverse complement strand
TCTCCACCCATCCCCAAAAGGACAGGCCGAGGTAATGCCATTATTGGCACTGGCTTATCAAGCACCCTGTTGAGTTCTCAAAGAACAACCGCACACCTTGAACCGTTCCGCTCTCGCGGCCCGTTCCCCGGGGCACTCGTTCAACATTACTAGGTCTTCGTGGCGTTGTCAACCGGTTAATCCCGGTTGCTACCGTTCTGACCTGGTACGCACCCTCGTACTGGGCCCGCAGCGAACCACGGTCCCAAGATCAGAGGATTTGGTAGGACGGCCGCTAGCGGTTCTACCCGCTTGCCTCGCCCGTTTCCCTACCGGCTCGCAAAACATTACCCGCTGGTTTCCAGCTCCTCCAAATCGGGGTCTAGTGTCCCGCGTCTCCCCAGGTCAGCGCAGGGAAATCGGAAAGATGAAGGAGGCGCCGCCCGAAGGCGGCACCTCACCGAACCCCGCCTCAGGAGGCGACGAGGGCCTTCATCGCGTCCCCGAGCCCCCGGTGGAACGTCGGGTAGGCCCAGATCTGGCTGAGCAGGGTCGAGATCGGCACCTCCGCGTGCACCGCGACCGACACCGCCCCGATCATCTCGCCGCCTGACTGCCCCGCTGTCGTGCCGCCGACCAGCACTCCCCGGTCGGCGTCCGCGATCAGCTTGAGGAACCCCTCGTTGCCCGGCCCGTGGATGAACCCCCGGGAGGTCTGGTTCAACGGCACGTATCCGACCCGCACGTTCAGTCCCGCGTCCCGGGCCTGTTGCTCGGTCATCCCGACCGCGCCGATCTCCGGGTCCAGGAACGTGACCCGCGGCCGGGCCCGGTAGTCCGCGGCCGGCCCGCCCTGGCCGAGGATGTCGCGCACCGCGACATCCGCCTCGTACATCGCCATGTGGGTGAACGCGCCGTTGCCGGTGACGTCACCGACCGCCCACACCTTCTCGCCGGCGCGCATCCACTCGTCGGTGGTCAGGAAGCGGGCCGCCGGGTCGAGGCCGGCGTGCTCCAGGCCGAGCTCGCCGAGCCGGGCCGCCCGGCCGGTGGCGACGAGCAGTTTCTCCCCGGTCAGCACGCTGCCGTCGGAGAGCGTCACCTGGAACGAGCCGTCGTGCGCCACCTTCTGGGCGCGAACCCCGGTGACCACGCGCACCCCGTCGGCGGCCAGGGCGGCCGCGGCCACCTCGGAGGATTCCGGCTCCTCCATCGCGAGCACCCGCGTCGAACCCTCGATCACGGTCACCGCGACGCCGAACCTCGCGTACGCCTGGGCCAGCTCGCACCCGATCGCCCCGCCACCCAGCACCAGCATCGACTCGGGGAGTGTGGCCGCTTCGACGGCCTCCCGGTTCGTCCAGTACGGCGTACCGGAAAGTCCCTCGATCGGCGGGACCACCGCGACCGTCCCGGTGGCGATGACGATGCCGCGCGTAGCGGCGTACTCCTGATCCCCGACCCGGATGCGGCCGGGAGCGGTGATGCTCGCCGTGCCCCGGACGAACGTCCCGCCCTTGCCGGTGAACCGGTCCACCGCGACCTTGTCGTTCCAGTCGTCGGTGGCCTCGTCCCGGATCCGCTTCGCGACCGGGGCCCAGTCCGGCTCGACCGTCGACTTCCCGGCGAGGCCGGGGATCCGGCGCGCTTCGGCCAGCGCGTTCCCGGCCCGGACCATGATCTTGGTGGGGATGCAGCCCCAGTACGGACACTCGCCGCCGACCAGCCGGTTCTCGACGCCGATCACGTTCAGGCCGGCTGCGGCCAGACGGCCGGCGACCTCCTCGCCGCCGACACCGAGGCCGACGACCACCACGTCCACTTGCCGCGCTTCAGACATGCGCCCAGCTAAGCAGAAACAGCGCGAGCCGTTCTCTCATGTGCGTTCCGGCGGAACCGATTCTGAACCTACGCGGAAGCGGAAACACCGAGTAACGGACGGCCATGAGACGAGCGTTGGCTGGCGCTCATCCCATGGCCGTCCGCTCGTGGAACGGGAGCGTTCCCAAACCGGATTCGGGCAGCTCCGTCCTGGGTAAGCGACGCGAGGTCCACCGGTGAGACGTTTTGACGGACGCAACCAAACCGGTGGACCTCACATCATCACCACCGGGCCGGCCAGGCGGAACAACACACCCGGCGAGCCCGGCGGAGCTCAGTCCCGCAGCCAGACCGCCTCGTCCCGATGTGACTCCAACGGTCCGGGATAGTCGAGGCCGCGGCGCACCGAATCGGGTAGTCGCCAGGGCTGGTGCACGGCTGCCCCGTCGATGTCCTTCAGTTCCGGTACGTAGCGCCGAACGTACACGCCCTCCGCATCGAAACGCTGAGCTTGGCGAATCGGGTTGAACTTGCGGAACGGCCGGGTGTCGTTCCCGGTTCCGGCGGTCCACTGCCAGTTGCCGGAGTTGTTCGGCACGTCCCCGTCGAGCAGCCAGCGGAAGAACCACTGCACGCCGGGACGCCAGTCGATGCCCAAGTGCTTGGTCAGGAACGACGCGGTGATCAGCCGGGCGCGGTTGTGCATCCAGCCCTCGGCGCGCAGCTGGCGCATCCCGGCGTCGACGATCGGGACACCTGTCGTCCCGTCCCGCCAGTGCTGGAGGCCGTCCTCGTCGTACCGCCACTCGGTGTCGGCCTTCGCGCGCATCGGCTCGGTGGAGAGGGTCGGGAAGGCCGCGGTGACCTGGTAGTAGAAGTCCCGCCAGCAGAGTTGACGCAGGAAGGCCTGCGCGCCGGGTGAGTCGTCGGCCTTCGCGGCGAGTGCCACTTCGAGCGGGGAGAGACAGCCGAAGCGCAGGTAGGCACTCAACCGGCTGGTGTTGTCGGCGGCCATATCGTCGTGATCATCGTCGTACCGTGAAATCTGTCCCTGCCAAGCGCGGAGCCGGCGGCGGCCCTCGGTCTCGCCGCCGGGGATCGCATCGGGTGACTCGCCGGCGGGCAGCGAGGGCAGGCGGCCCGGCGCGACACCGGACGGCATCGCGATCGTGCGCGGGCTGACGACCGATGCGCGCCATGCGGCACGTTCCCAGGATTTGAAGTACGGCGTGAAGACCCGGTACGACGCACCGCCCCCACCCGGCCGCACCGCTCCGGGTGGCAGCACCGTCACGCCCGGCGCGATCTCCACCGGCAGCCGCTCATCGCGCAGCCGCCCCTCACGCCGCTGGGCATAAGCGGACACGTCACCCGCGACCATCACCGACGACGCGTCCACCTCCGCGGCCAGTCTCGCCGTCTCGGCCACCGGGTCGCCCTCCCGGATCACCAGGTCGGCGCCCCGGTCCCGGAGGTTCTGCCGCAGATCGGCGAGGCTCTGGTGGAGGAACCGCAGCCGGTTGGCGGAGATCCCGCTCAGCTTCGGGTCGAGCACGAAGAGCGGCACCACCTGATCCGCGCCGACGAGCAGCGGATTGTCGTGGACCCGCAGGTCACGGGTGAACAACGCGATCCGGGTACCCACCTCAGGCCGCCAGCCGGACCGGAGTGCCGGGCCGGGTGAGCAGGCTGCGGACCGCGACCGCGGCCCGCCGGCGGTTCGGCACCGTGGCGCGGCGCGCGAAGACGTCGTAGCCCGCCGACTCGATCTCGTCGAGGATGCCGCCGTAGAGCTGGAACGCGGTGCGCATGCAGGCCTGCGAGGCCGGCTCGAGCAGCGGGATGCCGGGGGCGGCAGCCGCGTAGTGCACGCGGGCCCGGCCCACCTCGGCGCGGATCAGCGCGCGGATCGCCGGGGTGGCCACCCCGGCGGCGAGCTCCTCGGGGGTGACGCCGAACTCGGCGAGGTGCTCCTGCGGCAGGTAGATCCGGCCGCGGGCGGTGTCCTCGGCGACGTCCCGGATGAAGTTGGTGAGCTGGAACGCGAAGCCGAGCTGGCGGGCCGGTTCGCGGGCGGCCACCGGGTCGGAGGAGCCCAGGATCGGCAGCATCATCGTGCCGATCACCGCGGCCGAGCCTTCCATGTAGTCGAGCAGGTCGGCATAGGTCGGGTAGCTGGTCACGGTCAGGTCCATGGCCATGCTGCGCAGGAACTTCTCGAAATCGTCAAGGTCCAGCCCGAAGACGGCGATGGTGTGCAGGACGGCCGGGAGCAGCGGGTCGTCGACGTCCTCCCCCCGCAGGCCGGCCAGGAACCCGGCGGACCAGGCGGTCAGCTCCGCGGAGCGCGCCGCGGGCGATTGCAGCTCGGTCCGGTCGACGATCTCGTCGGCGAACCGGGTGAATCCATACAGAGCGTGCACATGACGGCGCTTCCAGGCCGGTAGTAACCGGGTCGCCAGGTAATACGTGCGTCCGTGCTCGCGGTGCAGGTCACGGCAGCGCGCATAGGCGGCAGCCAGATCGGTATCCATCCCGGTCCTCCCGGTAAATCGACGCACGAATCGACGCAACTTCCGAAAGTTAGGGTACGGTACTGAGCGTGGCCAATGACACCCTCGAGGGAAATCGCCGTCTTGGGGCGATACCCCGGCAACCGGCCTCCCACACCGGTCTGATCAGCGCCGTCGAGGGAACCCTCGCCGACTTCCTCGCCCCGCAGATCGCCGCGCTGGACGCCATCGATCCGTCCCTCGGCGGATTCGGGCGCACCGCTCGCGACCTGGTGATGGCCGGTGGGAAGCGGCTGCGGCCGACGTTCGCGTACTGGGGATGGCGCGGCGTCGCCCGTCCCGGCACTCCTTCCGAGCCGCTGCTGCCGGCTCTCGGCGCGCTCGAGCTGATGCACACGTTCGCCCTGGTCCACGACGACCTGATGGACGACTCGGACACCCGGCGCGGCCGGCCCACCGCCCATCGGATCTTCGGGGCCCGGCACGGCGCCCGGTTCGGCACGTCGGCCGCGGTGCTGGTCGGCGACCTCTGCCTGATCTGGGCCGACCAGCTGCTGGCCCGCACCCCGCTGCCACCGGCCACCCTGCTCGAGGTCCGCTCCCGGTACGACCGGATGCGCATCGAAGCCGTCGCCGGGCAGTACCTGGACGTGCTCGGCGAGACCGATCCGGAGTCCTGGTCGGTGGAGCGGGCCCTGCTGGTCGCCCGGCACAAGACGGCCAGCTACACGGTGCAGTGGCCGCTCGACTTCGGGCTGGCGCTCGCCGAGGTGGAGGACGCCGAGGTGGCCGAGGCGTACCAGGTCTACGGCATCGCCGTCGGCGAGGCCTTCCAGCTGCGGGACGACCTGCTCGGCGTGTTCGGCGACCCGACGATCACCGGGAAGCCGGCCGGTGACGACCTGAGCACCGGCAAGCCCACCGCACTGCTCATGCTGGCCCAGCGGATGGCCACCCCGGCCCAACGCGACGAGCTGGCCACCGCCGAGATCGGCCGCAAGGCGCAGATCATCGCGGAGACCGGCGCGCCGGCCCGGGTCGAGGAGATGATCCGGGCTCGGGTCACCGAGGGCCTCACCGCACTGGCCTCGGCGCCGATCGACAGCGAGGCCCGGAGCGAACTGATCGAGCTGGCCACCGTGGCGACACAGCGCCCGGCATGATGAACCCCCTCCGTCGTTCCCCTCTTTCTCATCCCTTTGGAGTCACGACGTGCGCACCGTCAGCGGACCTACCGATCGCGTCGTCATAGTCGGCGCCGGCCTGGCCGGCCTGTCCTGTGCCTTGCACCTGGCCGCGGCCGGGCGCGAGGTCACGGTCGTGGAACGGGAGAAGGTGCCGGGCGGGCGGGCCGGACGGCTCTCCGTCGACGGCTTCGAGTTCGACACCGGGCCGACCGTGCTGACCATGCCGGAACTGATCGAGGAGCCGCTCGCGGCGGTCGGCGAGAAACTCTCCGACTGGCTGGAGCTGACGCCGGTGGATCCGGCGTACCGGGCGTACTACCCGGACGGCTCCACCCTTGACGTGCGCTCCGACACCACCCGGATGGCGGCCGAGATCGCCCGGGTCTGCGGCGCCCGGGAGGCCGACGGCTACCTGCGGTTCGTCGACTTCACCCGGAACCTCTGGCAGCTGGAACGCGACCACTTCATCGACCGGAACCTGGACAGCCCGGTCGACCTGCTCAGCCTGAACCTGCTGAAGCTGCTCGGCATGGGCGCGTTCCGCAAGCTCCAGCCGAAGATCAACGACTACTTCCGTGATCCGCGGACCCAGCGGATCTTCTCGTTCCAGGCGATGTATGCCGGGCTCGCGCCGCACGACGCGCTGGCGATCTACGCGGTGATCGCGTACCTCGACTCGGTGGTCGGCGTGTTCTACCCCAAGGGCGGGATGCACGCGGTGCCGAAGGCCTTGGCCGGGGCGGCCGAGAAACACGGCGTCACGTTCCGCTACGACACCACCGTCGAGCGGGTGATCACCCAGAACGGCCGGGCGACCGGGGTGGTCACCGCCGCCGGCGAGCGGATTTCGGCGGACGTCGTCGTACTCAATCCTGATCTTCCGATCGCCTACCGCGACCTGCTCCCGGCCCGGCGCCAGCGCCGCCTCCGCTACTCGCCGTCCTGCGTGGTCCTGCACATCGGCTCGAACCAGGCCTACGGCAAGATCGCACACCACAACATCCATTTCGGTACGACGTGGAAGCGCACCTTCGACGAGGTGATCAACAAGGGGCTGCTGATGAGTGACCCGTCACTGCTAGTCACCAACCCGACCCGCACCGATCCGGCGGCCGCCCCGGCCGGCAAGCAGACCTATTACGTGCTCGCGCCCGCGCCCAACCTGGAGGCCGGCCCGATGGACTGGCGCGGCGGGCTGGGCGAGCGCTACGCCGACGAGCTGCTGCGCACGCTGGAACAGCGCGGATACATCGGATTCCGGGACGGTGTCGAGGTCGAAAGGATCATCACGCCGGCCGACTGGGCCGACGACGGGATGGCCGCCGGCACGCCGTTCGCCGCCGCGCACACGTTCGCCCAGACCGGACCGTTCCGGCCGTCGAACCTGCACCCGACGCTACCGAACGTGGTCTTCACCGGTTCGGGGACACAACCCGGTGTCGGCGTGCCGATGGTGCTCATCTCCGGAAAGCTGGCCGCCAGCCGGATCACAAGGGGAGTCTCATGAGCACCCGCGAACAACACCTCGTCGAACTCGTCGACGCCGACGGGCGTGCCCTCGGCTCGGCCACCGTCGCCGACGCGCATCAGGAACCCGGGCGGCTGCACCGGGCATTTTCGGTCTTCTTGCGGAACGCCGAGGGCGAGGTGCTGCTGCAGCAGCGGGCCGCGGTCAAGACCCGCTTCCCGCTGCGCTGGGGAAACACCTGCTGCGGCCATCCCGAGCCGGGCGAGACGGTCACGACCGCGGCCGGTCGCCGTCTTCAAGAAGAGCTTTCGGTACGAGGTGTCGAGCTGACCGAGGTCGGCGTCTACGCGTACCGGGCTGCGGATCCGGCCACCGGCCGGGTCGAGCACGAATACGACCACGTGCTGCTCGGATACCTGCCGGACGGGGTCGCGCCCGAGCCGGACCCGACCGAGGTGGCAACGCTGCGCTGGGTCTCGCCGTCGGCGCTGCGCGCTGAGATCTCCGCCGCGCCGGAGAAGTACGCCCCGTGGTTGCCGGGCGTGCTCGAGGTTCTCGCGGAGCGATCGGTTGGCCGATGAGAGTGGTTCGCCACCTTCCTCGCCGCTCCCTCCGCTGAGCGACGCGGCTCCCTCCCGGGCGCCTTCAGTTTCCTCCTCGCCGGTTGACGCGGGTCTGAGTGCCGGGGCGGCAGCGCGTCGTCTCGGCGTGGCCGTCACCACCCTGCGCACCTGGCATCAGCGGTACGGCCTCGGGCCCAGCCGGCACGAGGCCGGGCACCACCGGCGGTACTCCGCGGAGGACATGGACCGACTGCAGGTCATGCAGCGCCTCACCACCCAGGGCGTGGCGCCCGCCGAGGCCGCCGCCTGGGCCCGGAACGCCCCGCTGGGCGGGCCGGCGCCCGCTCCCCGGGACGGCGGCTCACCACCCGCGGCCGCCTCGGTGGTCCGTGGGCTGGTGCGCGCCGCGACGCGGCTGGACGCACCGGCCATGCGGGACATCCTCTGCACCGCCATCACCGAACGCGGCGTGGTATCCGCCTGGACCGACACGATGGTGCCGGCGCTCGTCGAGATCGGTGATCGATATCGGGTCACCCAGCGCTTCATCGAGGTCGAGCACCTGCTGTCCCGGACCGTCACCGAGGTGCTCGCCACCGCGCAGCGGGCACCCGGCAATCCCCGGATCCTGCTCGCCGCGGCCGACGAGGAACAGCACACGCTGCCGCTGGAGGCGCTCACCGCGGCGCTGGGCGAGGCCGGGGTACCCAGCCGCTTCTTCGGGGCGCGGATGCCGTCGGTGGCGCTGCTGGACGCGATCGGGCGTACCGGGCCGGCCGCGGTGGTGCTCTGGTCGCAGCGCCCCGCCACCGGAACCGTCGACCAGCTGATCAGGGTCCGCGACGTTCCGCACCTGCCTCTGGTCGTCGCCGCAGCCGGTCCGGGCTGGCCGAGCGGCGATCTACCCCCCGGAATCACCCGGCTGACCGGCCTCCCCGAAGCGGTCCAACTCCTCGCCGCCATCTGACCCCCGACGTTTCCGCTGGTCAGAGGCGCGTGAACGAAAAAGGGGATACCGATTTGGAGACCGGCCGGTGGATCACATATGCTTTCCAAGCCTTCAACGGGGCGCGGTTGGGGCCAAGGCCACCAAGCGTTGCAGATCGGGTAGCCAACTCGGTGTGCAATGATGGCGGAGTTGCCCTCATCGTCTAGTGGCCTAGGACGCCGCCCTTTCAAGGCGGTAGCACGGGTTCGAATCCCGTTGGGGGTACTGGTAAGTTAGCGGTGCAAGTCGCTGACGAACTAGGCAAGGATATACAGTAACAAAGCAAGGTCCTGTGGAGCAGTTGGAGTGCTCGCCGCCCTGTCAAGGCGGAGGTCGCGGGTTCAAGTCCCGTCAGGACCGCAACAACATTGCACGGCCAGGTAGCTCAGTTGGTACGAGCGTCCGACTGAAAATCGGAAGGTCGGCGGTTCGACCCCGCCCCTGGCCACCAGGCCTCTCGCCGGGCACTGAGCACCGTCCACCAGCTGAAAAGCGCGGTGGACGTTTTGCTTTCCGGGCCCATTCTTTTTTCGCTCACTCCACACGTCGTGTGTGAAGTTGTGGTGCGCTCCGCACCCAAAAACCCCACACGCAGCGTGGATCCCACCCTTGCGTGGGGAATTACGGCGCGCCCCGTGTCGCACGGCACACCGAATCCGTAGCCCTGTGGCGATCTCCCGCGGCGTAGCTGCGAGTCACGGCCCCAGCGCGCCCCCCGGTCCGTCGGCTGGCGCTCACGGCCGCCTCCCGGCCCGCGAGGCAACCCCCACCACCAGCCGGCCGTCGGTGCCGGAGTGCTCCCCCCAGCCCTGCGTGGGGAGTTGCGGCGCGCTCCGCACCCAAAGTCCCCACGCAACGTGCGGCTCGACGTTGCGTGGGGACTTTCGGTTCGCACCGCACCCAAAAACCCCACACAACTGTCGAAACATGCCTACGTGGGGAGTTGCGGCGCGCTCCGCACCCAAAGTCCCCACACAGCGAGCGGCTCGACGTTGCGTGGGGACTTTCGGCGCGCTCCGCACCCAAAAACCCCACGCAACGAGCGGCTCGACGTTGCGTGGGGAGTTTCGGGTCGGGCCGCACCTGGAAAGCACACGCGACGCTGTGAGCGGCGGATGCGAAAGGCGCCCGGCAGGAAGCCTGCCGGGCGCCGAGTCGGAGTGCTGGAGGGTTGGTTACCAGCGGGTGGAGGAGACCAGGCGCTTGAGGACGTCGGCGGAGATCTCCGGGGTGTTGGTGGTCGCGGCGGAGGCGGAAGCCGACGCCCACGGGTTGCCGGTCACCTCGCAGGCACCGTAGACGGCACCACCGAGGGAGAGGCAGTAGTCGTTGTTCGCGCCGCCGTTGAGGCGGTCCGCGGCGGCTGCGCCGATCGGGTGGCCGGTGTTGAGGTCGAAGTACGCGCCGTACAGGAAGTCGTCGCCGTTGCCGCCGATGATCGAGTCGACGCCGTTGCCGCCGGTCAGCGTGTCCTTGCCGTCGCCGCCCGAGAGGGTGTCGGCGCCGGCCGCGGTGCTGTAGTAGTGGTCGCCGTAGATCTCGTCGTCGCCGGCGTCACCGTTGATCCGGTCGTTGCCCGCGTAGCCGTAGATCAGGTCGTTGCCGACGCCACCGGAGATGACGTCGTTGCCCGCGTCGCCGGCGATCTGGTCCCTGCCGGCGTAGCCCAAGATCTTGTCGTTGCCGGTGCCGCCCCAGACCTGGTCGTTGCCCGCGCCGGCGTTGAGGATGTCGTTGCCGCTCTCGCCGAACAGCTTGTCGTTGCCGTTGCCGCCGTAGAGCTTGTCGATGCCGGTGTAGCCCTGCAGCTGGTCCGGGCCGTTGCCACCGATCAGGGTGTCGTTGCCGGCGCCGCCGTCGGCGAGCATGTAGATCGAGGTCTTGTTGGTGACCCTGTCGTTCTTGTCCCCGAGAGCGACGGAGATCTTCGTCGGCTTCTTCGAGGTGGTGCACTTCACCTTGGTCGAGTCGACCCGCTTGCAACCCTTGCCGGGCTTCAGGGCGACCTTGTCATCGAGCGTGACGGTCCGGCCCGAGACCGTGATGACAAGCGAGTTCGCCTTGCTCATCAGGGCGTTGAACTTGATGGTGGTGCCGGACACCCGCGCCAGGCCGGCCGTGGCGGCCTGGGCCGGGGAGGCGAACAGGGCGGTCGCGGCGAAAACGGCGACGGCGGTGGCGCCGACGGCGGTCAGTGACTTGCGATTGATCAAGAACATCGAGACATTCCCCCGTTGCGAGCAGATCAGGCGGTGTCGATCACCGCACGGGCCACATCGTAGAACGGTACCGTTCCGGCCCGCGTCCCCGTTTCGGCCCATTGATGGTCTCAACGTAAGTGATCGACACCACTGTCCTACGTGGAACCCCAGCCCACGGGGCACGGGTGCCCTCTTGAAGGTGGCCGTCCGCTCTATCAAAGTGTTATCGGACGGTCCCCACTGGATCCGGTTTTGCGAGGAGGCACATCGCCGTGCAGACCTTCATGAACGAGACAGAACAGGCGGCCTACAACCTTGCGGAGGCGCTGAGCGAGAAGGCCATGACGAACATGAAGTTCGCCGAGGAGGCGGCCGAGGCGTTCCGCGCCGGCAAGATGGCGATGCGCCGGCAGTTCAAGGCACGCGGACTGTCCGAAGCGGAGGCTGACATCCGCTACTCCGGCACCGCGCAGGCGTCCAAGACCATCTCTGACAACAACTTCTTCATGTCACAGGCGTCGATGTACAACGCGGCCGCCGCGACGCAGTACGCGAAAGCCCTCTACCACAAGAAGTAGTGACCGGAAGGTGTAGCCGGCCCGGGGCAGGTGCTCCCCGGGCCCGGATCAGGCCGCCCGGTGCCGCAGGGTCGCGACAGTGGAACCGGCCAGGGCGAGCAGGCAGTCCGGCAGCTGGCCGTCGGCGATCGCGGCGCCGAACAGCGCCTCGCCGGTCGGGAAGTCGCCGTTCACGTACGCGCTGACGAACCGGGCGACCCACCGCTTGTCATACCGTGCGTCGTCGATGCCGGGGAACTCCAGGGTCCAGCCGCCGCCGCTGGGCAGGCCACCGACCATCGTCGCGGCCAGGCACCACGCGACGTCCCACGCGCCGACCACCCCGTCCCGGTCCACGACCGCGTCGAAGGTACTGGCCACAGCATCGCTGTCACCGCTGAGAGCGCAGGTCAGGATCTGCGTGGCGTCGTCGAACGCATGCTGTGGTACTCCGGTCACGCACAGAACCGTACGTCGAACCGTCAAGGAACGCCCGTCGATCAAGAGGGTCAGGCGCCACGCAGCAAGCAGGTGATCCGAGCCGTGCAGACCCGCTCGCCGGACTCGTCCTCGAGAACCACCTCGTACGTGGCGACCGCACGCCCCCGGTGCACCGGAACCGCGATCCCGGTCACCAGCCCGGAGCGGGCCGCCTTGTGATGGGTGGCGTTGATGTCCACCCCGACCGCGAACGGCCGGTCCACGGTCTGTCCGTGCAGCACCGCCCCGACCGAGCCGAGGGTCTCCGCCAGCACGCAGGACGCCCCGCCGTGCAGCAGCCCGTACGGCTGGGTGTTGCCCTCGACCGGCATCGTCCCGACCACCCGCTCGGCCGTGGCCTCGGTGATCACGATGCCCATCCGCTCGGCGAGCGCACCGCCTCCATTGCTGGTGAACAGGTGCTGCATGCCGTCTGCCGCGATATCCACGACGGCGTACGTTACCCCCGGCCGATCACCGCACCAGCGATACCCGTCACAGCCGGAAAGACTGGCCCTTGCGCGGGCGGGGTAGTCATGTGGCGGTTGTGCCGGATGTCGTCAACGGGCACAGTCGTGCAGAACCCAGCAGAGGAGACGCTATGAGCGAGCCGCAGGAGATCGTCGAGACCCGGGGCGACGACCGCGTCGACCTGATCACCAGTGACGCCAACGGCGACGGCAAGATCGACGTGTGGGTGTCGGACACCGACGGCGACGGCAAGCCGGACCTGTTCCAGTTCGACACGGACGGCGACGGCAAGGTCGACGTGACGATGGTGGACCTCGACGAGGACGGCACGCCGGACACGATCGTCGACGGCGACGGCGGGCTGCCGCCGGCCACGGTCTGAGTCAGGCGCCGCCCAGCGCGGCGAGTGCGACCCACAGCACGGCGATCGCCAGCGCGGCGGTGCCGATAGTGGAGGCGGTGTGCCGCCAGGTACGAGCGCCCACGACCGCTTCCGGGTGGCCCAGAGCCACCAGGGCGGCGCGGTGTGCACGTACCTCGAGGTGGTACCGCCCGACGTCGTCCGGTGCCCGGCTGAGCTCGACCGCCAGCCGGGCCTGGGCACGCTGCAATCGTCGTACCGAAGCTCGGGCTTTTCGTCCTTTCTTGTCGGCGGCGTGCCGCCGGGCCGCGGCCCGCAGCGAACCGGAACCGAGCGCCTGCAACTCGCCCTCGGTGATCATTTCGGGGTCGTCGAGACCGGCCAGCCGGGACACGTAGTACTCCGCCTCGCGGTCGTGCGCGCGGCGCACCAGATAGAGGATCAGCAGCAGCGGCGGCAGGCCCTTGAAAGCCAGGACGGCGAGCAGCGCGACCGCGCCGTTGCCCAGCCCGTCCCGGAGCAGCGGCGAGTTCCACAGCACGTGCGAGGCCCAGGCGCCGAAGAGCGCGAGCCCGGCCATGGTGATCCGGCGCCCCCGGCTCCGCTCCGTGTTGACCACCAGATAGCCGACGCCGGCCCCGGCCAGCGCGCCGAACAGGGTGTGGCTCCAGACCCCGGCCAGGAATCCGCGGACCAGGAACGTGGTGATCACCGGCTGGACCTCGTCGCCCTGCCCGGCCATCGCCACCGCGCCGATCGCGAAGACGATGTCCTCGACGATCTGGAAGCCCAGCCCGACCAGCGCGCCGTAGACCACCCCGTCCAGCACGCTGTTCACCTGGGAGCGGGCGATCAGCACGATCGCCACCACACCGAGCGTCTTGGCGATCTCCTCGACCGACGGCCCGGCCAGCGCGGCGCCCCAGTCGGCAGCCAGCCCGGGCGAGCCCAGTTTGGCGATCAGGTTCTCCAGGGCCACGCTGCCCGGGATGGAGACCGTGGTGGCCACCAGGCCGCCCCAGGCGAACGCCACCACGAGCAGGCCGGCCGGTTCCCGCTCGAGGAAGTCGAGCTCCTGGACGAAGCGCCAGAACGGTACGGCGAGCAGCGCGAACAGCCCCACCGCGGTGACCGTGGCGAGCGGGTAGGCCGCCAGGAACCGGTGCAGGATCTGTGACATCCGCACCGCCCCGGCCGCGAGCAGCGTGCTGACCACCCAGAACGCGGGTGTCCGGAGCAGCGCCGCGGGGCCCGCACCGGGACGAACCGGCTCGCTCACCGAGTGCCGTCGAAACGCAGCGTGCGGGTGCTCGCCTCGATGGCCGGCAGGGTGCGGCCCAGGTCGAGGTCGGCGCCGCTGACGGTGACCTCGATGGTCAGGCCGTGCACGACGAACACCGCGTACCGGCCGCCGCGGTCGCCGGCGGTGTAGCCGCCCTGCAGCCCGGCCAGCCCACCGGCGGTGGAGACCGCGAGCTGGGTGCCGGTGACCTGATATCCGGAGGTGCCGGTGATCCGCTGACGCAGCCGGTGGGCGGCCGCGGTCAGGTCACCGGAGAAGGGTTGGACGGCGATCGCGTACCGGACCGGGCCGAGCCGGAACAGCGCGGTGCCGCGGTCCTCGCCCGGCCGGGTCCCGGTGACGTCCAGGGTCGCACCGTCCGGGGGCACCACGGTGACCCCGGCAGCGACCCGGTACGGCGTGTCGTCGGGCAGCGATCGTTGGGCCGAGACGGCGCGATCCACCGCCGGCAACCCGAAGGCGAGCGCGGCCAGGACGGCGACCAGAACGAACGCGCCGAGCAGTCCGGGTGTGCTGGGGAGATCGGTGAGATGACGCCGCGTGACCGTCCCCATCCGTACACGCTAACCAGGCTTCCCGGTGATGTCCGGTGATCCGGGCGTACGGCCATTGTGGAGGGACGATCAACCTGGCAGATTACGGATTTGTCCGTTTTACCGAAAGGTGCTCGGGTGGCACGACCGAGGTCAGCCACACCCCGTTGTCGCTGCAGTGGAAGACGTGTCCGCCGGCCGCCATCGTCGCGGCCGTCACGGAGAGCACCACGACGTCGGCCGAGCGCCGCCCGCCGACCTTGAGGGCGGTCGGCACGTCCACGGACAGGTGCACGTGGTGCCGGCTGCGCGGCCGCAGCCCGTCCCGCATGATCGAGGTGAGGTTCTCCCGCGGGGTGCCGTGGTAGAGCGTCGGCGGCGGGTCGGCCGGCGGAAGGTCGAGATCGACCTCGACCCGCCGGGAGTGCCCCTGGCTGGCCCGGATCCGCTCCACGCCGTCTGCGCCGGTGGCCACCGCGAACCGGGACTTGTCGTTGAACGCCACCACGGCGTCCAGCTCCGCGCGGCTGATCCGCAGAGCAGTGAGAAACGTGTCGACCGGCACCCAGCCGCCGGTGTCGAGGGTCAGACCGGCGGTCTCCGGCCGGTGCCGCAGCACCAGGGACATCCGGCGACTGAGCCGGACTTGATCTTTCGTGAGGGTTGTCATGGGACTTGCTCCATGACCGCAAGGTAGTACGGACGGTCCTTCTGGTCGACCGATTTCAATCGCCACCCGGTGCCGTCGATCAGCTGCTCCAGCTCGTCGACCGAGCAGTTGAGGTAGTCGAACCAGTCGCTGGCCACCATCCGGTAGCGCAGCCGCAGCCGCAGCTGGCCGCCGAGCCGTCCCCGGGCCCGGTTCCGCTCGTGATAGCCGACGTGCACCGGATCCCTGGTCCCGTACGGGTCGGCGCCCTGGGCCAGGATCCGCGCGCCCGGGTTCGCCAGCCGGGACAGCGCCTCCAGGAAGGCCGGCGCGCGCTCCGGGCCCTCCAGCAGGCCCAGGTTGTTGCCGAGCAGCAGGAAGGTGTCGTAGCGGGCGGTGGCTCGGGCGTACCCGTCCACGGTGCTCAGCACGGTGTCGCGCAGGCCGCGCCGGCGAGCCACCTCGATGGCGCCGGCCGAGGTGTCCAGACCGGTCACCGCCATGCCACGGCGTTGCAGCTCGAGCGCTATCCGGGCGGCGCCCACGCCGATGTCCAGCACGTGCCCGCGACACCGGCGCAGGGCTCGGTGGTCGTGTGGCTGCCAGGCGTCCGGCTCGTCCAGGTAGTGATCGGCCGGGGCCCCGTTGATCAGGCCGTCGTCCCGCTCGATCACTTCGATCACCGGCCGGAACAGACGTCCACCGGCCAGCGGGCGCGGCCCGATTCCGGTCCGCACCGCGTACGCGTCTTTGATCATCTCGCCGAAGGCGTCGCCGATCATCGGCTGCTCCATAGTCATTACTCTTCGGTAATCGACCGTGCTGAAGCAACTCGCCACGGCTGTCGCCGGGACTTCGAAAACGCGTCGTATCCTGCCCGCACCCGGCTCGTTGATCTAGCAGACGGGTGAGCCGGGAAGATCAGAGCCAGGGAACGAAGAAGGGGCGATACGCCTTCCCCAGCGCACGCCCCTTACAACGATCTAGGTCGAACCGGTCAGTCACCCTGCCGCTGCGTGGGAATCTGTCCCTGCAGCAGGGCGCGAACCTCCGACTCCCGATAGCGACGGTGGCCGCCCAACGTGCGAATTGCGCTGAGCTTGCCCGCCTTCGCCCACCGGGTGACGGTCTTCGGGTCGACTCGGAACATCGACGCCACCTCGGCCGGCGTTAGTAGCGGCTCAGGATCGTGCGTACGCGATGCCATCGGTCACTCCTCCACAGGTGCCTAAAAACATCGGCCGGGGTCCCGCCGGCCGGTGCGTCTCTCATGGTCCGGCTAGTCCCCGATGTCCGACATGGGCCGAACGGACGAACGTCCCCAGATAGACGGATGAAGCATGCCCGATTTTTACGTGTTTTCTACGCCAGATAGTGCCGCGTTTAGTCCGATTATCACGCTTCGCCGGGCGGCGATCACGAAGAGTGTTCGCCTTGGGAGCGCTCTAACCGGCGGGAGAACTTACCGGTCTGTCCCGTTTCCGCAGGTCAGTTGCTGCGTTCGAGAAGCTGGACACTTCGCCACCTAGCGACCAATTTTTCGTACGCCTCACTGGCCGCGTCGGCGTCACCGCGGGACAACGCCGAGAGTCCGGCGGCCACCAGTCCGGGTGAGTCATCCTCGCGGAGCTTGTCCTCCGGAAGGAGGTTGACCAGGCCGCCGTAGTCCAGCTCGACCACCGAGCGGGGATGGAACTCCTCCAGCCACCGGGTGCCCTCCTCGACCGCCTCGGTGATCGGGGCGTCGCCGAGCGACTTGCGCAGCACCGAGACCGCGCGATGAGCCCGCCGCCGGGCCTTGGAGATCTCCGTGCGGTAACGCAGCGTGCGCCGCCGGCCGGTGAGCGCGATGTCCCGCTCCTCCAGGTCGACGAAGGCGAACCAGCGCAGCGGCACACCCCAGGTGGCGATCTGTTCGTGCACCCGCGGCACGCCCTGCTCCAGCACCTTGGCCCCGCTGCGCCAGTCCTCCACCACGGCCTTGGCCTGCCCGGCCAGCACCGGCGGGACGAACGCGTCGGCCAGCACGGCCGGTACACCGTCCCGGGCGGTCAGCGCCGCCTCGGCGACCCGCAGACGCAGGTTCCAGGGGCAGATCAGCAGGGAGTTCTCCCACTCCAGCACGTACGCCTCGTCGGGCAGGTCGGGCAGCCGGGTCCAGCCGGCCCCGAGCGCCTCGAGCACGGCGGTGCGCTGGCGGACCGGCCCCTCGATCGGTCCGAGATCCCGGCCTTCCTTGGCGTAACGGCGCCAGAAGACCTGCCGCTCTCGGTCGAAGGCGGTCAGTGGCTCGTAAACCCGTAGGTACGACGCGAACAGTGACGGCACGGCGCGATCCTTTCACGGATTCGCCCGGGTGGAACTTCCCGCGCGGGCGTAATCGCCGTGCCATTCCCACGACTACGCTCGGCTTGTCCGGCCTACCCCGCCGGGTTCAGGGCCCCACGAAGGCCCACACACGCAGAATCAGGGAGAGCAGCGATGGGTGTGTTCGACACCGACGGCAACGAAGCCTCCGGGCACGAACAGGTCGTCTTCTGTCAGGACCGGGTGACCGGCCTGAAGGCGATCATCGGGATCTACTCGACGGCCCTCGGGCCGGCGCTGGGCGGCACACGGTTCTATCCGTACGAGAGCGAAGAGGCCGCGCTGGCCGACGTGCTCAAGCTGTCCCGCGGCATGGCGTACAAGAACGCTCTCGCCGGCCTGGACCTGGGCGGCGGCAAGGCGGTGATCTGGGGCGACCCGGCCACCGGCAAGTCCGAGGCACTGCTGCGGGCGTACGGCCGGATGGTCGAGTCGCTGAAGGGCCGCTACTACACCGCCTGTGACGTCGGTACGTACGTCCCGGACATGGACGTGATCGCCCGGGAGACCCGCTACGTCACCGGCCGCAGCGTCGAGCACGGCGGGGCGGGTGACTCGTCCGTGCTGACCGCCTGGGGCGTCTTCCAGGGCATGCGTGCGGCCGCAGAGCACGTCTGGGGCAGCCCCACGCTCGCCGGGCGCACGGTGGGCGTCTCCGGCCTCGGCAAGGTCGGCAAGTACCTCACCGGCCACCTGATCGACGACGGCGCCACCGTGATCGCCACCGACGTCAGCCCGGCCGCCCTCGAGTGGGCGCGCACCACCCACCCGGAGATCGTCCTGGTGCCGGACAACGCCACGCTGATCGCCGCGGACCTCGACGTCTACGCGCCGTGCGCCCTGGGCGGCGCGCTGAACGACGACACCATCCCGGTGCTGCGCGCCAAGGTGGTCACCGGCGCGGCCAACAACCAGCTGGCCCACCCGGGCATCGGCAAGCTGCTGGACGACCGCGTGATCCTCTACACGCCGGACTACGTGGTCAACGCCGGCGGCGTGATCCAGGTGGCCGACGAGATCGAGGGCTTCAACTTCGAGCGGGCGAAGCTCCGGGCGACCGGCATCTTCGACACCACCCGGCGCATCCTGCAGCTCGCCGGCGACGAGGGTGTGCCGCCCGCCGTGGCCGCCGATCGGCTCGCCGAACGACGGATGGCGGACGTCGGCCGACTGCGTTCGATCTACCTCGGCTAAGGCGTTCCGAGGCCTGCCGCGCGGCGCTGGAAAAAGAGAACCGCGACGCGCGGCAGTGTCACACGCAACCCGAGGTGCCGAACGCGCCGTCGTCCATGTACCGTAAGACCCACGAGAGATGCCTGACGTCATCGGGGCCCGCCTTCGGGCTGCCCCGAATTCTGTGCGAGGGGGTCGAGCCATGGGGCGCGGCCGTGCTAAGGCCAAGCAGACGAAGGTGGCGCGGGAGTTGAAGTATCACTCCCCGAACACCGACCTCACCGCCTTGCAGCGCGAACTGGCGGGTGCCGGTAAGTCGAATCATCATTTCGACGACGACAACGACGAGCTCGTCGACGATGATGAGGATGACGACGCGGACGACGACCAGGATTCCTGGTCGCCGACAAGGCGCTGACCCGCATCGCACAGAGCACAGGGTCTGACTTGTGCTCCTCCTGCGTGTAGTGGTCACCTTCCTACGGTTGCACTGATGCCCACGCGGGCCACCCCCGCGTGGGCTTCGACCGCCCGGTCTTCAGCGTGGGCGGTTGTTCCAGTTGTAGAACGTAGGAATGTTCTCAAAGTGATTCCAGGCGCAGACCGCCGAGCCGCTATCGCTCGCTGCCTCCTCTGCGCGCTGCCGACGGGCCTCCTCCGCCTCCGCGATGAGCGCGGCCAGTCCGTCCCGGGTCTCGTGCACCCGTGCGGCCACCGGATCCTCCACGCCGTCAGACGGCCGTGGCTTCGTGATCTCGGGCATGGTCCAGCACTCCCTCCAGTAGGCGAATCTTGCTGTTCCGGCAGTGGTTCGTCTCGGTGCCGTCGAACCGGCCGTGTTCGAAGTAGCGGTTGGCCGCGTGCGCGCCGCCGCAGAAGCCGAAGTAGGGGCAACTCGTGCGGCACGCCTCCACCCCGTTCAGGAACTCGCTGATCCACGGCGTGGACGTCGCCTCGACGAGGATCCGGCGCAGCGGGGTGGTCAGCACGTTGCCACTGGTGAAGTCCCCGTACCGGAGATCGTGAAAACCGGCGAGCTCGGGTGAGAGCAGCACCACCGAGCCGTCGTAGGCGATGGTCGGGATCGGGTCGAGCTGCCGGGGCAGCAGCGCGTCGGCGGTGCCGTCGAGGACCGCCGCGGCGTACCGCAGGGTCCACTCCACCTCGCGCAGGTGGATGCTCGGGGCCTTGCGCCACGCGGCGACCAACTCGGCCCAGAACGCGCTCACCGCGGCCGGATCGTGCTGGTTCAGCCGGAGGTTGACGCCCTCCTGCTCCTCGACGTTGATGCCGAGCACCTCGCAGCCCAGGCCGAGGAAGAACTCGTACAGCTCGGTGGCCATGCCGGGACGCGGGTCGGAGACCACGCACAGCGTCGAGAACGGGATCCCGTGCCGCTGCAGCGTCCGGATCCCCTTGGTGATCAGGTCGTAGGCCGGCTTGCCGCCGCGGTCGACGCGCTCACCGTTGCGCTCCCGCGGCCCGTCCACGCTCACGCTGACCCGGACGTCGTGCTCGGCGAAGAACTCGCACCACGCGTCGTCGATCAGGGTCGCGTTCGTCTGCACGTGGTGTTCCACGTCACCGCCGAACGGCGCGAACAACGCGGCGAGGTGGGTGGCGCCGGCCGCGAGCGGCTCACCACCGTGCCACACCACGGAGAATCTTCCGGTACGGGCGAGGTCGGCGACCTCCGCGGCCACCGCCTCGGCCACGGCGACCGGCATCTTCCGGTTCTCCCGCCGGAACGGGAGGTAACAGTAGCCACAAGCTAGGTTGCACAGAGTAGTGGGCTGCATGACGACATAACCCGGCTGCGCGGCTATGCCCCGCATCCCGCTCCACGTGTCCGCCATCGCGCACCTCCCGTAGGCACCTGTCGAGCAGGGCCAGGCTAGGCCTCGCGGTCCAGCACCCAATGCGAAAGATCCGTATGTGCCGGACATCGGCACACACGGATCATTTCATGCTCTGCCCGTCACGAACCAGACTCGCGATCACGCGACCGGTGATCTCATACCCGGATCACAGCCGGTGTCACGCCCTGTCGCGGACATGATCACCACGGTGGGTCAGCCCCGGGTGTAGGACCCCATCATCTGCACCTGGCCGGTGCCCTCGAGGACCTCGCCGACCTGCCAGGCCTCGACACCGCGGCCGGCCAGGTAGGCCATCGCGCGGTCCGCGTCGTCCGAGGAGACGACAGCGAACATGCCGACACCCATGTTGAAGGTGGCCTCCATCTCCGAGTCCTCGATCCGGCCCTTGGCCTGGATCAGGTCGAAGATCGGCTGCGGGCGCCAGGTGGAGCGGTCCACCACAGCGTCCATGGTGCCCGGCAGGACCCGGTTCAGGTTGCCGGGGATGCCGCCGCCCGTGACGTGCGAGAACGCCCGCACGTCGGTCTCCTCGATCAGGCCCAGGCAGTCCTTGGCGTAGATCTTGGTGGGGGTGAGCAGCTCCTCGCCCAGGGTGCGCGAGGTGCCGAAGTCGTCGACAACGGTGTCCAGGCGCATCCGGCCGGCGCCGAGCAGCACGTGGCGGACCAGGGAATACCCGTTCGAGTGCAGGCCGGACGAGCGCATCGCGATCACCGCGTCGCCGATCTCCACCTTCTGCGGGCCGAGCAGCAAGCTCTCCTCGACCACGCCGACACCGGTGGCCGAGACGTCGTACTCGTCCGGGCGCAGCACGCCCGGGTGCTCGGCGGTCTCGCCACCGAGCAGGGCACAACCGGCGTACCGGCAGCCGTCCGCGATGCCGGCGCCGATCTCAGCGATCTTGTCCGGCACGACCTCGCCACAGGCGATGTAGTCGAGCAGGAACAGCGGCTCGGCGCCGCAGGCCACCAGGTCGTCGACGACCATCGCGACCAGGTCGATGCCGATCGTGTCGTGGATGTCGAGCTGCTGGGCGATGACCAGCTTGGTGCCCACGCCGTCGGTGGACGACGCCAGGATCGGGCTCTTGTACTTCGCGGTGTTGAGCTTGAACAGCCCGGAGAAGCCGCCCAGGTCGCCGATCACCTCGGGCCGGGTGGTCTTCTTCACCTTGGCCTTGAGCAGCTCGACGGCCCGATCACCGGCGTCGATCGAGACACCGGCCGCCGCGTACGTCGCGGAGCGCTTGCGCGGCCCGCGGCCGGCGCCCGCCGTCCACGGCTGTCGGTCGCCGCCCTCAGCGCCGTTCGATCCGGCACTGCGCTCGGACACGTGCGTCACGGTTCTCCCCTTAGCGGTTCTGCGGTAACTGGCAGAGTCACCATTGATTCAGGTCACGGATGGTGCAGCGCGTTGGCGCCACCCGGGCTGGCCACCAGCGGCGCCGGTGCCGCGTGGTCGTCCCCGTGCTCGCGGACCTCGTACTCGGTCTCGAGCTCGGTGACAGCGGCCTCGACCGCCTTCGGTGCGGCGGCCGGCATGCCGGCGCGACGGCCGACACCCTCCAGCACATGCTTACCGATCAGGTCGGCAGCCGGCAGCTCGATCGGGTACTCCCCGGTGAAGCAGGCCATGCAGAGCCGGGATTTCGGCTGCTCGGTCGCCTGGACCAGGTTGTCGAGCGAGACGTAGCCCAGGCTGTCGGCGCCGATCGAGCGGCGGATGCCGTCGATCTCCAGGCCGTTGGCGATCAGCTCGGCCCGGGTGGCGAAGTCGATGCCGTAGAAACACGGCCACTTCACCGGCGGCGACGAGATCCGGACGTGGATCTCCAGGGCGCCGGCCTCGCGCAGCATCCGGATCTGGGCGCGCTGGGTGTTGCCCCGCACGATCGAGTCGTCGATCACGACGATCCGTTTGCCCCGGACCACCTCGCGCAGCGGGTTCAGCTTGAGCCGGATCCCGAGCTGGCGGATGGTCTGCGAGGGCTGGATGAAGGTACGGCCGACATACGCGTTCTTCATGAAGCCGGCGCTGTACGGGATGCCGGAGGCCTCCGCGTACCCGATCGCGGCCGGGATGCCGGACTCCGGGACGCCGATCACCAGGTCGGCCTCGACCGGGTGCTCCTTGGCCAGCTTGCGGCCGACCTCGACGCGCGCGGCGTAGATGTTGCGCCCGGCGATCGTGGTGTCCGGGCGGGCGAGGTAGACGTACTCGAAGAGGCAGCCCTTCGGCTCCGGTGCGGCGAACCGCGAGGAGCGCAGGCCGTGCTCGTCGATCGCGATGATCTCGCCGGGCTCGACCTCGCGGACGAAGCTGGCGCCGGTGATGTCCAGCGCGGCGGTCTCGCTGGCGACCACCCAGCCGCGCTCCATCCGGCCGAGCACCAGCGGGCGGACGCCCTGGGCGTCCCGCGCCGCGTAGAGCGTGTGCTCGTCCATGAAGACGAAACTGAACGCGCCGCGCAGAGTGGGCAGCACCTCCATGGCGGCGGCCTCGACCGAGAGGTCGGGGCGACCGGCCAGCAGGGTGGTGACCATGGCCGTGTCGGAGGTGGAGTCACCCACGTCGAGACCGCGGTCGGCGATCTCCTTGGCCAGCTCGGCGGTGTTCACCAGGTTGCCGTTGTGCGCCAGCGCGATCGTCGTGCCGGCCGGGGTGGCCCGGATGGTCGGCTGGGCATTTTCCCAGTTCGAACCGCCGGTGGTGGAGTAACGCGCGTGCCCGATCGCGAGGTGACCGCGCAGGCTGGCGAGAGTGGGCTCGTCGAACACCTGGGAGACCAGGCCGACGTCCTTGTAGACCACGACACCGGAACCGTCGCTCACCGCGATGCCGGCGGCTTCCTGGCCCCGGTGCTGGAGTGCGTACAGCCCGAAGTACGTGAGTTTGGCGACCTCTTCCTCGGGGGCCCAGACGCCGAAGACGCCACAGGCATCCTGGGGGCCGCGGTCCTGGGGGTCGAGATCGTCGGTCAGTAGGCCGTCGCCTCGGGGCACCTGTTCGCTCCCTCATATCGGTTCGCACGAACTGTCCGAAGCGCCGACCATCCAAATCGTTGGTCTAGCCCGGACTCCGCTCGCTCCGATCGCCCAGTGTACGCGAGCCCGGAGGCGGCACCTGCGGGCTCATTCCCCGGTGAGCGGCAGGTACTCGGTGAGATCGGTGCGGATCCCGCTGGCCCGCAGCCGTCCGTCCCGCGTCGCTTCCGCCCAGTCCAGGCGGCCGGTGGCCAGGAGCAGCCACGTCATCGGATCCGTTTCGACCACATTGGGCGGTGTGCCGCGGGTGTGTCGCGGGCCGGGCACGCACTGAATCGCACCGAAAGGTGGAATACGCACCTCCACCGAACGGCCAGGCGCCCGTTGGGACAACTCGGTCAGCAGGGCGCGAACCGCGTCACGCAGCACCGCACGCTCGGGTTCGTCTCCCCGGTCCAGCGCGCCCAACGCCTCGGACACCGACTCGGATTTATTGTGCGCAGACGACATGTCGGGACGATACGACTCGGTTCGCCGACAACGGCACACCGCCCTGGGTCGCGCGAAAGCCGTGTGGCAGGGCATAGTTGCCGACGGCGTAGAAGTCGCGCGAGATCTCACGTGCAAGAGACCGGAGACAACGCGACACGGAAGGTGGTGGACGTGACAACGCACCTACGGGGCCGGGCAGTTCAGGCCGGTGCGTTCCTGGTGCTGGTCGCAGGCTTGGTGGCCGGTGGTCAGACGGCTGCTCTCGCAGCCACACCCACCGTCAATATCACCGCACCATCGAGCGGCAACTCTGGGGACACTGTAACCGTCACCTACACGGTTGGTAACCCTGGGGGCTCCGCCGAATCCGCCGATACAGCCGTCCCGGTGAGCATCACGACCACCCTCGTCGGCGGTGCCTGCAACAGCGGTTGCGGCAACCAGAATGTCAGCCTGAAGCCCGGCGAGGACACCGACGGCTCGGCGACGATCGTGCTTCCGCCCGTCGGCGAGGGCCAGAAGCAGGACATCACCTTCGAGGTGGAGGCCAAGTCGACCGGCGACACGGGCGGCACGAAGAAAGCCGTCGCCAAGATCAGGGTCAACGGCCCGGCCGCGCCGGCCGACACCAACGTGCGTCTGGTGACCGGCACGATCAAGGACAAGGACGGCAACCGGCTGCCCGGCGCGTCCGTCGGCATGGTCGACAGCCAGGGTCACAAGTACAGCGCCATCACGAACAACGACGGCGGGTTCTCCTTCGCGTCCTCGGACACCAACCCGATCTCGGCCGGCCCGATCACGGTGGGCGCGACGCTCGACGGGTTCAAGGGCGCCAGGACCACCGTCAAGGGCACCGTCGGCAAGACGGTCACCGCGTCGATCACGCTGAAGGCCGTCGCCGCTTCCGCGTCCGCCTCGCCGAGCGCGTCGGTCAGCGCCTCGGCCAGCTCGGCGGTGAGCGAGGAGCCGACCGACGACGAGGCCACCGACGACGCGACCACCGACCCGGCGAACACGCTCGCGGCCGACACCGATAACAAGTCCGACGACAGCGGCGGCAGCTCCTGGCTGCTGATCGTGATGGGTGGCCTGCTGGTCGCCGCGGGTGTCGGCGCGATGGTGCTGGTCTGGCTGCGCCGCAAGAACGCCGCGGCCAACGGTGACGACACCAACGGTGGCGGCGCGGGTTACGGCGGCGCTCCGATCGGCGGCGGCCCCGCGGGCGGTCCCCGGTACGGCAACGACGCGACCCGGGTCGCCGCGCCGGTCGGCGCCGGCCGTGGTGGCGACGCCACGATGGTTGCCGGAGCCGGCGGCATGGGTGCGGCGCTCAGCGACGCGCCCACGATGATCCATCGCCCGGCGGTGGTCGAGGACGAGTTCCCCGACCCGTACGGCGCTCCGGTGCCCCCGCAGGGCGGCTACCTCGGCACGAACAGCAGCCAGTGGGACGACCAGGGCGGCTACGGCGCCGCCGGCACTGGCGCCGCGGGCGGCTACGGTGCCGCGACCAGCGGGTACGACGCGCAGGCCGACGGCTACGGCCAGGCCACCAACATGTACCAGCCGGAGCAGCCGCAGCAGCCCCAGCCGGGGCAGCGCTACGACGAGGCCACCGGCATGTACCAGCCGAACAACGGCTACGAGGACGACGGCTACGGCGCCGGCGGGTACGCCGCGGGCCAGCAGGCCGGCGGGTACGACCAGGGCGGCTACGGCAACCAGGCCGCCGACCAGGCGGGCTGGGGCAACCAGGGCGCCCAGGCCGGCTGGGGCAACCAGCCCGACAACGGCGACGGCTACGGCCCCGCCGGGTACGAGCAGGGCGGTTACGAGCAGGGCGGCGGCAACTACGGCGCCCAGCCCCCCGCCCAGCCCGCCGGGTACGAGCAGGGTGGCTACGGCAACCAGGGCTACGACCAGCACGGCGGCAACTATGGCGGCGCTCAGCAGCCCCCGGTCCAGCCGGGCCAGCCCGGTTACGGCACCCCGGGCTACGACCAGCGCGGCAACGCGTACGGAAACGGGCAGGACCCGAACCGCCGCGGTCGTGACTGGGAAGAGTGACCTGATCTGAAGGGAAGGGCCCCGCGCATCGCGCGGGGCCCTTTTCCATACCGGCGGCAGGTAAGAGAAAGCCGGCCGGGAAGACTCCCCGGCCGGCTTCGGTGTATCTCGATCAGGACTCGATCGGTCCGCCTGGCTTCGGCTCGGTCAGCTCCAGGGTCACCGAACGACCCTCGCTCACCGGCGCCTCGACCTCGACCGGCGCGGCCCGGTTGACCAGCTCGGCCGATCCGCCGAACAGCTTCGGCAGGGTCTCCGTGAACGCGGTCCGCAGCTCGGCCAGCGGGATCGCGAACTGATCGGTAACGGTCAGCGTTGCCTCGGGCGAGGTGACACCGATCTGCGCGATCGGCACACCGAACTTCGCCGCCAGCGCCACGAACGCCTTCTCGTGACCCACCGGCACGGCCACCAGGGCCCGCCCCGCCGACTCGCTGAACAGCTGGACGAACGCCGACTCGCCGTCGGCCGGGAAGGTCACCGTGGCGCCCACCTCGTGCCGCAGGCAGCTCTCCACCAGCACCTGAGCCAGGCCCCCGTCGGAGAGGTCGTGCGCCGCGCTGACCAGTGCGGCCTTCGAGGCCTGGGCCATCAGCTTGCCGAGCGCCTGCTCAGCCGCCAGGTCGACCTTGGGCGGACGGCCACCGAGGTGGTCGTGCGTCACCCAGGCCCACTCCGAGCCGGAGAGCTCCGCCCGGGTCTCGCCGAGCAGGAAGAGCAGCTCGCCGTTGTTCTTGAAGCCCATCGGGATGCGCCGGGTGACGTCGTCGAACAGGCCCAGCACGCCGATCACCGGGGTCGGGTGGATCGCCGCGGCGCCGGTCTGGTTGTAGAAACTGACGTTGCCGCCGGTCACCGGGATGCCGAGCTGCTGGCAACCGTCGGCCAGACCGCGCACGGCCTGGGCGAACTGCCACATCACGGCCGGGTCCTCAGGCGAGCCGAAGTTCAGGCAGTCGGAGACCGCGATCGGCTCGGCACCGGTCACCGCGACGTTCCGGTACGACTCGGCCAGCGCCAGCTTCGCGCCCTCGTACGGGTCGAGCCGGGCGTACCGGCCGTTGCCGTCGACCGACAGCGCCACACCGAGGTTGGTGACCTCGTCGAGGCGCAGCACACCGGAGTCCTCCGGCTGGGCCAGCACGGTGTTGCCGAGCACGTAGCGGTCGTACTGCTCGGTCACCCAGGTCTTGTCGCACAGGTTCGGCGACGCGATCATCCGCAGCACGGTCTCGCGCAGCTCGTCGCCGGTGGACGGCCGGTGCAGCGTCTCGGCCCGGTCCGCCTGCAGCAGGATCAGGTCGGACGGCTCACGCATCGGACGGTCGTAGACCGGGCCGTCGTCGGCGAGCGAGCCCGGCGGCACGTCCACCACGACGTGGTCGTTCCAGGTGATCAGCAGGCGGCCCGGGGTGCCGTCCGCGCCGGCCGGGGTGACCTCGCCGATCGCGGTGGCCCAGACGCCCCACTTCTCGGCGACCTTGAGCACCGCCTCCAGGTTCTCCGGCGTGACGATCAGGAGCATCCGCTCCTGCGACTCGCTGGCCAGGATCTCGGTCGGCGACATCGAGGCCTCGCGCAGCGGGACCCGCTCCAGCCAGACCCGCATGCCGGTGCCGGCCGCCGCGGCGGTCTCGGTGAGCGCGCAGGTCAGACCGGCGCCACCGAGGTCCTGGATGCCGGAGACCAGACCGGCGTCGTACAGCTCCAGGCAGCTCTCGATCAGCAGCTTCTCCATGAAGGGGTCGCCGACCTGCACCGACGGGCGGCGCTGCTCGGCCTCCTCGTCGAAGGTGGCGGACGCCAGCACGGAGACCCCGCCGATGCCGTCCCGACCGGTCCGCGCGCCCATCAGCACCACGATGTTGCCGGTGCCGGTGGCTTCCTTCTTCTGCAGCCGCTCGACCGGCATCACGCCGATGCTCAGCGCGTTGACCAGCGGGTTGCCCTGGTAACACGGGTCGAAGACGATCTCGCCACCGATGTTCGGCAGGCCCAGGCAGTTGCCGTAGCCGCCGATGCCGGCGACCACGCCGGGCAGCACCCGGGCGGTGTCCGGGTGGTCGGCCGCGCCGAAGCGCAGCGGGTCCATCACCGCGATCGGGCGGGCGCCCATCGCCAGGATGTCCCGGACGATGCCACCGACGCCGGTCGCCGCGCCCTGGTAGGGCTCGACGTAGCTGGGGTGGTTGTGCGACTCGACCTTGAAGGTGACCGCGAGGTCGTCGGAGACCTGGACCACACCGGCGTTCTCACCGATGCCGGCCAGCATCCGGGTGTTCTTCGGCACCTTGGCGACGAACTCACGCAGGTGGACCTTGCTCGACTTGTACGAGCAGTGCTCACTCCACATGATCGAGTACATCGCGAGCTCGGACGCCGTGGGCCGGCGGCCGAGGATCTCGCGGATCTTCGCGTACTCGTCGTCCTTGAGGCCGAGGTCGGCGAACGGCTGGAGCTCGTCGGGGGCCTTCTCGGCCTTCTCGACGGTGTCCGGGCCGTCCTCGAACTTGTTGACCAATACGTCGGTCGCAGCGAAGCCGCTGGGCTTGTCCTGCTGCGTGGTCACTGCTGTCCCCCTGCGAGCTGACCGCCCGCGGTCGCCCCCGCCAGGGCCCGCAGGACGGAGGTGAAGAAGCCGAGGCCGTCGAGCGACGGACCGGTCAGCGCCTCCACGGCGTGTTCCGGGTGCGGCATGATGCCGACGACGTTGCCGGCCTCGTTGGTGATCCCGGCGATGTCGCGCTGCGAACCGTTCGGGTTGCCGCGGACGTAGCGCGCGATCACCCGGCCCTCGGCCTCGAGAGCGTCAAGCGTCTTGGCGTCGGCGACGTAGCAGCCCTCGCCGTTCTTGACCGGGATGAGGATCTCCTGGCCGCCGGTGAAGCTGTTGGTCCACGCGGTGTTCGTCGACTCGACCTTGAGCCACTGGTCCCGGTTGCGGAAGTGCAGGTGTTGGTTCCGGGTCAGCGCGCCGGGCAGCAAGTGCGCCTCGCAGAGGACCTGGAAACCGTTGCAGATGCCCAGAACGGGCAGGCCGCCGCGGGCCGCGTCGATGATCGACTCCATGACCGGAGCGAATCGCGCGATGGCGCCGCAGCGCAGGTAGTCGCCGTACGAGAAGCCGCCGGGAAGCACCACGGCGTCGACGCCGTGCAGATCCGGGTCGCCGTGCCAGAGGCGGACAGCCTCGGCGCCGGCGATACGGGCGGCGCGGGCGGCGTCCCCGTCGTCCAATGATCCGGGGAAGGTGACCACACCGATCCGCATGGTCAGGCGACCTCCGCCGCGTCTGCGACGACCCGAATGTCGAAGTCCTCGATCACCGGGTTGGCGAGCAGCTTGTCAGCGATCTCGCGAGCCCGATCCAGGTCGGGTTCACCGGCGAAATCGATCTCGATCCGACGACCGATGCGGACTGAGGAGACATCGGTGACGCCGAGCCGGGGCAGGGCATTCGCCACCGCCTGACCCTGCGGATCCAGGATCTCCGGCTTGAGCATGACGTCGACCACGACGCGAGCCACGGGCACTCCTGACTGATAGGTGTAAGCACGGAGGAGCCTACCTGGTCAACCGTCCGACCGAACCGGCGACCGCTGTCGGGCGGCCGACTCAGCCGGACGTTGAGCCAGTTCAGAGGATGGGCGCCGGGGCGTAGCCGGCGGCCGACGGGTGGCGCGCCACGATCGCGGCGACCCGGTCGGCGATCGCGCGCACCTGGGCCGGCGCGGCGCCCACGAACGCGGCCCGGTCGGCCACCAGCGTGTCGATCTCGGCCCGGGTCAGCTGCAGCCGGCCGTCGTCGGCGAGCCGGTCGAAGAGGTCGTTGACCGCCGCGCCCTTCTCCCGCATGGCCAGCGCCACGGCGACCGCGTGCTCCTTGATCACCTCGTGCGCGACCTCCCGGCCGACACCCTTGCGGACCGCGGCGACGAGCAGCTTGGTGGTGGTCAGGAACGGCAGGAAGCGGTCCAGCTCCCGGGCGATCACCGCGGGGTACGCCCCGAACTCGTCGAGCACGGTGAGGAACGTCTGGAACAGCCCGTCGGTGGCGAAGAACGCGTCCGGCAGGGCCACCCGGCGCACCACCGAGCAGGAGACGTCACCCTCGTTCCACTGGTCGCCGGCGAGCTCGCCGACCATCGACAGGTAGCCCCGGACGATCACGGCAAGGCCGTTGACCCGCTCCGACGACCGGGTGTTCATCTTGTGCGGCATCGCCGACGAGCCCACCTGGCCCGGCTTGAAACCCTCGGTGACCAGCTCCTGGCCGACCATCAGGCGGATCGTGGTGGCCAGCGAGGACGGCCCGGCGACGATCTGGGCCAGCGCCGACACCACGTCGAAGTCGAGCGACCGCGGGTAGACCTGGCCGACGCTGTCCAGCACCCGGGCGAAGCCGAGGTGCGTGGCGACCTTGGACTCCAGCTCGGCCAGCTTCTCCTCGTCGCCGTCCAGCAGGTCGAGCTGGTCGGCGGCGGTGCCGACCGGGCCCTTGATGCCGCGCAGCGGGTAACGGCCGATCAGGTCGTCCAGCCGCTCGTACGCGATCAGCAGCTCCTCGGTGGCCGAGGCGAACCGCTTGCCGAGCGTGGTGGCCTGCGCCGCGACGTTGTGCGAGCGACCGGTGATCACCAGGTCGGAGTGCTCGACGGCGAGCGCGGCGAGCCGGGACAGGGCGGCGACCACGCGGTCCCGGATCAGCTCGAGGGACGCCCGCAGCTGCAGCTGCTCCACGTTCTCGGTGAGGTCGCGGGAGGTCATCCCCTTGTGGATCTGCTCGAAGCCGGCGAGCTCGGAGAACTCCTCGATGCGCGCCTTCACGTCGTGCCGGGTGACTCGCTCGCGGGCCGCGATCGAGGCCAGGTCGACCTGCTCGAGAACTGATTCGTACGCCTCGACGGCGCCGTCCGGCACCGTGATGCCGAGGTCACGCTGGGCCTTCAGGACCGCCAGCCAGAGCCGGCGCTCCATCCGGATCTTCTCCTCCGGCGACCAGAGAGTGACGAGTTCGGCGGAGGCGTAGCGGCTGGCGAGCACGTTCGGGATGGTCACGGCACCGATTCTTTCATGGGCCGATCGGCCGGTTCCGGCACCTTGTGCCGCAGCGTACGGACGTCCCGGCTGCTCACCATGAAGATCACGGCGAGCGTCATGAGGGCGGCGAGGCCGATCAGGGTCGGGCGGAGGCCGAAGGCGAGCGCGATCGGTCCGGCCGCGATCTGACCGATCGGGATCGCAACGTACGAGCCGACCATGTCGTACGAGTAGACACGCGCGAGCTTGTCGGCGGGGATGTGCTCCTGCATCGTGGTGTCCCAGGCGATGTTGAACTGCTCCATCATCGCGCCGGTCACGAATCCGGCGACGGCGAGCACGACGAAGTGCGGCCGGACGCCGAGCACGAGAACCGGCAGGGCGTAGGCGAAGCAGCTCGCACAGCCGAAGAGCAGCAGCCGGCTGACCCGCAGACGCATCGCCACGAAAGCGCCGACGATATTGCCCGCGGTGACCGCGGCAAGCACGAAACCCCAGGCCCGCCGCCCGATGGTGTCGTCGGCGACAACGGGGCCGAGGACGTGGATGCCGCCGCTGGCTCCGGCGTTGAGCACCCCGAACGCGGCGACCACCACCCAGAGCCAGGTGCGGGAGCGGAACTCGGACCAGCCGGTACGCAATTCGGTGAGGATGGGGGCGTCGACGTCGACGGAGTCGCGGGCCACCGCCGGCAGCCGCACCAGAGCGAAACAGGCCCCGGCCAGCAGGAACGTCGCGGCATCGGCCGCCATACCCCACCCGGGCCCGACCCCGGCGACCAGCACGCCGGCCATCGGCGCCCCAACGATCATCGCGGTGCTGAAGAACAGCCGGTTGAGCCCATTGGCCTGCTGGCGCACGTCGGCCGGCACGGTCTGCGGCAGGATCGCAGCCGAGGCCGGCAGAGCCACCGCGGCTGCCATCCCGTTGAGCGCGGACAACCCGATGAGCAAGGGGATCGTGGCGTTGCCGGTGAGCACCAGGGCCGCCACCACGGCCTGGGTGACCGCGGCGGCAAGGCACGATCCGACCATCAGCAGATTTCTCGGCAGCCGGTCGGCGAACACTCCGCCGAAGAGCAGGAACACCACGTTGGTCAAGGTGCGGATGCCGAGCACCAGGCCCAGGTCGCGGGCCGAACCGGTGAGGTCGAGCACGGCGAAGGCGAGAGCGATCGGCGCGATGGCATTGCCCAGCGTGTCGATCGTGCGGCCGGCCAGCAGAAAGCGGAACGACCGGTGCCGCAGCGGCGCCAGGAGGCTCACCCGGCCTCCATCTCGAACATCGCCACGGTCGTGCTCGTCCGAACGGTGCCCGGTGTGCCCGCCGGGCACGCGGCGGCGTGCAGGTCGTGGACCGCGGCGGTGATCCGCTCGGTGATCTCCCGCCAGGTCTCCGGATCGACCCAGAGCTCGGCGTCTGCCGTCACGCCTTTGCCGCCCGGTCGGTGGCCCTCGGCCGCGCGCCGGGTCATCTCGCCGGCCGCAGCCGGATAGAACGAGCCGGGGGCGACCGCCGGAGCGGGGGCGGCGTGGTCGTAGTGGTACCGCTTCGCCAGCCCGCCACGGATCTTCTCCTCGCCGGCCGTCGCGATCAGGCCGGCCGCGGCCAGGGTGCGCAGGTGGTAGCTGGCGTTGGCGTGGGTCAGACCGAGCGCCCGGGCCACCTCGGCGGCGGTCAGCGAGGCGCCGGTGAGCAGCGACAGGATCCGCAGTCGCGCCGGGTGGGCCAGCGCGCGCAGCGAGGCCTGTCCACCATCCCCCAAAGACATGTTGGGGAGTCTATGACTCGGACGCGTCGACCGTCCAACACTTGTTGGAGAGTGGCAAACTGCACGAGAAAGCGGCATTCTCGCTAAGGTTACTGGCGAGTAGGTTCGACGCTCATTCCGAAAGGTCCCCTGATGACTGAATTCAGCCCCGAGTCGCTCTCCACGATCGGCCCGAAGGAGTTCTCGCAGCTCGTCAAGTCCACTCCGGACTCCAAGATCAGCGAGATCATGGCGTCGGACGCGCGCGGCAAGATCCTCGATGAGGTCTTCAACCGCATGCCCACGCTGTTCCGCGCGGAGAAGGCCGGCGACACCCAGGCCGTCATCCACTGGATCATCACCGGCCCGAACGGCGTCTCGGACACCTACGAGACCGTGATCGAGAACGGCGCCTGCACCGTCACCAACCAGCCGGTGCGCGACCCGAAGCTGGCCATGACCATGGACGCGGTCACGTTCCTCAAGGTCGTCGCGGGCGACGGCAACCCGATGATGCTGTTCATGACCGGCAAGATCAAGGCAAAGGGCGACCTGTCCCTGGCCGCCAACATCGCCAAGCTGTTCGACATCCCCAAGGGCTAATTTTCGCTTTCCGAAAAAGGGGTGTGCGGTCCGCATACCCCTTTTTCGGTACGAACTATGACTCCCAGTCCGCAGGCTACGAGCCGCGTCCCGTGATGGTCTCGCGCCCGACCGTGCCCACTCCCGGCCGCGGCGCGGCTCACGGTCCCGGCTGGGCCTCAGGGGTGTCTCCGCGCTGCGGAGACACCCCTGAGAGCCAGCCAAAGTCGGGAGTCGCGCTGCGGCCGGGAGTGGCTGCGGTCTCGCGTCGGCCTCACGGGCGGGACGTGGCTCGTAGCCTGCGGAGACCCTGTTGGTTTATTTGGTGGGGTTATGCGGCGAGGGTGAAGTTGAGGCGTTGGAGGTGGGTGGTTCGGGTGCGGTCGAG
>NZ_LLZH01000005.1:0-34285 GCF_001509495.1 Actinoplanes awajinensis subsp. mycoplanecinus | reverse complement strand
GAATAGAAGCGTCAGAACTCCTATCCTCCCAGTCCAGAGGGCACTTTCTATCTTCCGGGGTGCCGCCGTCTCACCATTCAGCGGTGGATCGAGGCTGAGCACGCCCGCCGAAAATGTGATTGCGATGGCAAGCCGCAACACCTACCGTCATCAGCACCCCAGACCCAACCGGCAAGGAGCAGCCCGATGCAACGCTGGCACGCCACCACGAACCCGCAGCGCACGCTGCCGGGCTCGGCTGCCTGCGCTTTCGGGACCTTCGAGCAGGTAAGCATCAACAAGCCCCACCCCGGGAGGCGCACCTAGCGCCCGCCGAAGCGCCCAGCGCCGAAGCCGCCTCCCGAACCGGGGAAGGCGGCTTCTCTGTTTTCACCATGCCATTTTTTAATAGGGGTGTAGCTCAATCGGTAGAGCGCCGGTCTCCAAAACCGAAGGTCGCAGGTTCGATCCCTGTCACCCCTGCAACGTCCCCCGCAGAATGCTTTGCGGGAATGGACTTGTCGGAACCCTCCGGGGTCCCGGACTTGAGAATTCAACAGCGGAAATGACATGAAACAGATCCCGCCGCCGGTGCCACCACGGGCCCGCCGCCGGATCTCCCACGCGCCGGCCGGGAAGGCGTCCCCACGCTTCCCGCGAGTACCGGGCCAGGTGAAGCTCTGCAGTGGGGGACTGCATCTGCATCGGTTGGCCCCCGGAACGTCGGAACCAGCGCCCTCGAGGAGGGCGCGCGCCATATGCCCACTGAGCTCGGCAGGTCGAGCGCTGCCCTGAAAAGGCGGAGGTCGCTGGTTCGATCCCAGCAGTGGGCACGCAACGGCAGGAAACGCGGCGGGTACGCGCGGAGATGGCCCGGCCGTAAGGCCAGCCCCCGGAACATTCGAGTCCGGCCACGTATGACCGTCCCTACCCGAGCACCAGGTGCGGCGCTCACGAGATGAGTGCTGGCTGCAAAAGCGGCGGGTCCGTCTGGCGGCCCCGACGCGGCACCCTTGGACCCGTGGAGCAGCGGAACGCTCACCAGGCCCTCAACCTGGAGACGCCGGTTCGATCCCGGTCGGGTCTACAAGCTCGCGACAGCCCCACGGGGGCGGAGACGGCCGGTACCTGCCGTGCGGTTTTCGACTCCCGCAGGTCGCGAACGATGCGGGCGTAGCTCAGTGGCAGAGCTCCTGGCTTCCACCCAGATCACAGGGGTTCGATTCCCCTCACCCGCTCGTAGCCGAGAAACGGACGCCGAACCCAGCACGGCGACCCGCTGTCCGCGGGGAGGTGGGCCGGAGTACCGGCGTCAGACAGGTGCCGGTCCCGGGGCGGCGGACACTTCGTGCTGGCTGGCCGGGATGCGCGGCCCGGCCAGCCAGCAGCACGGGAGTAGCTACCCGAGCAACGAGGAACGTCACCGCCCCACCCGGCACCGTGAACCTTCTGGGTTGGGCTGACGGCAGGCCCGACGGGGTTTTGGTCCCCGGTACAGACGCAGGTTCGAGTCCTGCACCCAGAGCGAGAGGCGCGGCTGACCGCCGCGGTCGGTCGGGCTCGCTGCCCGGCCGGCGAAGGACGTGCAGTGATCCCCGATCGGGGCCGCGGCTGCTGACGTACCGGACTTCGCTAACCACCCGCCTTGCTACCGCAACTGGCAGAGGGCGCCGGCTCAAACCCGGCGACGGTCTCGGTGCGAATCCGAGGCGGGGCACACGCCGCCGTAGCTCACCTGGCAGAGCGCGGTCCTGGTACGACCGAGGCACCCGGTTCGACCCCGGGCGGTGGCTCCACGAACAAAGCACGCGGACGTAGCGCAGCTGGTAGCGCACCACCCTGCCACGGTGGAGGTCGCCGGTTCGAACCCGGTCGTCCGCTCTCACCCGGAACCCAGCGTCCGGGAACCCGTCGCCGGCCCGGCACAAACGATCACGCAGAGGAGGTGACCTCGGTGACGACGGAAGCCCTGGTACTCAACGCCGGCTCACAGCCCCTGCAGCGGGTCAGCCTCCGCCACGCGATCCGGATGCTCGTCCGCCAGGTCGCCGAGATCACCGAAGCACACCCCGACCGGCACCTGGGCGTTCCCGCTGCCAGCCGCCGTCCGGCTCATCCGGTACGTCGTCACCCGGTGGCGGTTCGGCAAGGGCCCCGGCTGGACGAAGACCGGTGTCCTCGCCCGCGACGGCCGCCGCTGCGGGTTCTGCAACGGCCGCGCCGGCACGGTCGACCACATCCACCCCGTCTCCCAAGGCAACCGCAACACCTGGATGAACACGATCGCCGCCTGCGGAGCTTGCAACAACCGGAAGGCCGACCGCACCCCCGACGAAGCCGGGATGCGGCTCCTCTTCCATCCGGCCATCCCGGCCTGGGCGAGCATCGCCCACCGCTGACCGGGCCCACCACGGGCCCGGTCAAGCCGATCTCTTGTGGTCTAACGGCAGCGACGCCCGCCTTTGGAGCGGGAGGTTCAGGTTCGAATCCTGGCGAGAGAGCGACCGCGCGCGCTCGGGCGGATGAACGTCCGAGAGCAGGCAGCGCCCCGACCACGGTCGGGCACCGCGTGGCCGGCAGAACCCGGTGCCGCTCCCCGCGCGGGAGAGGACACAGAAGACGGCGGGGCGAGTCGTCCCCGGCGGCGCCAATTCCACGCCGATGTAGCTCACCAGGTAGAGCGCCGCTCTCGTAAAGCGGAGGCACCCGGTTCGATCCCGGGCGTCGGCTCGATGACGCACCCGTCGTAGATCAATTGGCAGATCATCCGGCGCGAGCCGGGAGATGCGGGTTCGAGTTCCGCAGGCGGTGCGTCACCACAGCGGCTTCCGGCGCGCAGGGGCGGGCGGGCACGTACGCGGGGTTCCAAGGGTGGGCGCGGGCTGGCCAGGCAACGCGCATCAAGCCCCGCAAAGCTGTCCCACCCTGCGCTCGTGGTGGAAACGGGAGACACGCCGGCCTCAGGCGCCGGTGCCGCGAGGCGTCCGGGTTCGACTCCCGGCGAGCGCACGATGGGGGTGAAGCTCATCAGGTTGAGCGTCCGGTTTGCACCCGGAAGGTAGCCGGTTCGAATCCGGTCTCCTCCACTCGGTGACCGCCCAGCGCGGTCACCGCACACCATGCCGGCGTAGGGGAGCGGAGTCCCCGCCTCCCTGTCACGGAGGAGATCGCGGGTTCGAACCCCGTCGCTGGTGCTCTGGAGCCGTGGCCGAGAGGACGATGGCGCTGCTTTGCTAAAGCAGATCGGGTCACACCGACGGGGGTTCGAATCCCTCCGGCTCCGCGCAAGACAATGTCGCCGTAGCTCAGCAGGTCGGAGCGCCGCCCTGATAAGGCGGAGGACGCTGGTTCGAACCCAGCCGGCGACACCATGCCCTCGTAGCTCAGCTGGACAGAGTGCCTGGCTACGAACCAGGAGGCCGCAGGTTCGAATCCTGCCGGGGGCACCAGGCGCGCACCACGAAGGGGTTGGAGGCCGATGGTGCGGATGCCGGAATCGGGATGTGGCGCAGTGGGTAGCGCGCGTGCTCGGGGAGCACGAGGCCGCCGGTTCGAGCCCGGCCATCCCGACGCAACTGGGTGTGGTCCAGCTTGGTAGGACGCTGCCTTCGGGAGGCAGAGGACGGGGGTTCAAATCCCTCCACCCAGACTTTCTCTCTCCGCTTCGACCAGGCGGAAGTCGTCGCACCGGTAGTGGGCACCCCCGGAGAATCCGTGGACGCGTGCGGACAGGACGCTCGGGGCGCACTGGGAGGGGGAGAGAACTGGACGGGCCAGCCGATGGGCGCCGGCCGCGGTCTCGAAAACCGTTGGGGGTAACACCCGTGCGAGTTCGACTCTCGCTCCGTCCGCCACGTGCCGCTAGCTGAGTGGTTTAGCACCCGCCTCTTAAGCGGGGGAGCCCGGTTCGATACCGGGGCGGCGCACGCATCATGCCCTTGTAGCTCATCAGGACAGAGCGCTCGTCTCCTAAACGAGAAGCAGCTGGTTCGAGTCCAGCCGGGCGCACCAGCACGACCAAGCCGTTGGCGCCCGAGCGGACGGGCACCGGACTTTTAATCCGGACTGTGGGGGTTCGAACCCCTCCGGCGGCACTGGGGAGTAGAGGAGCTCGGTTGTCCTCGCCAGCCTCATAAGCTGGAGATCGCGTGGTTCGAATCCCGCCTCCCCCACCACGTCCGGCTAGCTCAGCCTGGTAGAGCGCCGCCCCGACACGGCGGAGGCCGCTGGTTCGAACCCGGCGCCGGACACGCAACGCGCCTTCGGCTATGGGTAGGCCCCGGGTCTTTCAAGCCCGAGAAGCGGGTTCGAGCCCCGCAGGCGCGACCAATCTCCCGTCGTTCAACGGCAGGACAGCGGACTGTTAATCCGCCGATGGTGGTTCGAATCCACCCGGGAGAGCGGGGCCATGACGGGCGGTTCCACCAACCCGCGTGACCCAACTGGAGGGGCCGGCCCGGCTTCGGAACCGCGACGGGAAATCGCGGGAGCGGCGACGCGCCGAGGGTTCAAATCCTTCTCCCTCCGCCATGCCCGGCTAGCTCAGCGGAACGAGCGCCCCGCCCACACCGGGGAGGCCGCCGGTTCGACCCCGGCGCCGGGTACTGCGGTCGTAGCTCAGTGGTAGAGCGCCAGGTCGTGGCCCTGGAGGCGCGGGTTCAACTCCCGCCGGTCGCCCCGCAGGATCGCCGACGCAGGAGAGTCGGGGCCGGCTGTAAACCGGTCGCACCAGCTGCTCAGGGGGTTCGAATCCCTCATCCCGCACCATGCCCTCGTAGCTCAGAGGAGAGAGCGCGCCGCTCCGACCGGCGAGGCCGCAGGTTCGATTCCTGCCGGGGCACGCTGTACGACCACGGTCTTGGCTTGGGCACCGGGCGGTGCCGCCCGCCTGCAAGCGAGTTCTCCTCGAGGATGACCCGGTTCGACTCCGGCCTTGGCCTCCACGCTCATGCCGTTTCCGCTGTTGAATCAACCAGTGCGCCCGAGATCGTAGTGAGCCACGCGCTGAGTATCGGCGGCACAGCCCTGTCGGAGGAGTTCTCGGGGCAAAGAAGTTCCGGTCGCATGAGACAGCGGCGACCCCGCAGAGCAACGGGCAGAGCCAGTCGCTGCAGGGCTCGGTGTTGTTAAGAGAACGCTTGCTCGGGTGAGGTCGTCGAGGCGTACCTCGAGCCGGTCGGGGGGCTGCGCCTGCTGGAACATCCGCAGGGTGGCCATCAACCGGAAGAATTGGTGACCGGCCAGTCCGCTACTGGTGAGGTCGGTGGTGATCGCGCCGCCGAGTTCGGGTCGTTCGATCTTCAGGCTGGCGGTGAACACGCCGGCGCCGTCGTGCAGGGTGATCCGGGCGCCGCGGCGCCCGGTACTGGCTGGGCCGGGGGTGCAGGGCGATCCGGTCGCGTACCGCGCCCGTTTCGGTGACCACGGCGAGCTGGAATGTGCTGGCCGGGTGCATGCTGGTGCCGCCGGCGCTGAGCACGATCTGCTCGCCGGGACCGGTGGCGCCCAGGATGTCGGCGATCGAGGGAGTCGCGTCGTCATGGGGCGCGATCAGGTAGCGGGCGTCGAGGGTGAGGTCGCCGCCGTAGTCGCGGATGTCGCCGAGGCTACGGACCAGGGCCGCGTCGTCGTCGTTGGCGCTGGAGAGATCGAAGACTGGCGGCATACCGAACTCGTCGTGGTAGCCCGGCTTCGGGGTGTAGGTCAGGATGATGCCATCGGCGGTGGTGGTGAAGTCCTGGCGCCAGGTGCCCCCGGTGTCGCGGTCACCGAGGGCGGTGCCCGGTTCCACCTCGTCAGGTTCGATCACGACAAGGGCCGAGTACACGACGGCTCCGGCGGCCAGGGCGCAGGCGGCTACGGCCTCCTGTCGGGACTGCACGGGGCGGTCGGCGCCGAGCGGGGTGCCGCCGGGCCGGGCGGTCAGCAGCGCCGTGGCGCCGGGGTCGCCGGTCACGGGTAGCACTCGACGGAGCAGATGGAGTCGATGAACCCGTCAGGTCGGGGTGGCTCCGGAACCATTCGTTTCGGGGTGATCTTGCGGGCGGCGGTCCAGGCGAGGAACGACGCGACCTCACGTTTGGTGCGGGTAGGGGCCTCGGTGAGCCACCGTTCGAGGATGGGCTGGGTCAGGTCGCCGATGGTGTGGTTCTGCGCGGCGAGCCAGTCGAGCAGGTAGAGGGTCTGGCGTAACCGGCCGCGGTCGTTCTGGCCGGACATGTGGGTGTAGCGGCCGCGGTGGTGGTCGCGGCGGGCCCGGCGCAGCACGACCCATTGCGCGTAGGACTGGATCAGCAGGGCGTGGCTGCGCGGGCGACGGGCGAGTTGCCGTCGAGCCACGGTCCGAGCGAGGCGAGTGGCTCGAACCGCTGCGGCAGGACACCGCCGGCGATCAGCAACTGCCGCAGGTAGGCCAGCTCTTGATCGGCGGGCATCCGGTCGAGCAGCCGTGGTCTATGGGCACTCTGCTGTCGGCGAGCCGGGCGTTGGCGCTGCGGCGTAGCCAGACGAGCAGGTCCTGCGGCGTCGAAGTACTCAGGCCTTGCCGGACCAGGGGCTTCGACGCGCATGTGATGGATTTCCTGAACCTGGACTTCCCGGCACCGGAGATTTCGACGCGGTTTTACGCGATGAACTGCTCGGTTACGCCACCACGGCTGACTTCACCGTCGAGGACGTCCGCCCGATCGGCGCTGGCACCGGCTGCCGCTTACCGTCGCTGACGCTGCGGCGGTAAAAATATCGGCGGGAGACGCAACCTGGCGGTGGAGCTGTTGGTCCTTCCTCTGACAGACGTCGATACGGGGAGGGCGATTTGAGTGCCGAGGAATCGGTGCGGCAGGCGTACGTGGCCTACTACCAGCGGCTCGTGACGCAGATCGCCGGGCTGGTCGGGAACCTGGCCGAGGCCGAGGACGCGGTGCACGAGGCGTTCGCCCGGGTCCTCGGGTCACCCGCCTCGTTCCTGCGCGCCGACGACGCCGAACGCTGGCTGCGGGTGGCCGCCCTCAACGTGGCCCGGACCCGCTACCGGCGGCGGTGGCTGTTCGACCGCCTGGTCCGGTCCGGTCGGGTCGAGATCGCGCCGTCCGCGGTGCCCGGCGTGTCCGGCGACCGGGTGGCCCTGCTCACCGCCCTGCGCCGGCTGGCCCCGCCAACCCGCGAGGTGATCGTCCTGCACCACCTTGCGGACCTGCCGGTGGTGGAGGTCGCCGCCACCCTCGGCATCCCGGTGGGCACGGTCAAGGCCCGGCTGGCCCGCGGGCGGGCGGCGCTCGCCCAGTTCCTGTCCGACGACGAGCCGGTCCCGATGACCGAGGAGGTCCGCCATGCTTGACTCCCAGTTCGACAGGCTGCGGGCCGAGGTCGGCGGCGCGGTGCGCCAGCCCGATTTCGATTCGGTACGCGACCGGGCCGCCGTCCGGAAACGCCGCCGCCGTACCGCCGCAGTGGTTGTCGCAGTGCTTATCGCCACCGGCTTCGGCTTCGCCGTCAACCGTGGCCCGGCCGCCCCCGACCAGGTGGCGACCGTCGACCCGGAACCCGGCTATCCCCGGCTGATCGGGCTGACCAGCGCCGGAAACGACCTGTACGCCCTTCAGGAACCGCGCCCGGACAGTGCCGCCGAGCTGCACGTGTCGCCGGACGGCGGCGCCACCTGGGCGTCCCGGGACCTGCCGCCCATGGCTGTGGACGCCGACCCGTCCCGGGAGGGGACGTTCACCGCGCTGTCCACCGGTCTGGTGCTGTGGCGGGAGAACAACGTGGGCGCCACCGAGCGGGACAGGTTCTGGATCACCCGGGACGGCGCCCGGAGCTGGACCCGGCCGGAGATCGGCACCCAGCCGGTGGACACGGTCCCGGACGGGGTGCGGCCGGTCGACTGCGCCCTTCTGGGGGTCACCACCTGCACGGTCGGCGTGGTCGACCCGGACACCGGCCGGTTCGCGCCGCTGCGGAACCAGCCCACCGGCTTGAGCCCCGAGTTCTCGGTTAACGGAGATGTCATGGTGCCGTTCGACGGGCAACTGTGGGTGCCCGGCATGGACCCGGACACGCAACGGCCGGCGATGGCGAGCAGCTCCGACCGCGGCCGGACCTGGCACACCCACGTCTTCACCGACGCGGTACCGGACGAGCCCCGCCCCGGCGACGATTTCATGTCTTCCATCCGGTTCGTGCCGGAACTGGCCGCCGGTTCAGGTGGAGCGGCGTACGTGCTGACCTTCCGCTCGAAGGATCTGATCGACGTGCACCACACCACCGACGGCGGGCTGACCTGGCAGGTCGGCGACACGATCCAGGGCGCCCTGCTCAGCGCCGGGTTCGTCACCCCTGACGGTACTCACGTCGCTTCCCGGACCACCGACTTCGTCGCCGGTCAGGGCACCGGCCCGTACACGCCGGTGACCCTGCGCGGCTTCCCCGGGAACCCCCTGTACCGGGTGCAGGTCAGCGGGCCCGGAACGACGGCGCCGTACGTCGTGGTGACGGAGACGGCCGCGTACCGCTCGGAGAACGGCCTGACCTGGCAGCAGATCCGCCTCCCGTAACCCCAGCAGGTCCACGTCCGCCCCTGGCTATACCAGGGGCGGGCCAGGCCACCGACCCCGGGTGCCATCTTGTTTCCTTTCTGATCGAGGCTGGCTCGGGCGCTCCCTTGTCCCGGGCCGTGTGTGCAGAGCATGGCGAAATCGTTTTCGGAAAGTAACACAATTGACGATTGTCGATAGATGTATCGTTCAGTCAACTGTGCATATCTTGCGGCGGTGCGCCGAGACGTTTTCGGTGCCATGGCTATGCACCTGGTTGTGAAGCCGCGGCGGCTCGTTACCCGCATCGGGTAACGAGCCGCCGAGCTGCGCCGAGGTGGGGCTACCAGGTGATCGGCAGGGTAGCCAAGTGCCGGGTCAGGGTGGCGGCGAGGATCTGGTGGTCGTGCTGTGACGGGTGCCAGTCGCAACCGAGGAGATCCAACCCGAGGGCGTTGTTGTCGTAGTACAGCGACGACACCCGAGCGTCACCGCCGTCGTTGCGGGTCTTGACGATTTGCTGGATCGAGTCGGCGAGCGCGGTGGTGAGGTAGGACAGGTCGGGGTAAGTGAGCACAATCTCGGCACCGGCGCCGTACCGGGTCCGTAGCTTGTTGATGAACGCCAGGTAGGCGGCCTGGTAGTCGGCGGCCAGCTCGTCGAAGTTCGCCCACTTCTCGCCGGCGTTGGGCGGGGTGGAGAAGTCGTTGATGCCGAGACCGATCACCACGACCTGCGGCTTCCAGGCGCTCGGGACCGGCCATACGGTGCTGTTCCACAGGGCCTGCAGGTCGGTGTCGTAGTAGGTGCGGAACGTGGTGTCCGGAGTCTGGCCGTTGTAGTTGCGTACCATGCCCATGCCGGACCAGGCGTTGATCTGGTAGTCGGCGTTCAGGCCACGCGCGGTGAGCGCGCCGAACGCGGCGTCGGCGTTGGAGTTGCGGGTGACGCCGGTGCCGGCGCAGTCCCGCGAGGTGGATATGTCGCCGTAGCCCGCGGTCCACGAGTCGCCGATGAACTCGATCTGCCGACTGCGGGCGGCCGGTTTGGCCAGGATCGCGCCGCCGTCGACGGGGACGAGCCCGCCGAACTCGCCCGCGGCCCAGGGGCTCTCGGTGCGCTTCGCGAGCCGTACGGTGTGGTCGCCGTTCGCCAGATCCCTGACCCAGTGCGTGACTTGGCCTGGTGTCACCAAGGTGGCGACCGTGGTGCCGTCGACCGCGACGACGTAGTCGTTGGTGGAGTCGTTGATGACAAGACCCACCCCGGTGCCGCGGAACCGGCCTTCAAAGTACGTGCCGGGCCAGGTGTACTGCACGCTCGCATCGGTCGTCTTGAGCCGGCCCACCGTGTGGACCTGGTCCAGGATGCTTGCCGCTGGGGCCGGCGTGGTCGATGCCGTCGGGCTGGGGCTGGTGCTGGGGCTGGGGCTGGGGCTCGAGCCGGTTGGGGTGGGATCCACGCCGCCGTTGCAGGCGATGCCGTTGAGTGTGAAGGCGGTGGGTACCGGGTTCGAGGTGCCGTTCACGGTGGCACCGAAGCCGAATGACGTGGTGGCCCCGGTGGCGATATTGCCGTTCCAGCTCGTGTTCGCCACGGTGACGAGCGCACCGGACTGGTTCACGGTGCCGTTCCATAGCTGCGTGACCTGCTGCCCGGCGGTGAATGACCAGGCCACCTGCCAACTGGTGAGCGGGGCGCCGAGGTTGGCGACGTCGACGTTCGCGACGAAGCCGCCGGTCCACTGGCTCTGCACGGTGTAGGTGATCCTGCAGCCTCCGGCGGCCTGCGCGGAGACGGTGTTCGCCAGGACGGCACCCGCGGCGACGGTCAGAGTGGCGACGAGGGCGACGGCTGGACGGGACCGAAGACGGAACGGTCGCATCTTTGTTCCTTCCCAGGCGGTCGCGGTCGGTCGGGGGAGGGGAGCGTCCCAGACGGAGACCGAGTAGGCCACCCATTGATTGATGAATGTAAATCTAAAATGCTTACTGTGCTCGGACGAGTGATGGGAAATTGTGGTGCGCTAGGGGGCCCTTCGGCCGGCGGAGTTGGTGCGGCTGGCCGGCCGAAGGCAAGTGACTACAGGTAAGGGCTTTGGGCCAGCAGGTGGGCCTTGAAACCTTCGCCGATACCGGGTTCCGGTGTGCCGGCCCAGTCCTTGATGAGGACGGCGCCGGTGGTGCAGCCCCAGGGGTTCCAGGTCCAGGCCAGGTATCCCATGTCGTGCGCGTCGGCCCAGTCCATCAGTCGCTGCATGTAGTCGAAGGCGCAGTTGTCCTGGCCGAACTCACCCACGACCACCGGCACCTGCTGCGCCAGCGGGGCGATCTGGGTGTCCCAGCAGGACTCGGTGGCGCAGGCGTTGAAGCTGTAGGCGTGCCACGACGCGGCGATGTTGTTCAGCGGGTCGACCGGCTTGTATGCCAGCCATTCCCGGAGATCGTTGGTCCATTCCAGACCGCCGACCATCAGCATGTTGGTGGCGCCGGTGGCGCGTACCGCGTCGACCAGGTCCTGCATGCCGGCCGCCTCGTAGGGCAGGCCGGTGCAGGTGCCGCCGTCGCGCAGGCACTGCCACCCGAGGGTCTTGTCCCATTCGGCGGGCATGTCCGGGTAAGGCTCGTTGAACAGATCGAAGACGACCGCGTCGTTGCCCTTGAAGGCGTTGGCGACGCCGGTCCAGAACTTCGGGGCGTACTGGGCGTCGGGCATCGGCTTTTGGCAGGTGGCGGTCTCGTCCTTGCAGTGCCAGTCGGGGCTGTTGGTGTATGCGCCCCGCGTCCAGTGCAGATCGACGATCACGTTGATGCCGTTGGCGACCAGCAGCTTGACATAGTCCTTGACCCCCTGCTGGTAGGCGGCGCCGCTGGGCGTCCCGTTGATACCGAGCCAGCATTCCTCGTTCAGCGGGATGCGTACGCTGCTGATGTTCCAGGTCTTCATCGCGTCGACGGATGCCTGGTCGACCGGGCCGGAGTCCCAGAGCCCCTTGCCCTGCACGCAGGCGAACTCGCCGCTGGAGCGGCTCACTCCCAGCAGCCGGTACCCGCGACCGTCCGCGGTGACGATCTTGTTACCGGATACCTTGAGCTCCGGAGCGGGTCCGGTGGGCGGCGGGGTAGTGGTCGGTGGGGTGCTGGGCGGGACAGATGGAGGATTCGACGATGGTGGAATCACGGAACCGGTGCATGCGGTCCCGTTGAGCGAGAAGGAGGCTGGTATCGGATTGGTGCCGCTCCACACCCCGGTAAAGCCGATCGATGTGGACGCCCCGGTGCCGAGCGACCCGTTCCAGCTCGCGCTGGCCGCCGTGACCCGGGCCCCGGACTGGGCCCAGGTCGCGCTCCAGCCCTGGTTGACCTTCTGGGCGGTGGAGGGGAAGTCGAACGCGAGCGTCCAGCCCGTGACGGCCGAGCCGAGGTTGGTGATGCCGACGTCTGCGGTGAATCCGCCCGGCCATTGGCTCTGCACCGTGTAGGTCACCGAACACCCGGTGTCCGCCGCCGCGGCCGGTAGCGCGACCGAGGCTATGGCGCCGGCCACAAGCGCGGCGGCGGCGCCCCAGGCCAGCAAGGTGCGACGAGATCTCATCGTCTGATCTCCTAAATCTCCAGGGAAACCTCGTAGGAGGCAATATGGGAGCGCTCCCAAAACCTTATTTTTTCCATCTACCAAAGTCAATGTCCCGCCGATCTGCGCGGACGAATCGCTGGTACTGACCTGCGACCACAATGATCTGGACTTCGTGGAGGACGGCTGCCGCCGGTACGACCGGGTCGCCTTCGTCGGCGACGCGGCGAACTCGATGGGCGGCGCCGCCGCGCTGGAGGGCCTTCTCCGGCTCCAGGACCGCTACGGGCTCGCCTTGTTCCTCGACGACTCACACTCACTGTCGATCGTGGGCGAGCGGGGTGAGGGCTTCGCCCGGTCCCGCATCGGCGGCGCCCTCGACGCTCTGACGATCATCGTGCACCAAGGCCGAGACCAAGCTTGCCGGGAACGCAGGGCCCCGCCGGCCCACAGGGTGTTCCTGGGCCGGCAGGCGCGGCCGGAAACGCACTCACCACGATCCGCTTCGGATACGTCGCGTGCACGCCCGGCGTTGCGCACGCCGACTGTGGATGCGTCCTCCACGGTGCCTGGTCTCACCATGACCCGCGGCATTGTTGAGTCCGTCACCCAGGTTTTCTGCATCGATGGCGTACCGGCCACCGCCATCTCTTTGATGGCCCGTACGGGATCGGCGGAAGGCGGCTCGTGGTCAAACTGGTCGAACTGGTCCGGCTACAACACCTCCTTCAGCATCGTCCGAGCGTCGTCTGCCGTGCTGTCAACCGCTGGCTGCCCGGCCGGGACAGATGCCGTGGTTCGTGCAGTGAATATGAACGGCCCCACCTGGGCCTGGACCCTGTGGTTTCCATAAGAGTGAGCAAGCCCGACCGCGCCGTCACCGCCCGCCGGCGGTGATCAGGGAGTCGTACTTCTCCACGGCGGCGGCCCGGGCCGGGAATCCGGCGGCCGGCCTTCGAGGGTGCCTTCGCGGATGTTCTCGCGTTCGGTTTCGGCCAGGGGGGCGAAGAATGCGGACAGCTGCCGGTCCACAGCGCGATAAAGCGTGGCCAAGGACGGCGCCTCCGGGCCGCTGCGGCGGCGATCAACTCGCGGTGGACCGCCACGACGTTGCCGCGCCAGTACGCCAGCCGCTGCCGCACGTCGGCCGGGACGACGAGCCGCTTCCTGGTCGGGGTGGCCGAACCGGTCGCGGCGGCCACCCAACGCCACACCGTGCGCTCGCTGGCGCCCAGACCCCGCGCCACCAATGCGACCTGCGCGGTCGGTAACGGGCCGTGCTGAGCGACAGGTTCGTGTCCCCACTGGCGACAAGATCGTGTCCCGGAAGCCGTCAGCATCGCTGGCTTGTAGGGTGCTCGCGCGCACCGTACGTGCTGCAAAGGCGTTTGCCGACATCCTGCAGGGATGTCATGATCTGTCGCATGCAGCCATGCCGGAACCGAATGATGCGCCCCGTGTCGGGGCTGTTCGGCGTGCGCTAGCACGATCCTTAACGACCAGGTCCCTGCCGTACGAGGGCCTGGTCTTGTCGTTCCTCGTTCGCGGTTGGGCGAAATGGAGGAACGATGACGACCGACCACCGCTGTTACGTCACGACGGCTATCCCATACGTCAACGCGGCACCGCACCTGGGACACGCGTTGGAGCTGGTACAGGCCGACGTGCTGGCCCGTCACCGGCGCCTGCGCGGGCAGCACGTGCGGTTTCTGACTGGCACTGATGACAATGCGCTGAAGAACGTGACCGCCGCCCGCGCCGCGGGCGTGGACACCGCGACGTTCGTGGCCGGCAATACCGCCCGCTTCGCGGGCCTGCGTGAGCCTCTCGCGTTGTCGTTCGACGACTTCATCGCCACCAGTACCGACGCCCGTCACGCGGCCGGAGTACGGCGGTTGTGGCGCCAGTGCGCCGAGGCCGGCGACTTCTATCGTCGCGGCTACACCGGGCTGTACTGCGGCGGCTGCGAGCAGTTCTACACCCCGGGCGAGTTGCTCGACGGGCGTTGTCCGGAGCATCTGCGGGAGCCGGAGGTCGTGGAGGAACGCAACTGGTTCTTCCGGCTGTCGCGCTATCAGGACCAGCTGCAGCAGGTGTTGGAGTCCGGCCAGGTGCGCATCGCGCCGGCGGCGCGATGCAACGAGGTCCTCGCGTTCGTCCGCGCCGGCCTGGCCGACATCAGCGTCTCCCGACCGGCCGCGCGCGCGGCCGGCTGGGGAATCGCGGTGCCCGACGACCCCGACCAGGTGGTGTACGTGTGGTGGGACGCGCTGACCAACTACGTCACCGCCCTGGGCTACGGCACCGACGACCCGGCCTACCGTCAGTGGTGGGTGAAGGCCGCCGACCGGGTGCACGTCATCGGGAAGGGCATCGTGCGTTTCCACGCCGTGTACTGGCTGGCCCTGCTGCTGTCGGCCGGCCAGCCACTGCCGACCACGATCTTCGTGCACGATTACCTCACCGTCGACGGCGCTAAGCTGTCCAAGAGCCTGGGCAACACCGTCGACCTGGCCACGCTGGTCGACCGCTACGGCACCGATGCGCTGCGCTGGTGGCTGCTGCGCGAGGTCGCCGCGGTGGGCGACACCGACTTCACCGTGGACCGGCTGGTACACCGCGCCAACCGGGACTTGGCCCACGCGCTGGGCAACCTGGTGCACCGCACCCTGAGCCTGGTGCACAAGTACCGCGCGGGACACGTGCCGCAAGTGTCTGGGCCGGCTCAGGCCACGGCGCTGACCGACGCGTGCGCCGACCTGGCCGCCCGCATCGACCAGGCGCTGGACGGTTTCGATTTCCGCGCCGCTACCGACGCGATATGCGACGTCGTCGACCATGCCAACCGGTTGGTCGACGCCGAACAGCCCTGGCATTTGGCCCGGGCCGAGCGGACCGGGGACACCGCGGCCGCCGCCCGCCTCGACGGCGTTCTCGCCACCCTCGTGCACGCCTGTCGCGTGCTGGCCGGTGAGCTGCGGCCCTTCATCCCCATCGGCGCCCGCCGGCTGCAGGGGCAGCTCAGCGACGGTACCCGTGTCGGCCGGCCCGAGCCCGTCTTTCCTCGCTGGGAGGCGCCGTGACCTGGTCTGGCGGGCGTGGTCATTCCGCGGTCCCGCGCCCACCGACTGACGCTCAGCACTGACATTTGATGAGAAGACGCGCTGACAAGAAGTGAGAAATCCACTGACATCGAGGCGAGAAGTCTCGGCCGGGCGTGCGGTACGGCGCCCGGCTGCTTTGACGTGGTGGCACACCCCCTGGCATTCACTGCCGGTTCAGAATGTCAGTGACGGTGCGGAAGGCGACTCGAGCAGCCGATCCGAGGCCGGAAACGGCGTTACTGAGCTCGCTTGCCGCCACCGCTCGTACGAGTTGCGGAACGCGCAAACCCGCCAGCTCGCTGACATTGACGCCGGCAAGATAGCCCAACAACCGGCTGAACGGATCGTCGAGCGGGTCGTCCGGTCCCGAACGCCAAGCACCCCCGTCCGGTTGGGAGGCGGCGCTAAAGGAACTGCAGAATCAGCTTGCCGACGGCACGATCCCATTCTGGGAGGCAGGGCGGATCCAGCGGGCGCTCGAAGACGCCGCCAGCCAGGCGAGCCTGCTCACCGCCGGACAAGCTCCGGTCGTCCGCACCTGTTACCACGGTTGAAGCCAACGGTGAAGGCTGAGCTATCACTCTCCGGTGGCGTCCACCGGCGGTGTGCGGCCATGACGCTGCTCGCCTCAACTCCCGAAGCCATCTTCGTGGCCGCCAAGGAACACACCGTCCAGCGCATCGGGCCGCCGTAGGCGAGGGCCCTGCCGGCCAGAACGTTCTTCCTGTGGCGCGTCGATGAAGGCGACCCTCATCGCGACGGACGGTCCAGCTCCGCATGGTTGGCGTGGGCTGGGTGGGTACTCCGCGTGGGTGGTTCGTTCGGCGGGGTACTATCAGTTATCGGCGCGATTCAGGCGCTGTCTCGAACCGGGTCGGCACGGCAGCAGCGCATGTCGCTGGGCCTCCGGCGCCGGGCCACCAGACATCCGCATCACGGCTGCCTGACCGCACCTCAGTTGCACCAGCCGAGCGACCGCCGACGGGCATTGTTACCAGTGCCGACGGCGATGCACTCGTTTCCGGCACCTCCTTCAGCCGCGTGACGGCGGCTGTCCTCGCCCGCAGTGGCGATGTCCCCAGTCGGCCCGACGGGCCCGATTCACACGAACGTAAAGAAAGTCGGCTACACCATGACCATGACCGCGATGATCCCCGCTCCGCAGCACGTGACCAGCGAACTCTTCCGCGCTCCGGCCTCCGAGGACCAGCTCGTCGAGAGCCAGGCCGAGGGCCGCAACGCCGAGACCATGCAGCGGCTGCGGCACCCGTTCGCGATCAACGCTCCGGCCCCGCGCTCCGGCGCACGCTGACCGACGCCGGGGGCTACGTCACGTGCCCGAGCTGGCGCAGCTGGGAGAGCACGTCCACCACACCCCACAGGTCGACGATCTGGCCGTCGGCGAAGCGGAAGATGAAGATCTCGGAGTAGCGGACCGGTCTGCCGGTCGGCGGCATGCCCCGGTACTCGCCGGTGTTCGTCCCGGTCACCGTCTGCCTGGCCACGATCTTGTCGTCGGCGCAGAGCAGGTCGTCGACCGTCACGTGCAGGTCGGGGAACGCTCGCAGCAGCGTCGCCCAGATCCGTTTCTGCATGGCGATCGCGGTCAGCCCGCTCGGCTCCGCGGTGTGGAACCGAGCGTCCGGATGGATGACCTCCTCGATCGCCGTCTCGATGACCTCGAGGTCACCGCTGTTGACCGCGGCGTGGAACCGCCGGTACGTCTCGATGGTGAGCGCTTCCCAGACTGTCGGCATGTCGCCCCTCTCGTCGGTGTCGTCACCGTTCCGACGAGGCAGCTGCTCACAACGTGACGCGGGCCGCGTCGGTCACCGTGCGACGGGTCAGGACCGCGGCCAGGGCGAGCGCGGCCGAGACCACCCCGCTCAGGACCAGGACCAGCACGTACGGATCAATGATTTCGATCCGGCTCTCCGCGATCTCACTGCCGGCCAGAGCGTGCGGGGTGATGTTCGGGATCAGGGCATCCGGGCCCCAGTGTGCCAGCGCGACCACCCCCACGAAGATCGACACCATCGTGGTGGCGGTGGCCAGCAGTGCCGCGAGCAGGCGGCCCTGATTGGTGTCGGACGGGGCGGCATTCGCCAGGGCCGCGACGGCGACGGCCACCGCGGTCAGCGCGAGCGCCAGGCCGGTCGACGGCGGGATCGGCGGGGCGATCACCACGACGGCCAGCCAGGCCAGCGTGGCGGCGAGTCCGCTGCCGGCGCCGGTCAGCAGCACCCGCGCGGTCGCCGCCGACCGCTTCGCGAGGACCGCGACGAGGCCGAGCAGGAAGCTGGCCGGGATGGTGGCGAACACCAGGATGCCGATGCTGTCGTCGGTGACCGGCCCGGTGGCCGTGGCGGCGACGATCACGGCGGCGAGCAGGTAGCCGCCGGTGCGCAGCAGCCACGCGAGCCAGCTGTCGCCGGTGGGGCCCAGCATCCCGGCCCGCCGGCCGGCCCAGCAGACCACGGCCAGCGCCGACACCACCACGGAGAGGACCGCGACCAGGGGCGGGTAGTCGACGGCGGCGATCCAGGCCAGCAGCGTGACCAGGGTGCCGAGCACCACGAGCAGGTGCACGGCCGCGCGGAGCAGGTGGAACTCGGCCGCCGCGGCGCGCAGGCAGCCCCGGGCGAAGCTGCGTCGCTCGGCCGGCTCGTCGATCGCGGACAGTTCCGCCTGCATCGCCCGGCCCCAGTCCCGGCGCCCGGCCGGCATCACCCGTACGGCGGCGGCCAGCAACCGGGCCGGCCGATCCTGATCAGTGGACACGATCATGCCTCCCGCAACCGGGTGACCGCCCGGACCGGTGCCGGTTGGGCGGCCGTCTCGGCGGCCCAGCGCAGGCCGTCCGCGGTCAGCCGGTACAGGTGCCGTGGCGGCCGGCCCGGCGCCGGATCGTCCTCCCAGGTCGCCTCGAGCAGCTCGCGGTCGCGCAGCCGGATCAGGATCGGGTACAGCGAGCCGGCTTTCAGGCCGACCTGCCGGCCGAGCTCGTAGCCGTAGCGCCACACGGCCGGGTCGTCGGCGAGCGCGGCGAGGACCAGGGCGGTCTGCGCGGACGGGCGTCGGGGTCGCACCATGGCGCGAACTCTATCTAGGTAGAGAACGGCCGGGGCATCGTCCGTTCAGCCGAGCCGGCCGGGGCTGAGTTCGGTGAACAGCTTCTCCCACTGGCCGGCGATGACCGGCATGGCGTATTCGGCGCCGGTGGCCCGGGCGGCCTTGCCCATCGCCGAGCGCTCGTGACCGTTCGTGATCAGCCGGGACATCCCGGCGGCCAGCCCCGGCACGTCCTCGGCCGGGATCAGCAGCCCGTTCACGCCGTCCACGACCACCTCGGCCGGCCCGGTCGGGCAGTCGAACGACACCACCGGCAGCCCGGTGCTCATCGCCTCGAGCAGCACCATCGGCAGACCCTCCTTGCGCGAGCTGAGCACGAAGATCGATGCCTGGCCCAGTTCGCTCTCCAGGTCCCGGGTGCGCCCGCGCAGGTGCACGACGTCACCGAGGCCGAGCTCGGCGATCCGGGCGGTCAGCTTCCGCCGCGCCTTGCCCTCGCCGAAGATCCGCAGCTGCCACTCCGGATGCTCCGCGTGGACCAGCCGGAACGCCTCGATCAGAAGATCGAAACCCTTCTGCCGGATCAGGCGTCCGGCAGCCACCAGGACCGCGCCACGATCATTTTCCGGTACGTCCGCAGCCGGCGGCGGGGTGCCGTTCGGGATCCGCTCCAGGCGTACGGAGTCGCCGAGCGCGCCCCGATACGTGGTCAGGTCGGTACGGGTCAGCACGGTCACCGCGTCCAGCCGGGGGTACGCGCGGGTGATCGCGGCCTGCAGCGGCGCCGGATAGCTCGCGAAGTTCAGGTGATCCTGGCCGATCCGGATCAGCTCACGGGGCGCGAACCACGCCGACATCAGGTTCAGCGCCGGCCGGGTGGTGATCAGCGCCCCGTCCCGCTGCTCCCGGAAGTACCGGAGCACCTTCAGGTCGACGAGCGGGTCCCACCGCCCGTACCGGAAATCTGCCCGCTGTGGCAGCGGACTGGGGAAACGGCGGGTCTTGCGCCAGAAGCGGGAGTTCTTGCCCGCCGGGTCGGTCCAGCGCGAGCCGTCCTCGCGCAGATCGGTCAGCGAGACCAGCCGGACCCGGGGGTCGAGCGCGAACACCGGAGCCTCGGCCGACCGGTACACACTGGCGATCTCGACGTCATGGGTGTCACACAGCGCATTGGCCTGATTGACGACCGTGCGGATGGTCCCGCCGGTCCCGTATGCGTTGTGGAGCACGTACCTGATCTTCACTCGCGACAACCTAGAAGACCGCGTCAACCCCTGCTGAGCTGCTTCTCTGGAAATTTCCTATGAAAACCAGACCAACAGCCACAGTGGACCGGGGCACCATCGTCAGCGGCCGAGGACGGCACCGCCGTTGAGTCCGATGATCTGCCCGGTCAGGTAGCCGGCGTCCGGCGAGGTGACGTAGCGGATCGCCGCGGCCACGTCGTCGGGTGTCCCGGCCCGCCCGACCAGGGTGTCGGCGATCTTCGTGGCCGCGAAGCCCGGGGTCTCCCGGCCGTGGAAGATGCCGGTGTCCTCGACGTAGCCGGGCGCGAGCACGTTGACGGTGATCCCGTCCGGCCCGAGCTGCCGGGCCAGCCCCAGCGCCCAGCCGTGCAGGGCCGCCTTCGCCGCGGCGTACGACCCGGCCGAGTGCGGTCCGGCGCCGCCGCGCTGGGCGGCGGCCGAACTCACCATGACGAGGCGGCCGCCGGGTCGGCTCAGGCTCGGCAGCAGCGCGTTGGTCAGCAGCACCGCGGTGAGCAGGTTGACGTTCAGGTCGTGCAGCCAGGACGTGGCGAGCGCCTCGAGGCTGTCATCCGCGGGCGGCGTGAGGATCGCCCCGGCGTTGTTGACCAGCACGTCGACGTCACCCAGCCGGGTGATCCGCGCGGCGGCGTCGCGCACCTGGGCCGGATCGGTCAGGTCGGCGGCCACCGGGATCACGAGATCGGCGCCGGTGGCCGCGTGGATCTCCGCTCGGGCTCGTTCGAGCACGTCCCCGCGCCGCCCGATGATCACCACCCGATCGCCCTGGCCGGCGAACATGTGCGCGATCTGCCTGCCGATGCCGGTGCCGCCACCGGACACCACTGCCAGCCGTGAATCCATGGTCATCCCGAGACCCTAACGACCAGCCCCCCCCCCGCCGCGGTGAGTGCCGCTGCTCGCTGTCCCCGGCTGGTCGTGAGGGGTGTGTCAAGGGCCGTGAGGCACCCCTGAGCGCCAGCCAGGACCGCGAGCGCGCTGCGGCCCGGCGTGGCAGCGGCGTCGCGTCGGCCCGCGCCGCGCGGCAGCGGCGTCGCGCGGGGCCGCGTCGTGTGATGGCGGCAGCGCCGCGTGGGGGCGGCGGAGAGGAAAGGAGGTCAGCGCTGGTCGGCGGGGGGTTCGTGGAAGCCGCCGGCCCAGCCGCCGAGGATGCCGAGTTCGCGGACGATGCCGGTCTGCAGGCGGCAGAACTCGTCGATGACGTGGGGTTCGTCGCAGGGGCAGCGCCAGGTGCCGTCACCGAGGTGTTCGATGGCGCGGTGCAGGACGCGCCGGGCCCGGACCAGGTCCGGGCCGCCCAGGCTCAGCGGCTCGCCGGGTTCGGCGTCGCGCAGGATGGCGCCGAGGCCGAAGATCGCGCTCGCCCCGTCGGCGGCGACGCTGAGGGCGTCCGAGTGGTTGCCCGGGCGGCCCAGCTCCTCCGCGGTCAGCTTCATGATCATGCCGAGGGCGGCGATGGCCCGGCCCGCGCCGGTGACGTCCAGGGTGATCGGCTCGACGGTGTCACCGACCTCGCGGCTGATCGTGAGCGCTTTGACGATGGCCTCGACGAAGGTGGGGATCGCTGCCGGGGTGAGGTACTTGTCGAGGACCTCCTGCGCCGTCTCGCCGTGCTCTTCGGCGAGCTGTTCGATCTGGGCCGCGAGCAGGTCGGCGGCCTTGCCGGCCATCAGGGTCACATCCTGTTCCGCGCACTGCTTGCGCAGCTCGGCGGCGAACTGACGGAACTTCTCGGTGTTGCGGATGTCCGGCATGGTTCCATCATGTCCGCCCGCCCGGCCTCGTGGAGGCCCGCCACCACGTCGGCGGGGAGGGACTCGTGATCGCCGGGCGCTTCGAGGCAGTGGCGCAGCTTGAGCAGCGATCGGGACAGCAGCCGGGAGACGTGCATCTGCGAGATGCCGATCTGCCGGGCGATGTCGGCCTGGGTGAGGTTGCCGTAGAAGCGCAGCGTGAGGATCCGGAGCTCCCGCTCGCTCAGCCGGGCCAGCGCCAGGCGGAGCGCGATCCGGTCCTCGGCCAGAGCGTACGCGTGGTCGTCGGTGCCCAGCGTGTCGCTCAGCTCGCGCGTGCCGTCGGCCAGCAGCGGCGTCGACAGCGACACGGTGTGATAGGCGCGGGCGCCCTCGAGTCCCTCCAGGACGGCGTTCTCGGTGAGGCCGAGGTGCGCGGCGATGTCGGCGAGCGACGGCGACCGGCGCAGCGTCTGGGTCAGCTCGATGTTCGCCGCGGTGATCGCGGGGCGCATCTCCTGCAGCCGGCGCGGCACCCGGATCATCCAGACCCGGTCCCGGAAGTAGCGCTTCAACTCGCCGAGGATGGTCGGGACCGCGAAACCGCCGAAGCCGACCCCGACCGCGGGGTCGAACCGGTCCACCGCCTTGATCAGGCCGACCGTCGCGGTCTGCATCAGGTCGTCGGTCGGCACCCCGCGGTTGCCGTAGCGGTGGGCGAGGCGCCGGGCCATCGGCAGCCAGGCCTCGATCGCCCGGTCCCGCAGCACCGCCCGGGACGGATCGCCGACCGGCACCGCCTCCATCGCCGCGAGCAGTTCGGTGGCGTGATCGGATTCGGCCTCGAGCACGTCGCCGGAAGCGCCACAGTATTCGGAGATTCCGAGCATGATCGTCCCCTGGCGGTCGGATGTACCGGGGTGCCAGGGTCTGGGGCACCGGCTCCAGAAGGAGCCGTGCTTTCGACTCTAAACTTCCTGGGCGGTGGGAGTATGACGAAACGGCCCTTCCCGGGGTGCAGAAGGACCGTCGACCGTCAGCTCGCGTCGGCCTGACGCCGGCGCTGGTATTCCTCGTTCTGCCGGAGGGCCTCCTCGAGCTGGTCCTCGAGGATGATGATCCGGCAGGCCGCCTCCAGGGCGGTGCCCTGATCCACCATCTCCCGGGCCCGTGCGGCGAGACGCAGCTGGTACCGGGAGTAGCGGCGATGGCCGCCGGCGGAGCGGAACGGGGTGATCAGTTTCGCCTCGTCGAGCCGGCGCAGGAAGTCCTGAGAGGAGTTGGTGATCTCCGCGGCGCGGCCCATCGTGTAGGCGGGGTAGTCGTCATCACCGAACATGTCGTCGGATTGGGCCATATATACCTCTCCACGAGACGAGGGCCCCGGCGCGGAAGCGCCGGGGCCCGGGATCACAGGTCGAAACACCATCTACCGACACGTTCGCCGGTTTGTCTTTTCCGCACCTGCCGCCACTGTCGGCGTGAGGTGCGAGGATCGCGTAAGCGTGACCGGAGACCACCTTTCGTTCGATGGAAACTGCGGTGTCCGCATCGGGATCGGAACTGACTCCCGGAAGCGGGCGATCCAACGGTGTTAAGCCCTCCCTTTCCTCTGCTTGCCGAAAATTCCTGTACTGCCACTCGCCGGCGTCGGAGCCCCACGCGAAACTCATGGCCCCACACACGTGCGACGAGCGTCCACCTGCCAGACCGGGCCCCGAACGTGCATCGGCCCTGCCTGCCCCGGCCTGGAAGAACGCCAGGGCTTTGGTCTTACCAACTGCTGGAACCAACAACTACGCGGCGACACCTCAGCCGCTGTGCCGAGCGAGCCACGATGTGGATCCGGGCCCTGCGTAACGCTCGGTCAGCTTCGTCAGCGGTTTCTGCTGATCTCTCTTGGCTACGAGAACTACGTTAGCCAGCCTCGGAGAGGATGTCTAGTCTCTACAGCATAGATTTTCTCGATCACTCAGGGTCATATGCCGGTTTCGATGCGTTCCCGGCGGGCGGTGTGCACCCGGCAGGGCCATCCCGGTGAGGGCGGGGGATCACGCTGGGCAGCTGGCGGCGGACACGTGGCGTATCTCGAGCAGCGGCGGCGCGGGACCGAGCCGATCCGGGCCGGGGCGGTGGTCACGCTCGTCACGTGAGCAGCGTGTCGCCCGGGCGGACCAGGGCGTTCTGGTAGGCGATCACGACCAGCTGGGCACGGTCGCGGGCGCCGACCTTCATCATCGTACGGTTGACGTGGGTCTTGACGGTCAGCGGCGAGAGGTGCAGGCGCTGGGCGATGTCGTCGTTGGACAGCCCGTGCGCGACGAGCACCAGGATCTCGTGCTCCCGGTCGGTGACCAGGCTCAGCGCGGGCAGTCCCGGGCCGGCCGGTGACCGGTTCTGCTCGACGAACCGGCTGATCAGCCCCCGGGTGGCCCGCGGGGACAGCAGCGCCTCACCGGCGGCGACCACCCGGACGGCGTGCACCAGCTCGGCCGGCACGACGTTCTTGCCGAGGAACCCGCTCGCGCCGGCCTGCAGCGCGAGCGCCACGTTGTCGTCGTTGTCGAAGGTGGTCAGCACGAGCACGCGCACCCCGGCGAGCCGGTCGTCGGCGCCGATCCGCCGGGTCGCCTCGATGCCGTCCATGGTGGGCATCCGGATGTCCATCAGCACCACGTCGACCCGGGCGGTGTGCGCCAGGTCGACCGCCTCCCGGCCGTCGGCGGCCTCCCCGGCCACCTCGAAGTCCGGCTCGGCGTCGATGATCATCCGGAACCCGGCCCGGATCAGGGCCTGGTCGTCGGCGAGCAGCACCCGGATGGTCATGCCGGGGCTCCCTCGTGCAGGGCGGGGGCGGGGGCGTGGGCCGGCAGTACGGCGTACACCCGGAACCAGCCACCCGCGGTCGGTCCGGCGGTGATCGTGCCCTGCGCGGCCGCGGCCCGCTCGCGCATGCCGAGCACGCCGAACCCGGAGCCGGGCCGGCGGCCGCGCGGCCAGGCGACCCGGTTGGTGACCTCGACGCTGATCGCCTCCTCGGTGTACGTGACGTCCAGCAGCGCGGCGCCCTCGCCGTACTTGTGCGCGTTGGTCAGCGCCTCCTGCGCGATCCGGTACGCGGCCAGGTCGACCATCGCGGGCAGCGTCCGGGACGTGCCGTGCTCCTGGAACCGCACCGGGAAGTCCATCGCGCGCAGGCTGTCGAGCAGGTCGGGCAGCCGGTCCAGCCCGGGCGTGGGCTCGGTGCTGGCCAGCTCGTTCGGGTCACGCAGCACACCGACCACCGACTTGATCTCCTCGAGGACGGTGTCGGCCGCGGTACGGATGTGCGCCAGCACCGGCCACACCTTCTCCGGCTGGTTGCGCAGCACGTGGTCGGCGGCGCCGGCGTGCACGCTGATCACCGCGATGTGGTGGGCGACCACGTCGTGCAGCTCCCGGGCGATCCGCAGCCGCTCGTCCATCACCCGGCGGCGGGCCTCCTGATCCCGGGTCAGCTCGGCCTGCCGGGCCCGCTCGGTGACCTCGGCGATGTACGCGCGGCGCATCCGTACCGAGTCGCCGGCGCCGGCCCCGCCGAAGATGAACGCGAACAGCCCGAACTGGCTCGGCTCCCACCACTGCGCCAGGTAGGCCAGCGACCCGGCCGTGATCAGCGCGGTCCACACCAGCGCCGCGTAGATCCACGGACGCCGGTGGGTGCCGTACAGCGCGGCGGAGTAGGTGAGCACACCCAGCGTGATGAACAGCCCGCCGGCCGGTGCCTTGGCGAAGATGCCGATCATCGTGACGACGGTGGTCAGCGCGAGCACGCGTTCCGGGTGGCGCCGGCGCAGCAGCGTCACGGCGGCCGCGAACACCGCCTGCACCAGCAGCCAGCCGTCGACCGGCCGCGGTTCCATCCTCAGCACCAGCACGAACAGCGCGATCATCAGCAGCAGGTCGGCCGCCCACAGGCGCAGCCGGGTCGGCATCCATCGCGCGGTCAGGTCTTGCATGGTCACGACGGTAGGCGGCGTACGCGGCCGCATCGTCGTGTTCCCGCGGTATCGCCCGACCGCGCACGTCCTGCGTTCGCGGTAGGTGACCGCCTGCGCGGGCACGACGACGCCCGCGCCGTTTGTCGCGATCGTTTGACGGGTCTCCCCGGTATCGGGGCCGATTCACCGTTGGAGGACGTCACGTGGCGACCCTGTTGTACCGGCTGGGCCGGTTCTCGTTCCGGCGCCGCCGGCTGACCCTGGCGGCGTGGGTGCTCCTGCTGGCCGTGCTCGCCCTGGGCGCGAACAAGCTGTCCGGGCCGACCAGCGCCGCCTTCTCCATCCCGGGCACCGAGTCCTCGCGGGCCATGGACGTACTGGAGAAGAATTTCGGCGGTAGGACGGACGCTGCCTCGGCGAAGGTGGTCTTCACCGTCACCGGTGACACGAAGCTGACCGGAACCGCACAGCGGGCCGCGATCGAGACGGCGGTCGCGCAGCTGGCGAAGGCGCCCGGGGTCGCCTCGGTGACCGATCCGTTCGCGGCCAAGACGGTCGCGCCGGACCTGCGCACCGGGTACGCGACGGTGACCTACGCGGTGGCCGCGACCGAGGTCAGCGTGGCGGACCGGACGGCCATGCAGGCGGCCGGGGACACCGCGACGTCCGCCGGGATCCAGGTGGCGTATTCCGGTGAGGTCACCGAGACCACCGAGGAGAGCCACACCGCCGAGGGGATCGGCATCCTGGTCGCCGCGTTCGTCCTGCTGATCACGTTCGGCTCGCTGGTCGCGGCCGGGTTGCCGCTGCTCACCGCGGCGGCCGGGGTCGGCATCGGCATGCTCAGCATCAAGATCGCCACCGGGTTCTTCGACCTGTCCGGCTCGACGTCCGCCCTCGCGACCATGCTGGGCCTGGCCGTCGGCATCGACTACGCGCTGTTCGTGGTCTCCCGGTTCCGCCACGAGCTCGCGGCCGGCCGTGACGGTGAGGAGGCCGCCGGGCGCGCGACCGGGACCGCCGGTTCCGCTGTCGTCTTCGCCGGCCTCACCGTGATCATCGCGCTGGCCGCGCTGTCGGTGACCGGTGTGCCGTTCCTCGCCGCGATGGGCTGGGCGGCGGCCGGCACGGTCGCGGTCGCCGTCCTGGTCACGCTGAGCCTGGTGCCCGCGGTGCTCGGCTTCGCCGGCCGCCGGATCCTTCCCCGACCGACGTCGGCGTCGAAGTCGGCGTCGCCGGCGACGGCCGCGGCGGTGCCGTTCGGGGAGCGCTGGGCGCGGGCCGTGCTGCGGCACCGGGTGCTCGCCGTGGTGCTGCCGCTCGGGGTGATCGCCCTGGTCGCGCTGCCGGCCCTGGACCTGCGCCTGGCGCTGCCCGACGACAGCAGCGCCGCCGTCGACTCCACCCAGCGCCAGGCCTACGACCGGCTCGCCGCGGGATTCGGCGCCGGCTTCAACGGCCCCCTGGTGATCGTGACCAGCGGCGCCGAGGCCGCCCGGGTCAAGCAGGCGATCGGCGCACTGGACGACGTCGTGCTGGTCACCGCACCGGTGCTGGACAAGGCCGGCGACACCGCGATGCTGACCGTGATCCCGAGGAGCGCGCCGACCAGCGAGGCCACCAAGAACCTGGTCCAGTCGATCCGCGCGCTGCCGCTGGACGTCGCGGTCACCGGCACCACCGCGGTCAACATCGACGTCTCCGACAAGCTGACCAAGGCGCTGGTGCCGTACCTGGCGATCGTCGTCGGTCTCGCATTCATCCTGCTCATGCTGGTGTTCCGCAGTCTGCTGGTGCCGCTCAAGGCGACGGCCGGCTTCCTGCTCAGCGTCGCCGCGGCCTTCGGCGGGCTGGTCTTCATCTTCCAGCAGGGCCACCTCGCCGACCTGCTCGGTCTGCAGTCCACCGGGCCGATCGTGAGCATCATGCCGATCTTCCTGATCGGCATCCTCTTCGGTCTCGCGATGGACTACGAGGTCTTCCTGGTCACCCGGACCCGCGAGGAGTTCGTGCACGGCGCGTCCCCGGACGACGCGGTGATCAGCGGCATGCGGCACGGCGCCCGGGTGGTCACCGCGGCCGCTCTGATCATGATGAGCGTCTTCGCGGGTTTCATCCTGGCCGACGACACCATCATCAAGTCGCTCGGTTTCGGGCTCGCCTTCGGCGTCGCCGTCGATGCCTTTCTGGTACGGATGACGATGGTGCCGGCGGTGCTCTCCCTGCTGGGCAAGGCGGCGTGGTGGCTACCCCGGCCCCTCGACCGGATCCTGCCGAACGTGGACGTCGAGGGCGAACGGCTCACCAAGCGGCTCGCCGCGACCGAGCCGGCCCCGGAACTCGCGGCGGCCCAGGGCTGAACCCGGTCAGGGCGCGTCGTGCCGGGCCACGCGGTCCAGCCAGTCGGCGAGCAGGGTGCGCTCGGCCGGGGTCAGCGCCACCAGGCCCGGAGCGGCGGCGCGCAACGTGACCGCCGCCGCGACCGGGCCGGGGATCTCGGCGGCCGGGGGATCGGTCAGCAGGGTGCGGCAGAGCGCCTCCCAGGCCAGGTCGGCCAGCGTCTCGTCCCGCTCGTCGGGCGGCTGCTCGATCAGGGCGAAGACCACGCCGGTGCCGGCCGCGTGGATCAGGTCGACGGCGCGGCGTTCCGGGACGCGCAGGCGGCCGGCCCGGGCGACCAACTGGACCCGCCGGCGCAGCACGGCGGTGCCGGAGTCGACGGTGGCCTGGCCGGCCGGGGTGCGCGCGGCGGTGTGCATCAGGCGGAACAGGGCCGGGTTCGCCAGGCCGAAGCCGACGTGCAGGGTCCACCCGGCGTGCAGGCCCTCGACGGGGTCGTCATCCGTACCCATCGGGGGTTTCTGTGCCACGTAGCTGGCGAAACCGTGCTCCGCGACCGCATCCAGCAGGCCGTTCTTGTCGCCGAACAGCCGGTAGATGGCCGGCGCCTGCACGCCCGCGGCGAGCGCGACCGAGCGGGTGGTGACCGCGTCGGGTCCCTCGGTGGCCAGCAGGTGGGCGGCGACATCGACCAGGCGCGATCGAGTGGTGGGTTGCACGTTTCCGATGTTAGCGGATGGTTGTTATCGCTGTGATTCCAGTGTTAGCGTCGAAACGTAACCACCGATAACACCTGGAGTTCTCCCATGATCGTCATCACCGGTGCCACCGGCGCGCTCAACGGCGCCACCGTCGATCACCTCCTCGAGCTCGTCCCGGCCACCGACGTCGCGGTCGCCGTCCGGGACGTCGCCAAGGCCGAGCGGTTCGCCGGGCGCGGCGTGGCCGTGCGGCACGGCGACTACGCCGACCCGGCCTCGTTGCCCGGCGCGTTCGAGGGCGCCGACCAGCTGCTGCTGGTGTCGTCGAGCGACCCGAAGGCCGACGCGGTGAGCCTGCACCGCGCCGCGATCGACGCGGCCGTCACCGCCGGGGTCGGGCGCATCCTCTACACCAGTCACCAGGCCGCCGCCCTGGACAACCCGTTCGTGCCGGGGCGTCACCACGCCGAGACCGAGGCCCTGCTCGACGCGTCCGGCGTCGCCTGGACGTCGCTGCGCAACGGGTTCTACGCGCACAGCCTCACCTGGCTGGCCGGTTCGTGGCGGGAGACTGGCGTGATCGTGGTGCCCGGCGACGGCCCGGTGTCCTGGACGGCCCGGGAGGACTCGGCCGAGGCGGCCGCGGTCGTCCTCGCGTCGGACGGCGGCTACGACGGCCCGGTCACGCTCACCGCGGCCGAGGCGCCGACCTTCGCCGACCTGGCCCTGGCCGCCTCCGAGCTGACCGGCCGGGAGATCACCTGCCAGGTGCTGCCCGAGGACGAGTGGCTCGCGGCGCAGCTCGCCCAGGGCACGCCGGAGTTCATGGCGCGCTTCCTGCTCGGCTTCTACCAGGCGGCGGACCGGGGCTTCTTCGCCGGCGTCGACCCGCTGCTCGGCAAGCTGCTCGGCCGCGCACCGCGCACCGCCCGGGAGCTGCTCGCCTGAGTCGCTGTCGGTGTGGCCGTCGCCGACTGGGCTCTCGACCGCTATTTCCAGCCCTGACACTCTCGCGTGTGACCGGATCGGGTCTCCGCCCAGTCATAACCGGCAGAGACCCGGACGGCACCGCGAGGAGCGACGTGGACCAGGACCTGCGACAGCAATTCGACACGGCGGTGAGCGGTGACCCCGGGGCTGACCCCGGTGAGCTGGCGCGCGCCGCCATCGCCGACGGCGGCCGGATCCGCCATCGGCGTCAGCGGCTGGCCGGCGTGGGCATGGCGGCCGGTGTGGTCGCGGTGCTCGGCGTCGGCGCCGGGGTGGCCCTGCTGCCGGGCCCGCGCACGCCGGAGAACCCGCCGGTCACGCTCGAGGCCGCGATGGCGCCGGCCACCGCGCCGTCCTGCACCCAGCAGCCGGATCAGCAGACCGCCACCGACGTGGTCCTGTTCCTCCGCGACGGCACGACGGACAAGCAACGGATGGCGCTCGTGGCGAAGCTCGACACCGACAGCCGGATTCAGCTGCGCGCCTTCGACACCAAGGAGCAGGCGTACGAGAGCTTCAAGCTCCGGTGGGCGGACAAGCCGGAGCTGCGGGTCACGCTCGTCGACGCGCTGGCCCGGCTGCCGGTGCGGGACCGGGCGATCCTGGTGCTGCGGCACGCCGAGGACCACAGCGTGGAGACGGTCGCCACGATCCTCGGGGTGTCCGCGTCGGTGGTCAAGATGGGCAACGCCCGCGCGCTGGCCCGGCTGCGCACCCTGCTCGACGGGCACCCCCTGGAGGACTGAGCAGGTCAGCGGGCCGGGAGGGTGAACCAGAAGCGGGTGCCGCCGCCCGGGTTAGCCTCGACGCCGACCCGGCCGCCGTGGCGTTCCACGATGCGCCAGACGATGGCCAGGCCCAGCCCGGTGCCCTGGTAGCCCTCGCTGCCGCCGGCCCGCATGAACGCGTTGAAGACCTCACCGCGCTGCTCCTCGGGGATGCCGATGCCACGGTCGGCCACCTCGACGCGGCACGTCGCCGGGTCCGGCCTGGTCGCGCTGACGGTCACCTCGGCGGGCCGGCCGGGCGGGGTGTACTTCACGGCGTTGCCGATCAGGTTGTCCAGGACCTGGCGGATCTGACCCGGGTCACCACAGACGGTCAGCAGATCGGCGTACGAAATAATGGTCTGCTCCGGAGTCCCGTCGCCGAGACGTTCCGCGACGATGTCATCCACCAGGGCGTTGAGATCGATTTCGGTCAGCTTCAGTGTCGTGTTGTCGGCGGTCGCGTAGGCGAGCAGATCGTCGATGAGCGTGCGCATCCGGACGGCGCTGTTCTGGACCCGGCTCAGCCGGCCGCGCTGGGCGGCCGAGAGCGGGTCGTCCTCCATCGTCGCCATCAGCTCGGAGTACCCGATCACGCTGGTCAGCGGGCTGCGCAGGTCGTGGGCGACCACACCGGCGAAGCCGACCAGCTCGGCCTCGCGGGTGCGCAGCTGCTCCTCGACGGCCTCCCGGCGGGTGATGTCGTCGCGCAGCTCGGCGGTGGCCTGGTCGACCCGCCGCAGCGCCCGGTCCCGGGAGGTGACGACGGACGCGGTCAGCGCGGCGAGCAGCAGGGTGATCAGCGTGCCGATGCCGGCCGCGCCGCGGGCCAGCCAGGCCTCGGCGGTCGGCAGCAGCTGCAGGGTGGGCCGGACGGTGAGCCGCCAGCGGTGCTGCAGGATCGGGATCGGGATCAGCCGCGGTGGCATCGAGGTGTCGACCGCGACGTCCGGTTCCCAGGTCGCGAGCGTGATCGGTTCGGGGCCGGTGATGTCGGCGAACGCGATGGCGACCTGCTCGCCGCCGATGATGCCGAGGCCCGGGCCGAGGAAGTTGCGGCCGTGATAGGTCATGGTCACCCAGCCCTCGAACTGGCCGGCCTGCGACGCGGGCGCCGTCGAGGTCACCGCGGAGACGATCACGAAGGACTGCTCGGTGCTCCCGGCCGGGAGGTACGGCTCGCTGAAGGTGATCCCGCCGGCCGACCGTGAGGTGCGCAGCGCGTCGACGATCGCGGGGGTGTCCTGCAGGTCCCGGCCCAGCTCCGGCGGCCGGCCGTCGAGTTCGCGGCCGAGCACCGGGTAGAAGAACTCGTCCCGGGCGGTGGCGCCGTGGCTCAGGGTCAGCCTGCGGTTGCCCAGGGCCCGCCACCGGGCCTGCAGCGCGGGTGTGGTCGCGGTGGTCGCCGGCACGATGTAGCTGACCGCGACCGCCCCGGGCAGCCGCAGGCCGTTGAGCTGCGCGGTGAGCGCCGCGAAGTCACCCGCGGTCAGCTCGGACTGTGCGCCGACGGAGGCGGCCAGGTCGGCGATGGTGAACGCGTACTGGAACAGCTCGGCCGCCACCAGTTGGGTGATGACGTCCTGCTTCTGCTCGAAGGCCTGATCACCCCAGCGCTGCGACTCCTGGTGCAGCGCGAACGACGCCAGACCTGTTCCGATCATCCCGAGCAGGACGACCAGGGCGACCACGAGCACGGAACGACGCCTCGGCCCGCCACGCGTGGCGGCGATCGGATCCCGCCCGCCCATGATCTCGACGCTACGCGGTGCGCCGGGCTCGGATACGCGTTTGTCCAGGCCGGGCGGTGACGGCCCGCTGGTCGGCCACCGGAGACCGGACCTGAGCCGGGATACGGTCCTTTTGGTCATTTCTGGTTATCGAATGGCCAGCGGACCCTTTTCCCGGTCTTTATCAATTGAGCATTCCAGCGAACGGGTGAATGACCGGTTAACCCGCTCTGAGCTGGAGTAGGTTCACTCGAAAATTCTTTCCCGGGGAAACGGTAAATGCGAATTCTCTTACTCGTGTCGGCATTCAACGGACTCAGTCAGCGGGCGTGGTGCACCCTGCGCGACGCCGGTCACGACGTCGGCGTGCTGCTCGCCACCACCGAAGCGGAGATCACCGCGGGCGTGCGGGCGGCCGCGCCGGATCTGATCGTCTGCCCGTTCCTCAAGGATCGGGTCCCGGCGCAGGTGTGGCAGCAGTGGCGCACCGTGATCATCCACCCGGGTCCGGTCGGCGACCGCGGGCCGTCGTCGCTGGACTGGGCGATCAGCGAGGGCGCGGCCCGGTGGGGGGTCACCGCGCTGCAGGCCGTCGAGGAGATGGACGCCGGCCCGATCTGGGCCACCCGTACCTTCCCGATGCCGGCCGGCGCCCCGCGCAAGTCCGCGCTCTACAACGGGCCGGTCGCGGACGCCGCCGTGCAGTGCATTCTCGAGGTGGTGGCGAAGGCCGCCGATCCGGCGTTCCTGCCGGTGCCGGCCGAGGCGATGCCGGTCGAGGTCCCCGGCGCCCGGTTGCGGCCGCCGATGCGCCAGCCCGACCGCGGCTTCGCCTGGAACCATGCGACCCTCGAGGTGGTCCGTGCGGTCCGGGCCGCTGACGGTTCACCCGGCATGCGTACGACGGTGGCCGGCCGCGACGTCTACGCCTACGACGCGCACCCGGGCCCGGCCGCCGACGCGGTTCCCGGCACGCTGCTCGGCCACCACGAGGACGCGGTGCTGGTGGCGACCGGCGACGGCAGCGTCTGGCTCGGCCACCTGCGAGCGGCCACCGCGCAGCGCAGCGTCAAGCTGCCCGCCACCACGGTGCTGGCCGCCGAGCTGGCGGGCGTGCCGGCGACCGACGGCGCGCCCCGGCGGGTCCGCTACCGGCGCGAGGGCCCGGTCGGCTGGGTGGAGTTCGACTTCTACAACGGCGCGATGGCCCGGGCGCACTGCGACCGGCTGCTGACCGTGCTGCGGCACGCGGCCGCCCAGGACACCACGGTGCTGGTGCTGATCAGCGGCACCGACGCGTTCAGCAACGGCATCCACCTGAACGTGGCCGAGGCGGCAGCCGACCCGGCCGCGGCGGCCTGGGCGAACATCCGGGCGATCAACGACGTGTGCCGGGAGATCCTCGGCTGCGCCGGGCAGACCGTCGTCGCCGGGTACGCGGGCAGCGCCGGCGCCGGCGGGGTGATGCTCGGTCTGGGCGCCGACGTCGTCGCGGCCCGGGCCGGCATCGTGCTCAACCCGTACTACGACATCGGCCTGTACGGCTCCGAGCTGCACACCCTCACCCTGCAGCGGCGGGTCGGCGCCGAGCAGGCCGCCCGGCTGCTGGACGAGAAGCTGCCGGTCAGCGCCGAGCAGGCGCTCGGGATGGGACTGGTCGACCAGGTCGGCCCGAGGGACCCGGACGAGTACCGGGCCTGGCTGACCGCGCTGGCCGGCCGGTGTGCCGCTCCGCCGGAGGGCCGGTACCTGCACGACGGCAAGCGGGCCGCGCTGGCCCGGGACTGGCTGCCGGTCGAGGCGTACGAGGCCCGGGAGCTGGCCGAGATGAGTCACGACATGTTCGCCGACCGGTCCGGTTTCGCCGCCGCCCGGCACGCGTTCGTGGCCAAGACCCGCCCGGCCGGCACTCCCGACCGCCTAACGCTGCACCCCGCACCGGCACCCGCACCGGTAAAGGCCGTCGCGGCCAAGACGCCCCGCGCCCGCAAGGCGGCCCGCCCGCGTGCGGATCGGGTCACCAGCTAGGCGAACTCGTCGGCTGGCGCTGGGGGCCCTTGTGGAGGGGGCATAACGGCACTCACGGCCAGCCGGGGCTGGGACTCGCGTCGGCGTGGTGGGTGGCACCGGTCCGGCGTGGTGGGTGGCACCGGTCCGGCGAGGGCCGGCTGGATCCGGCTGGTCCTCAGGGGTGCCTCGACGCACTGGAGGCACTCCTGAGGACCAGCCGAGGGGCGTGAGGCGCCGGGCGGTCCGGGGTGGATGCGGTGTCGCGTGCGCCTCATGGGCGGGACGTGGCCTGCGGGCGGGGCACCGTGGGCGTACCGGAAAGGGTTGAGGGGCCCTCGGGGTGGGGCGGGGTAGGTTTTGATCATGGGGAGCTGGGGGTTGCGGGCGGCTGCGGCGGGGGATCGCGGGGAGGTTGGGGAGCTGCGGGCGGGGGGGTTGCGGGGGGATCTGGAGCGGCTCGGGGGGGATGGCGAGGATTGGGGGGGGGGGGGGGTTTCGGGGGGGGTT
>NZ_LLZH01000004.1:0-34315 GCF_001509495.1 Actinoplanes awajinensis subsp. mycoplanecinus | reverse complement strand
CGCAAAACACTCGGCTGGGACACCCCCGCCGAACGCCTCGCTACACTCCTCACCACCACCAGCTAACCCTCGTGTTGCAACGACCCCTTGAAACCGCCCAGCCGAGACCGGGAGCCGCGTTGCGGCCCGGAGTGCGGCGGGCGTCGCGGGGCCCGGGATACACCCGTGCGTCGCGCAGCGGTCGGGGGTGGGACTGCGTCGCGGGGAGGCCCGGGACTCCGCTGCTGCTCTCGTGATGGCCCGAGTTCGTACCGTATGGGGTTGATCTAAAACGGTCGGATCGGTGGGAACGCATCCTCCAGGTCGCGGGCGGCGGCCAGGGCGATGTGCTCGCCGTGCAGCCGGGCGATGACCTGGACGCCGAGCGGGCGGCGGCCGGTGACGCCGGTCGGGACGGCGACCGCGGGCAGGCCGAGGAAGTTCGCGGTGACCAGCAGGCGGTGGGCCTTCCAGAGTGCGGTGGTGGCGGCCGGGCCGGACAGGTCGAAACCGATCAGCGGCATCGGCTGGGTGGTGACCGGACCGAGAACGATCGGGTAGCGGGCGTGGAACGCGCGCCACGCGGCGGCGTGCACGAAACGCTCCGCCCAGGCGCCCTGGTAGGCCGCCGAGGTGTCCAGGAGTTCGACGTCGACGATGTTGTCCTTGAAGTACTGGACGGTGCCGGCCGACAGCGGGCCCGGGAAGATCCCCGGCGTCAGCAGCATGGGTGCGTTCTCGGTCGAGGAGAGCTGACGCCAGAGGGTGGCGCAGCGGTCCACCGACGGCGGCTCGACCTCCTCGACGTCCCAGCCGGCCGCGGCGAGCGCGGCCGCCGCAGCCCGGACCGCCGACGCGGTCTGCGGGTCGACGCCCCACCCGGCCGGGTCGACGGTGACCGCGACCCGGCGCGGACCGGCATAACCGGACGGGTGCTCGACGGTCACGCTCAGCGGGTCGACGTCGTCGGCGCCGTGCATCACGCCGAAGAGCAGGTCGAGGTCGGCGACCGAGCGGGCCAGCGGACCGTTCACCGCCATGTGCTGAATCGACAGCGGCAGCGGCTCGACACTCCGGGACGGCGCGGCCACCCGACCGGCCGAGGTGCGCAGCGCGGTGATCCCGGCGGCGTGCGCGGGCAGCCGCAGCGAGCCGCCGTAGTCGTTGCCGAGACCGGCGGCGACCATGCCGGTGGCGACCGCGACCGCGTCGCCGCCGCTGGAGCCGCCCGGCACCCGGGTGTCGTCCCACGGGTTGACCGTGCGGCCGAACAGGTCGTTGTCGGTGTCCCAGCGCAGGCCGATGTCCGGCATGTTCCCGCGGGCGACCGGGATCGCGCCGGCGGCCAGGAGCTTGTCGACGAACGTGGCGTTGGCCGCCGGCACGTTGCCGGCCGCGAACGGCAGCCCGGACGTGGTCGCCGACCAGGTCAGGTCGATGTTCTCCTTGACCGAGATCGGCACCCCGGCGAGCGGGCCCGGGTCCTGCCCGGCGGCGATCCGGGCGTCGAGCGCCGCGGCCGCCTCCCGGGCTTGCTCGGCGAGGACCACGGTGACCGCGTTGACCTGCGGGTTCACCGCACCGATCCGGGCCAGGGAGGCGTCCACGACGGCGGCCGCGGTGAACGTGCCGCGGCGCACCCCGCCGGCGATCTCGGTGGCGGTCAGGTTGTTCATCGTGGTGCCTTTCCTTCAGAGAGGACCGTGCAGGTCAGCGCGGTCTCGCCGAGCCGGAGCCGCTGCCGGTTCGGGACGGTCGTGACGGCCAGCCAGCGGTGCTCGCCGGTGCCCGGCGCGGGCACGAACTCCGGCGCGTCGCTGCTCGCCACGGTGAGCCGCAGGGCGTGCCCGGCCGGCAGCCGGTACCCGACGTGGCCCAGGTCGAGCTCGACGGCGAACGCGGCGCCGGGGTCGAGGATGGTCTGCTGTCCGCGAGCGATCAGCTTGGCCGTGCCGTCCGGTGCGACGTCGAGGAGCCGGGCGAACAGGTCCATCTCCGGGCCGTCCGAGCCGGCCGTGGCGCGCAGCCGGATCGGGCCGGCCAGGTCGAGCGGCGCGGTGACCGGGGCGGCGGTGAACGCGAGCACGTCCGGGCGGTCGGCGAGGTGCCGCTCGTCCGGGTATTCGGCGAGGAACGAGAACGCGTCGGCGACCGGGGACGGCACCGGGTCGGCGGCGTCGTGGATCCAGGTCGCGGTCTCCGCCGGCGCGGTGGTCAACGAGCCGGTCGGTGCGGCGGTCAGGGAGCCGCCGGGCGCGGCGCCCGCGGCCGCGGCGGCACCGGCCGGGCGCAGGACGATCTCGTGCGCCGCGGGCGGTGGCCAGGCGACGTCGGTGCGGTGGGCCGGGTCGCCGGAGTTGGCCAGCTGCCAGCGCACCCGCGGCAGGTCCCGGTCCTGCCCGCGCAGGAAGACGTCGAAGAACTCGATCGCCGGGTCCAGGTACCGGGGCAGCGCGGCGTCCGAGTCGGCCGTCCGGACCAGCGGGTCGAGCTCGAAGTGGCTGTGGTTCTCGTGGTCGATCGCCTCGAGCAGCAGGTACTCGTTGCGCGCCCAGGCCGGGCGGCGCTGGATCTCCCGGTGGTCGTGCCAGGACCACGGCGCGCAGTTGTCCCACCAGCCGATGGTCATCAGCACCGGCACCGGTGGCGCGTCGAACGGGCTGCCGGCCGGGAAGCGGCGCAGGGTGACCGGGTGCGGGAACCACACGTCGTACGACGCCGAGCGGCTGCCGACCGTCGCGAAGAACTCCTCGACCTGCGCCGCGAGGGGGCGCCGCGTCCAGTCGAACTCCCACTCGAGCATGTCCTGATCGTGGAACATGCTGAGCGGGTACACCCGGGCTACGCCCATCTCGGTGTCGTGGGTGCGCTGCCCCGGGACCGGCCCGGGCAGCTCGCCGAGGCGGGTGCCGGTGACCCGGGGCGCGATCGCGCGCAGCGCCGGATGCCCGGTGGAGGCGGCGGCCCACTGGGTGAAGCCGTAGTACGAGTCGCCCCACATCCCGACCACGCCGTCCGACCACTCCTGCTGGACGATCCAGTCGAGGGTGTCGTGGCCGTCGTACGCCTCGTTGACGAAGAGCAGGGTCTCGCCCTCGGACCGGAACTTCCCGCGGACGTCCTGCACCACCATGGTGTAACCACGGGCGGTGAAGTAGGCGGCCACCCGGGGCATGAACGTGTACTCGCCGCACTTGTCGTACGGAAGCCTGGTCAGGATGACCGGGCCGGGCTGCGGATCTACGGGAAGGTAGACGTCGGTGGCCAGACGGACACCGTCGCGCATCCGCACCATGTGCTGGGTCGCCGAGGGAGAGACCGGCCCGGGGCCGGTGCGCTGGACGGAGATGGTCATCAGAGCACCTCGAAGAAGCGGATGCAGACCTGGCCGGCCTCGCCGCGGGCCAGCCCCACGAAGACCGAGGAGTTCAGCCACGCGTGTGCCGGTGCGTCGGTGCTGAACTTCGGGCTGGTGCGGTAGTAGTACTCGGTCTCCGGGATGTCCTCGCCGGCCTCGACCCGCGCGTCGATCTCCGGGGTGGCCCGCCAGAAGCCGCGGTTGTCGATGTCGATCACGCTGCCGTCGTCGGCCTGCAGCAGGTACCGGGCGTCTAGCTCGGTCACCTGTCCGCGGGTCACCGACCAGTCGCCGCCGCCGGCCAGGACCGTGCCGTTCAGGCGGGGGCCGGAGACGGTGCCGCCGGTGATCGGGGTGAACATCAGGACCTCGTCCGGGCCACGGCCGACGTGCCGGGTCTCGGCCACGTCGACCCGGGCCTCGAAGACGAAGACCAGGCGGGGGTCGGGGAGTTCAGGCATGACGGCCCTCGTTTTCTTTTCCGAAATGACAATCAATTAGGCTGAGGGAAACCGACCGGAGGGGGCGGGGATGGGCCGGCCGAGCATGGCAGCCGAGCGGACCGAACAGATCATGCAGGCCACCGCGCGCTGCCTGCAGAAACACGGTCTCGCCGGGACGACCCTGGAACGGGTCGCCGAGGAGTCCGGGCTGAGCCGCAGCCACGTGCGGCACTACGTCGGCAACCGCGACGACCTGCTGCAGAAGTTCGCGAACTGGCTCTACTCCGGGTACGAGGCCGAGTTCATCGGCCGGATCGCCGGTGCGGACGGCCGCGACAAGCTGCCGATCGTGATGGACTACCTGTTCAGCACGGGTTTCCTGCCGATCAGCGACGACGACACGGTGATCCGCGAGCTGATCACCGCGGGGATCGCCGACGAGCGCATCCGGGTCGTCATGCAGACCCACTACACGCAGGCGATCCAGTCGGTCGAGGACGCGCTCGCCGCGGAACACCCGGAGGCCTCCCCGGGAGCGCGGCGCGCCGTCGCGTACGGGCTGTGGTGCCTGGCGATGGGCAACTCGATGATGGCCGAGCTGCAGCTGCCGGTGGCCTCCGGCGGCCTGGTCCGCGCCGCCGCGGAGTCCCTGCTGGAACGGCTCAGCAGACACGGTTGACCTCCCGGGTCGGCACCCAGCCCGGGCGCGGGACCGATCCGATCAACTTCTTCGTGTACGGGTCGGCAGGCGCGGAGAGCACGTCTGCCACCTTGCCGGACTCGACCACCCGGCCGCGGTGCATCACCACCACGTCCTCGCAGACGTGCTGCACCACGGACAGGTCGTGGGTGATGAACAGGTACGCCACCCCGGTCGCGGCCCGCGCGTCGACCAACAGGTTCAGGATCTGCGCCTGGATCGACACGTCGAGCGCGGCCACCGCCTCGTCGAGCACCAGCAGCTTCGGGTCGGCGGCCAGGGCCCGGGCGATCGCCACCCGCTGCCGCTGCCCGCCGGAGAGCGCCCGGGGCAGCACCGGGCCGTGCCGCTCGTCCAGCCCGACCAGGTTCAGCAGCTCGGCGCTCCGGGCGGCGCGCCCGGCCCGGTCGAGCGTGGTGTGGTGGGCGAGCACCTCGTCGAGGCAGCTCGTCACGGTCTGCCGGCGGTCCAGCGACTGGTACGGGTCCTGGAACACCATCTGCACCGTCGACGCCCGGCGCTCGCCCTCGATCGTCACCGTCCCGGAGGTGGCCTTCGCCAGCCCCGTGATGATCCGCGCGCACGTGGTCTTGCCCGAGCCGGACTCCCCCACCACGGCGAGGGACCCGCCGGTCGGCACCGAGAAGCTCACCCCGTCCACCGCGACGAACTGCCCCTTGAACACTTTGCGCAGGTCACGTACCTCAAGCAACACTCGGCGTCTCCCTGGGAAGAAGGTGGCAGGCGGCCAGTCCGGAGTCGATCGGCAGCAGCGCCGGGCGGACGTCCCGGCACGGACCGGCCGCCTGCGGGCACCGGTCGGCGAAGACACACCCGGCCGGCGCGTCGAACGCCGACTGCGGTGACCCCGGCACGGTCGCCAGCCGCTCCCCCGGCGCCACCGTCCCGGGCCGCGAGCGCAGCAGTGCCTGCGTGTACGGGTGCCGGGCGTCCTCGTGCAGCCGGTCGGCGGGCAGGACCTCGACGATCTCCCCGGCGTACATCACCGCGATCCGGTCGCACACCGCGGCGGCCAGTTCCAGGTCGTGCGAGATGAACAGCAGCGCGCTGCCGTGCTCGCGGCGCCGCTCGTTGAGGATCGCCACCACCTCCTCCTGGGTGGTGACGTCCAGCGCCGTGGTCGGCTCGTCGGCCAGGATCAGCTTCGGCGAGGTGGCCAGCGCGGCCGCGATCACCACCCGTTGCAGCAGGCCGCCGGAGAGCTCGTGCGGGCGCTGGCGCAGCCGCCGTGCGACGTGGTCGACACCGACGTCGGCGAGCAGCCCGGCCGCCCGCGTCCGCGCGTCGGAACGACTGACACCCTGGTCACGCAGCACCTCGGTGAGGAAGTCGCCGATCGTCCGGACCGGGTTGACGGTGGCCCGCGGGTCCTGGAAGACCATCGCCACGTCCTCCGAGCGCATCCGGCGCAGCCCGGCGCCGTCCAGCGTGTGCACGTCGGTGTCGCCGAACCGGACCGTCCCGGTGGCCCGGGCGCCCGGTGGCAGCAGCCGCAGCACCGACTTGACCGTCATCGACTTGCCCGAACCGGACTCGCCGACCAGGCCGACGGCCTCCCCGGCCGCCACCGACAGGGTGACGTCCCGCAGGATCGGGCGGCCGTTGATCTCCACCCGGAGGTGGTCGAACTCCAGCATCGTCACCGGACACCTCCGCCGAATCGTTCGGCCAGCCGCTCGGCGACCACGGTGAAGGCCACCACGGTGATCACCACGGCGACGGCGGCCTCGATGGACTGTTGCGGGAAACCCGCCAGGATGGACGGCTGACCGTTCGCGATCATCAGGCCCCAGTCCGCGGCCGGTGGTTGCAGGCCGAGGCCGAGGAAGGAGATCGAGGCCAGGTCGATCATGGCGTACCCGAAACCGATCGCGGCCTGGACCACCAGCAGCGGCGCCAGGTTCGGCAGCAGATGCCGCAGGCAGATGTGCCATCCGGAGAATCCCTGCACCCGCAGCGCCTCGATGTACGGCAGGTTCCGCTCACGCAGCGCCGCGGCCCGCATCACCCGGGCGATCATCGGCACGAAGGCCAGTGACAGCGCGACCACCGGCGCGGTGAACCCGGCCCCGAAGATCGCCGCCACGGTGATCGCCAGGACCAGCCCGGGGAACGCGAACAGGATGTCGAGCAGCCGGGAGACCGCCGCGTCGAACCAGCCGCGGAACCAGGCCGCGGTCACCGCGAGCGCGGTGCCGGCGGTGCCGGCCGCGAGGACCACGATCAGCGGACCGGCCAGGCTGGTGCGGGCGCCGGCCATCAGCCGGGACAACAGGTCACGGCCCAGGTCGTCGGTTCCCAGCGGATGGTCACCGCTGAACGGGGCGTACGCGTTCAGCGGGTCGACGGCGGTCGGGTCGTGCGGTGTGATCCACGGAGCGAGGATCGCCACCAGCACGACCAGAGCGCAGACGATCGCCGACGCCGCTGGCATGAATCGAACATTTCGCGTCGAAGAAACGACTGTCATGCCGTCACCAGCCGCGGGTCAAGGACCGCGTTCAGCACGTCGACCAGCATGTTGACCACCACGAACGCCGACACCAGCAGCAGCGACAGCACCTGCACCACCACCAGGTCCTGCCGGGCCGCGCTCTGCACCAGCAGCGAGCCGAGCCCGCTCACCCCGAACGCCTGCTCGGCCACCGCGGTGCCGGCGAACAGCCCGGCCACGGTCACCCCGGAGACCGCCAGGATCGGCGGCGCGGCGTTGCGCAGCACGTGCCGGCGCAGCACCGCCAGGCGCGGCAGGCCCCGCGCCCGGGCCGCGGCCACGTGGTCGGCGGCGAGTTCGGCGCGGACCTCGGTGCGGGTGATCCGGCTGACGTAGGCGAGGTAGCCGCCGCTGAGCGCGAGCGCCGGCAGCGTCAAGTGGTGGATCCGGTCCCCGAACCCCTCGCCGGAGCCGAAGACCGGGAACCAGGACAGCTTGGTCGCGAAGATCCAGATCAGCAGGATCGCGGCCACGAACGCCGGCGCCGCCATCAGGATCGTGGTGACCACCGTGAGCGCGCCGTCGACGACCTTGCCGGCCGCTCCGGCGAGGACACCGGACACCACCCCGATCACCAGGATCAACACCGAGGCGTACGCCACCAGCAGCGCGGTGGTGCCCAGCCGCGCCGAGATCAGCGTGGTGACCGGCTCCTTGAGCACCATCGACGTGCCCGGGTCACCGGTGAGCAGGCCACCGAGCCAGCGCCCGTACTGCACCCAGAACGGGTCGTCCAGGTGGTACTGCGCGCGGATCGCGGCCATCGTCGCCGGCGTGACCTCGTGCCCGCCGGCCAGGATGCTCGCCGGGTCCCCCGGTGCCAGGTAGAGCGCCCCGAAGATGACCACACTGGCGACCGCGACGGTGGCCAGCATCCCGCCGAGCTTCCGGGCCACGAACCAGATCATGCGGTGCCCACCTGCGCGGCCCAGGCCGAACTGATGTAGGAGAACGACGCCGGCGCCCCGGTGACCCGCTTGTTCAGGAACAGCCGGTTGTACGACTCGGCCAGGGTGATCTGCAGCTTGGCCGGCCCGAAGATCGCCTGCGCGGCCACGAACGCCCGCGCCGACGCGGCCGGGTCGGTCGCCGACACCGCGGTCACGATGTTCTCGGTGACCTCGGGGTCCTCGTAGTTCGTCCAGTTGAACAGCGCGCCCTTGAGCACGAAGCCCGGCGCGTAGTACAGCGCGCCCGGCACCTCGAGATACCCGGTGGTGGCGATGAAGTCGATGCCCTTGCGCAGCGCCGGGTCGTAGAACAGCCCGGCGAACTCGGCCGCCTGCAACTGCTTGATCGTCATCTTCAGCCCGATCTGCTGGGCGGCGGCCTGCGCGATCGTGGCGGTCTGCAGCAGTGACTGGTCACCGGCCGGCAGCGCGATCACCAGGTCGGTGCGGCTCGGCGAGGCGTCGGCGACCAGCTGCTCGGCCTTCGCCAGGTCGGCCTTCGAGGTGTCCGGCAGGGCCGCGTACCCGGCGTCGTAGACGCTCTTGGCCGGACTGCCGTTCCAGGCCATCGGCGGGGTGAACGTCTTGAGCGGCTCACCGGCGCCCTTGAGCACGCTCGTCACGAAGCTGGTCTTGTCGATCGCCAGGTCGAGCGCCTGGCGGATCCTCGGGTCGGCGGCCGGGCCGTCGGTGGCGACCGCGCCGAGGCTGAACGTCTCGGTGCTCGGCCCGAAGTACAGCTTGCCCACGCTGGTCTTCTGCAGGGCGGCGATGCTGCCGGCCGGCGCGCCGTAGACGCCGTCCACCTCGCCGGAGAGCAACGCGCTGGTCAGCGTGCTGCTGTCGGTCAGGAACACGAACCGGAAGCTGGCCGCCTTGGCCTTGCGCGCGGTGTCCCAGTAGGTCTCGTTCCGCTTCAGGGTGATCTTCTGGCCGCTCTGCCAGGAGTCCAGCCGGAACGGCCCGGTGCACATCAGCCCGCCGCTCGCGGTGCCGAACCCGGCCGCCGCCGTGGTCGCGTACTTCTCCTCGATGATCGCGCCCGGCACGCCGGCCAGGTCCGGCACGAACTGCATGTCCGGCGCGGTGAACGTCACCGTGACCTCGAGCGGGCCGGTCTTGGCGATCGTCTTGACGTTCGCGAACACGTGCGCGCTGTAGGACGCCAGCTTCGGGTCCATGTTCCGCTTCAGGCTGTAGACCACGTCGTCGGCGGTCAGCGCCGCGCCGTCCCAGAACGTCACGCCGTCCCGCAGGGTGATCACCACGGTGGTGGCGTCCTTCTGGGTGACCGCGCTGGCCAGGCCGGGTGACGTCGAGTAGTCGGTGTTCAGCCGGAGCAGGCTCTCGCAGAGGTTGGTGCCGACCGTGTTCGCCGAGTAGTCCCCGGTCCGGGCCGGGTCGAGCGACGCCGGCTCACCGGACGGCAGCGCCCAGGTGACGCTGTCGACGTCCCCGGTCGCGGCCGGCGTGGTCTCGGTCAGCTCGATCGCCGCCGCGGTCGCCGGCCCGCCGCCGGACCCACCACCGCAGCCGGCCACCGCGACGCTCAGCACGACAGCCGAAGCCGCCAGCACCTTCTTGATGATCATCTATGCATCTCCCTGGACTAGGGCACGAGAACGCACCACCGGAACGCCGCGGGGACCACCCGCCGACCGGTCGCGGGTCCGGCGGCGTGTGGCGACGGTCTCAGAGTCCCGCCCAGGCCTGTAGATTGTCAATCCTGGAAATCAACTATTAACTACTCGCCCAGCTAACCCCAGTTCACCAGGAGTCTTACCAGCTGGATAGTCCATCTTTTTAGACGAAAAACCTTTTCCGGTACGGCCGTGGAGCCCCGCCGTGGGCCACGCGCCGCGGTGGTCTCACGCGGCACCGCGCGGCGCCGGGTCCCTGAGCGACTCGCGCTTCCCCCGGCTGGCAAGATCATGCACCGTGATCATTGATGCCTACTTATCCAGCACGCGTTGCGTGGTGGGGACGCCGTGAGTAATCCGGATCTCGGGGAGGCTCGCCGGTGAGGGCGGTCATCGTCGCGGCGGCCGTCGCGTTCATCATCTCGCTGCTCGGCACGCCGGTGGCGATCCGGGTCTTCACCGCCCTGAAGGCCGGGCAGCCGATCCGGTCCCTCGGGCTCGCCTCGAGCGACGGCAAGAGGGGCACCCCCGCGATGGGCGGCGTGGTGTTCATCGTGGCGACCCTGTTCGCCTACGTCGCCGGGCACCTGGCGCTGACCACGCTGCCCGACCGGCAGATCGCGCAGGCGAAGCCGACCATGACGGCGCTCGTCCTGCTCGGGCTGTTCGTCTTCTGCGGCGCGGTCGGATTCGTCGACGACCTGCTCAAGGTGCGCCAGAAGAACTCCGACGGCCTGTCCGCCAAGGGCAAGCTGCTCGGCCAGGTGATCATCGGCACCGGGTTCGGCATCGCCGCCCTCTACGTGGCGAGCACCAACGGCCAGACCGTGGCCAGCGAGCACATCTCGTTCATCCAGGACATCAGCTGGCTGAACGTCGGCAAGGTCGGCTCGGTGATGATGTTCGTCTTCGTGATCACCGCGATGTCGAACGGCGTGAACCTCACCGACGGCCTCGACGGCCTGGCCACCGGTGCGTCGATGCTGGTGCTCGGCGCGTACGCGCTGATCGGCTACTGGCAGTACCGGCACTGGTGCGCCGACGACACCTACGCCCGCGCGAACGACTACTGCTACCAGGTCCGGGATCCGCTGGAGATCTCCATGATCGCGGCGGCCGCGGCCTGTGCCTGCCTGGGCTTCCTGTGGTGGAACACGTCACCGGCACGGATCTTCATGGGCGACGTCGGCGCGCTCGGCCTCGGCGCCCTGATCGGCGGCCTCGCGGTGGCGACCCGCACCACGCTGCTCTCGATCCTGATCGGCGGGCTGTTCGTCATCATCACGGTCACCTGGGTGATCCAGATCGTCTCGTTCAAGACCACCGGCAAACGGGTCTTCCGGATGGTGCCGCTGCACCACCACTTCGAGCTGGCCGGGTGGAGCGAGGTCAACATCGTGGTCCGGTTCTGGACCATCGCCGGCGTCTGCGTGGCAGCCGGCCTGGGCCTGTTCTACTCGGACTTCCTGACCGCCGTCGGCTAGCACCTCGGCGACGGCCGGCCGCCGCGCGGCGTCAGCGCGGGATGATCTGCACGCCGCGGGGCGGGAGGAAGCCGTCGATGCCCAGGTCGACGGGCTCGTCGGTCCGGTTGATCAGGAACCGGTGACCCGACCGGACCGCCGGCTCCACCCGCCCCGGAGCTCCGGCGGCAGCTCGCAGTGCTGACGGCCGCCCGGCCAGACCGTGGTGCCGCGCTCGTCGGGCGCGGCGCGGCCGGCGCCGGTCCGCGTTGTCACCCACGGCGATCACGCTACCGGTGCTACGTCATTCCCCGGACTCCTTGGGCCCGCCCGCTCCGCGCCGATAAGTACCCCGTGCAGACCCACGAAGCCGAGGACGGCGCATGAGCGGCCGTTCGACCAGTGGGCCCCGCCACCTGTGGTGGATCTACTTGACGGTCACCACCGTGCTCGCGGTCGTCTACGTCACCGTGCCGTTCAACGGCGGCACCCGGTGGATCTACGTGCTGGTCAACAGCACCGCGCCGTTCGCCGTCTGGATCGGTCAGCGCGGGCACTCCCCGCAGCGCCGGGGCGGGTGGCTGGTGATCGGCGTCGGGCTGCTGTTCTCGGCGGCCGGCGACGTGATCTTCGCGGTGCACACCGCCCGCAACGGCGGCGCGGCGTTCCCGTCCAGCGCGGACGTGTTCTACCTGTTCGGGCACCTGACCATCGCGGCCGGCACGGCGATGCTCGCCGCCCGGGCCGGGCGGACCGCGTTCGTCGACTCGGCGGTGATCCTCACCCCGCTGGCCAGCATCGCCTGGATCCTGGTCGTCGAGCCGACGATGGCCGTCGGCGGCAGCACCCTCGCCCAGTTCTTCGCGGTCTCCGCGCCGGTGAACACGCTGATCGTGGTGTATTGCGCGCTGGCCCTGGCGCTCGGCGTGGAGCTGCGCACGCCCGGGGTGCGCTGGCTGCTGTCCGGGCTGGTGCTCTGGTTCGTCTCCGACGCGCTCTACACGCATCAGGGGCTGACCGGCACGTACACCGAGGGCGGCCTGATCGACCTCGGCTGGATGGCGATGCCGATCCTGATCGGCACGGCCGGCCTGCACCCGTCGATGGTGGCCACCACCCCGCGGCACTCCGCGGTGAGCACGCTGACCCTGCCGCGGGCGCTGACCCTGTTCGGCGCCGCGCTGATCCTGCCCACCCTGAACCTGTTCTGGGAGCCGGGGCACTCCGAGGTGCCGATGGTGCTCGGCTCGGCGCTGTCCATCGCGCTCGTCGCGATCCGGCTGATCGGGCCGATCCACGAGCTGTCCTGGCGGGCCGGGCACGACCCGCTGACCGGGCTGGTCAACCGCAGCCTGCTGATGGACCGGGTGACGCTGGCCCTGAGCGCGCTGCCGGCCGACGGGTCGGCCCGCGTCGGCCTGCTCTTCTGCGACCTGGACCACTTCAAGAACGTCAACGACAGCCTCGGCCACGACGCCGGGGACCAGCTGCTCATGGAGATCAGCACCCGGCTGCGGGCCGCGGTGCGGGACGCCGACGTGGTGTGCCGGCTCGGTGGCGACGAGTTCGTCATCCTGATGCCGGACACCACCGAGGAGCAGGCCGTGGAGATCGCGGAACGGGTGGCCGAGCGGCTCGGCGTACCCATGCGGCTCTCCGACGGCACCGAGTTCTTCGCCTCGTTGTCGATCGGGCTGCGCACCACCGGCGATCCGGACGCCGACCCGGACGCCCTGGTGCAGGACGCCGACACCGCGATGTACCAGGCCAAGGCGGCCGGCCGGGGCCGGGTGGTGCGGTTCGACGCGGAGATCCGCACGGAGGCCGCGCTGCGGCTGCGGCTGGACGCCGACCTGCGCCGGGCGCTCACCCACCCGGGCGAGCTGTTCTGCGTCTACCAGCCGGTGTTCCGGGTCGACGACGGCCGGCTGAGCTCGGTGGAGGCGCTGGTCCGGTGGCAGCACCCGGTGGACGGGATCCTGCCGCCGGCCGAGTTCGTGCCGATCGCCGAGGCGGCCGGCACCATCGCGCAGCTGTTCACGCTGGTGCTCGAGCAGACCCTGGCCGAGCAGCGCCGCTGGTTCCACCAGACCGGGCGGTGGATCCCGGTCGCGGTCAACCTGTCGCCGCACCAGCTCGACGGATCCACCGCCGAGCTGGTGCTCTCCATGATCGAACGGATCGGCACCCCGGCGGACCAGCTCACCCTGGAGCTGACCGAGACCGGGCTCGCCGATCCGGCGACGGTGGACGGCGCGCTCGGCCCGCTGCGGCGCGCCGGGGTCAAGATCGCTGTCGACGATTTCGGTACGGGGTACTCGTCGATGGCCCGGGTCGCCGACCACGGCTGGGACATCGTCAAGATCGACCGCGCGTTCGTCGCCGGCATCCACCGTGACCAGGCGCGGTGCGCGCTCGCCGACGCGATGGTCAAGATGGCGCACGCCCTCGGCATGGTGACCGTCGCCGAGGGCGTCGACAACGCCGCCGACCTGCAGGTGCTCGCCCGGCTCGGCTGCGAGTACGCCCAGGGCTACCTGCTGGCCCGCCCGCTCGACGCGGCCGGCATCCTGGAGCTGGCCGGCCTGGAGACCCGCACGTCGGTGGAGTTACGCCCCGGCGGCGTCCAGGCGGGCCAGCTGTGAGGCGTCCAGCTTGACGTCCACGGCCGGGATCAGGTCCTCGAACTGTTCCACGGTCCGCGGGCCGATCAGCGGGATCACCGACGGGTCGTTCTGGTGCAGCAGCCAGGCCAGCACCGTACGGTTCGGCGTGGTCCCGAGCTCGGCGGCCACCTCGGCCAGCACCGCCAGCCGGGCGTCCACGTCCGGCCCCTCGTAGTTGTCCATCATCCAGTGGCCGGAGCGCTTGGCCGGGTCGTCGTAGATGCCCTTGAGGATCGGCGAGTACGCGACCAGTTGCAGGTCCGGGTGCGTGGCCAGATAGTCCTGCTGCTCGGCACCGACGATCGAGGCGGACGTGTTGCCGGCCTTCGGACGCAGGTACGAGTGCTGCTGCTGCAGGGCCACCGGCGCCACCCAGCCGTGCCGCTCGCACAGCTGCCGGATCCGCTCCAGCCGCCAGGTGCGCACGTTCGACCAGCCGAGGTAGCGCACCTTGCCCGCGGTGACCAGCCCGGACAGCGCCTCCAGGGTCTCCTCGAGCGGGGTGCCCAGGTCGTCCACGTGCACGTAGTACAGGTCGACGTGGTCGGTGCCGAGCCGCCGCAGGCTGCCGTCCAGGGCGTGCCGCAGGGTGTCCGCGCCGGCGCCCTCGAAGGTCTTCCGGGCGAGTTCCCAGTCCGGGTTCCCGTCGGCGTCCCACAGGTCCGGCGAGTAGGCCGGCACCGCGCTGCCCTTGGTGGCCAGGAAGACCTGGTCACGGTGGTTGCCGGCGCGCAACCAGCGGCCCAGCAGTTCCTCGCTCTCCCCGCCCCGGCTGCCGACGTGCCGCCACCACTCGTAACAGTCCGCGGTGTCCAGGAAGGCGCCACCGGCCTCGCGGTAGCGGTCCAGGATCCGGATCGAGTCGGCCTCACTGGTGACGCCGCCCATCTGCATGGCGCCGAGGGCGAGCTTGCTGACCTGAGTTCCGGTTCGTCCCAGTTCGATCATTTCCATACCGACGACGCTAGGACCTGGAGCGCGCTCCAGGTCAACCTCGCGCGCTCCCCGGGTGACCGGGCCCACATTCCGATACGAGAGCGTTCCGTTTCTATACGGCGGGGGCTACTGTCCCCATTGAGATACGGAACGGTTCCGTTTCATAACCGGGGGGAAACACCGGATGAACGCCGAAGTACAACCCCAGACCGGGCACCCCCGGCGCTGGGCCATCCTGGGCGTGCTGGTCATCAGCCTGCTCGTGGTGGTGCTCGACAACACCGTGCTGAACGTGGCACTGCGCATCATCGCCGACCCGCAGCACGGGCTCGGCGCGACGCAGAGCCAGCTCGAGTGGGCCATCAACTCGTACACCCTGGTCTTCGCCGGCATGCTGTTCACCGCCGGCATCCTGGCCGACCGGCTGGGCCGCCGGATCACCCTGGCCGTCGGCCTGGTGCTGTTCGGCATCGCGTCGCTGATCTCCGCGTACGCCGGCTCGCCGGACCAGCTGATCGCCGCCCGCGCGGTGATGGGCCTGGGCGCCGCGGCCGTCATGCCCGCCACCCTGTCGATCATCGCGAACGTCTTCGAGCCGAAGGAGCGCGGCCGCGCCATCGGCGTCTGGGCCGGCGCGGTCGGCCTCGCGGTCGCCCTCGGCCCGATCCTCGGCGGCTTCCTGCTGGAGAACTTCTGGTGGGGCTCGGTCTTCCTGATCAACGTACCGATCGTGATCGCCGGCGTGATCCTGGTCTTCGTCCTGGTGCCGGAGTCGCGTGACCCCAAGCCGGGCCGGATCGACGTGGTCGGCGTCCTGCTCTCGGTGATCGGCCTGACCCTGCTCACCTACGGCGTGATCAAGGGCGGCGAGGACGGCTTCGGCGACACCCTGGCCTGGGCCCCGATCCTCAGCGGCGTGCTGGTCCTGGTCGGCTTCGTGCTCTACGAGCTGCGGGTCGAGTTCCCGTCGCTGGACGTACGGCTCTTCAAGAACCGGCAGTTCTCCGCATCGACCGGCATGATCGGCCTGGTCTTCTTCGCGGCCATGGGCTCGATGTTCTTCGGCGCGTTCTACCTGCAGCTGGTCCGCGGCTACGGCCCGCTCGCCTCCGGCGCGCTGTTCGTCCCGTTCGCGGTCGGCCAGATGGTCTTCGCCCCGATCAGCTCGAACATGGTCAAGAAGTTCGGCCCGAAGCTGGTCAGCACGGTCGGCCTGCTGCTGGTCGCGACCGGCCTGGGCACCTGGCTGCTGATCGGCACCGAGACCCCGATCGCCGTGGTCGCCGTGGCGTTCTTCCTGATGGGCGTCGGCATGGCGAACGTGATGCCGCCGGCCACCGAGTCGATCATGGCAGCGCTGCCCCGGGAGAAGGCCGGCGTCGGCTCCGCGGTCAGCAACACCATCCGGCAGCTCGGCGGCGCCCTCGGCGTCGCGGTGCTGGGCGCCATCCTGTCCTCGGTCTACCGTGACAACCTGGGCACCGCCACCGACGGCCTGCCCGGCCCGGCAGCCGACGCGGCCCGCGAGTCGATCTCCGGGGCGTACGCGGTGGCCGAGCGGGCCGGTCAGGCCGGCTCCGCGCTGATCACCACCGCCAACGAGTCGTACGTCACGGCGATGCACTGGGCGGCCCTCGGCTCCCTGGTGTTCGCGCTGCTCGGCGCTCTCGTCGCGGTGATCTTCCTCCCCGGCAAGCGGCCGGAGGGTCCGCACAGCCCGGTTCTCGCCGAGGAGCAGGGCGTGGCCCTGGTCGAGGCGTAACCCGTCGGTAACAATGAATCCCATGACCAGCACCGTGCCGGCCGCCCAGGAGCGTAAAGCTCCTGGCCGGCCCCGCAACGCCCAGGCCGACGAGGCCATCCTCGACGCGGTGCTCGCACTGATGTCGGAGGGGCAGAGCGCGACGGCCGTCTCGATCGAGGCGGTCGCCGCCCGGGCCGGCGTCGGCAAGGCCACCATCTACCGCCGGTGGCCGAACAAGGAATCGCTGCTGATCGACGCGGTGCGCAGCATGAAGGGCCCGATCCCGGAGCTGCCGGGCGCATCGGTGCGCGACGACCTGATCGCCATGGTCACCGCGAACCGGTCGTCCCGGAGCCGGGAGTTCGGCAAGGTCACCGCGTGTCTGCTGCCGGAGTTGCAGCGGGACGCGGAGCTGAGCCGGATGCACCACGCGGTGATGGAGCCCCGGCGCGAGGTGATGCGCACGATCCTGCGGCGCGGCATCGCCGGCGGGGAGCTGCGGGCCGACCTGAACATCGAGCTGACTCTGCTGATGCTCTCCGGGCCGTCGATGATGCAGGGCCTGTTCGGGATCGACACCGGCGTCACCGATGACGACTTCCCGACGATGCTGGTCGACTCCCTGCTGCGGGGCGCCGCCGCCTGACCCCCGAAGTGTGTGAAGTTGCGGTCCCCTCCGCACCCAAACTTCACACACACGGGGCAGCAAGCCGCTGCGTGGGGACTTTCGGCGCCCTCCGCACCCCAACTTCACACACACGAGGTCGCCGGGCGCTGCGTGGGGACTTTCGGCGCGCTCCGCACCACAACTTCACACACACGAGGTCGCCGGGCGCTGCGTGGGGAGTTTCGGCGCCCTCCGCACCACAACTTCACACACACGAGGTGGCCGGGCGCTGCGTGGGGAGTTTGGGCGCGCTCCGCACCACAACTTCACACACTCGGGGTGGCTGGGGGCTGCGTGGGGAGTTTGGGTGCGGAGCGCGCCGCAACTTCACACACACCGTGGCCTCCGAAACCGACAAAGCCGAAGAACCCGATTTTCCAGCGCGAAAGCCTTTCGCACTGCTGCAATCGGGAGCATGGGACCCCGGCGTGACGACAACAGGTCCGAGCCGAGGCCGGCGCGGGCCGGCGTGCACACGGCTCTACGGGCCTGGCGAGAGAGCCTGATCGATCTCGGCGACAACAATCGCCTGATCAACTTCACCGGTGGCAACGCCGACCTCGTGGAGATCACCGCACCGGACCCGGACCGGGTGGTCACCGCCCTGACCCGCGGCGCCCGGTGCGCCTTCACCGGGCCGGGCGGCGCGGGAGCCGACAGAGAGAACACGCTGCGCACCGAGCTGCCCGTCCGCTCGCTCGGCCCGGTGCTGCGCCGGCTGATGCGCCGTTCCCAGCAGGAGTACCTGGACCGCGGCGTCGCCGTCCTGCACCTCGCGCTCGGCCTGCTCAACTGGCGCCTGGCCGACGACGACGAGGACGCCGACAGCGAGTCCACCAGCCACGCCAGCCCGCTGCTGCTGCTCCCCGCCGAACTGGTGCCGAGCGAGTCCGGCGACCTGCCCGAGCTGCGGCTGCGCGACGAGGAGCCGGTGCTCAACCCGGCCCTGATGCTGCGGCTGCGCCAGTCCGGTGTCACCCTGCCCGGCCTGGAACCCGGCGCCGAGTTGAACGTCTCGGAGTTCTGGGCGCACTTCACCGACACGGTCGCCCGCCGGCACGGCTGGCACATCGAACGCACCGTGATCCTGACCTGCCTCACGTTCCACAAGGAGGCGATCTACCGGGACCTGCAGGAGAACGAGGAGCGGATCCTGGCCCACCCGGTGGTCCGCGCGCTGGCCACCACCGACCAGCACCGGCAGACCGACGCGTTCAAGTTCACCCCGATCCGGCCGGACGAGGTGGACCGGCTCACCCCGCCCGAGGACGTGCCGCTGGTCCTGGACGCCGACTCGTCGCAGCGGGCCTGCGTGGCCGCCGCACTGGCCGGGCACAGCTTCGTGATGGACGGTCCGCCCGGCACCGGCAAGTCGCAGACCGTGGCCAACATGATCGGCGCGCTGCTGCACGCCGGCAAGCGGGTGCTGTTCGTCTCGGAGAAGGTGGCCGCGCTCGACGTGGTCCGCAACCGGCTGGCCGAGGCGGGTCTGGACCGCTACATCCTGGAGCTGCACGGACAGCAGGCCGGCCGCCGCGAGGTCGCGACGCTGCTCGCGGCCGCGGTGGACGAGGCGCCGGAGGCGCCCGGGGAAGGCCCGGCTGTCGACCGCGGTGCGCTCCGGGAGCGCCGCGAGAAATTGACTGCTTTCGCGTACGCCATGAACCAGACCCGCCAGCCCCTCGGCGCCACCCTGCACGAGATCATCGGCCGCTGCGCCGGACTGTCCGAGGCGCCGGCCGCCCCGGTGCCGGCCATCACCCCGGACGCGCTCACCCCGGACGTGATGCGCCGGGTCCGCGAGGCCACCGACCAGCTCGCCCGCTCGTGGCGCGCGATGGCCGGCGGCGACGACCTGCTCTGGCGCGACGTGATCACCCGTGAGCCGCTCGATCCGGCGCTGAGCCGGGCCGAGAAGGCGCTCGCCACCCTGGCCCGCTCGGCCCGGATCGCCGACACCGCGGCGCACGCGTTCGGGCTGCGCCGCCCGGATGACGCGGCCACCCTGGCCCGGCTCGCCGAGCACGCAGGCACCCGGCCGTCCCGGGTCGCCGACTCCTGGCTGACCGCGGACGACCTGGCCCCGGTCCGCCAGGCCGCCGACCGGCGCAGCGACGAGCTGGCCACCGCGGCCACGGCCGCCGAGGCGGTACGCCAGCGTGCCGGCGTGGACTGGACCGCGCTGCCCTCCCCGGCCGACCTCCCGGTGGTCCCCGACCTGAGCGCGCTGACCGCGCCGGTCGAGCTGGACGCGCTGACCGCCACCGACGCCGACGACCTGGCCCGTTCGTTCACCCGGGCCGCCGAGCAGCTCGACAAGCACCGGCGGGCGGTCGACCGGGTCACCGCCAAGCTCGGGTTGCCGCCGGCCACCACGATCCGGGACATCTCCCGGGTGGCCGCCGTCGCCGAGCTGGGTGTACGTCCGCACAAGCCGGAACGGTTCTGGTTCGGACCGGGCGCGCTGACCGGGGTGCAGAACGGGTCGAGCGCGCTGCGCCGGGCCCTGGAGGCGCTCGTCGGTGCGGAGATCCAGGCCCGGCCGTACTTCGCCGAGGCGATCCTGGCCCAGCCGGTCGAGGAGCTCGCCGAGCGCTTCACCAACGTCCATCGCGGGTTCGGGAAGCTGCGGGCGGCGTACCGGCGGGACAAGCGGCAGGTGGCCGGGTTCGTGCTGCCGACCGCGCACCTCGGCGACGCGATCGACCGGATCGGCACGGCGGTCGCCTGGAAGCGGGCCCGGCAGGAGCTGGCCGCGGCGGAACACGCGTACGCGACGGTACTGGGCCGCTACTGGCAGGGCCGGGGCACCGACTTCGCGGCCGTCGACGAGGCGATCACGGTGGCCACCTCGGCGCTGGCCGCGGCACCGCCGTCCGGGGTGGAGGCGGTGCTCGGCTACCTCTGCGCGCCCGCTCCCGACCCGGAGCCGATCCGGGTCGTCGCCGAGGCCCGGGACGCGCTGCTGCGCTGGCAGGCCACGCTGCGCCCGGCGCCCTATCCGGCGGCCCGCCCCGAGCTGGTGTCCGGCCCGATCGAGGACGCGATCACCTGGCTGACCGTGCACACCACGGCTCTGCACGCTGCACTGGAGACGCTGCGCGCCTACGACACCGCGACCGGGCGCACCCTCGACTACGCCGAGACCGTACGCCTGGCCGAGCTGCGCACCACGGCGGCGCGGGCCGAGGCGGCGCTCTCCGGTCGTACCGGACAATTGCTCGACACCGCGAGCGAACCGCCTGCCGATCCCGCCGCGGTCGCCGAAGCGGTCGCCTGGGCCGCCGAGGTCCGCCGGTTCCGCGGTCCGGAGGCGCCGCTCACCGCGGAGCAGGTCGCGGCGCTGCGTGACCTGCGGCCGATCGTCGGGCTGGCCGAACGGGCGCAGGAGTGGACCGAGGCGAGCCACGCGGTGCTCGCCGGGTTCGGGCCCTCGCGCCAGGCCGGCCTGCGCGAACAGTTCGACGACTACCCGCGGGCGTCCGCGTTCCTGCGGGCCGCCCGGGACGACAGCAGCGGGCAGGAGGAGTGGTTCGCCTGCCTCGACGCCCGGGACGTGCTCACCTTCCACGGTCTGGACGCCGCCGTCGAGTTCTGCGCCGACCAGCACCTGGACAGCGCGGACGTGCCGGCCGTGCTGGAACGCGCGCTGCTGCACGGCTGGGTCGACGCGGTGGTCCGGGCCGACAACCGGCTGCGGCCCTGGCGGGGCGAGGACCGGGACCGCCTGGTCACCGAGTTCCGGCAGGCCGACGAGAAGCTGGCGGCGGTCGCGGCCCGCGAGATCATCGCGGCGGTCGAGGCCCGCCGGCCGGCCGCCGACAGCACGGCCGCGGGCCTGTTGCGGCGGGAGGCGATGAAGGCCGATCGGCAACTTCCGGTACGGGATCTGATCGCCCGGGCCCGTGACGTCGTGCTCGCCCTGCGCCCGTGCGTGCTGGCGTCGCCGCTGACCGTGAGTCAGTCGCTGCCACCGGACATCGGCTTCGACGCGGTCATCTTCGACGAGGCCTCGCAGATCACCCCGGCCGACGCGATCAACTGCATCTACCGCGGCACCGCCCTGATCACCGCGGGCGACGACCGGCAGCTGCCACCCACGTCGTTCTTCGACCGCACCTACTCGGCGGTGGACACCGACACCGAGGTGCTCGACTACCAGTCGGTGCTGGAGCTGGCCAAGGCCTGCGGCGCGTTCCCCGGGATGGGCCTGACCTGGCACTACCGCAGCCGGCACCAGGCGCTCGTGGCGTTCGCCAACGACGCGTTCTACCAGGGCCGGCTGAGCACGTTCCCGGCGCCGGGCAACGGCGGGCCGGACACCGGCGTCGAGTTGTTCCCGGTGGCCGGCGTCTACCGCCGCAGCACCAGCCGGGACAACCCGATCGAGGCCGAACGGGTCGCCGAGCGGATCGTGCACCACTTCACCACCCGGCCCGGCCACACGCTGGGCGTCGTCACGTTCTCGGTGGCGCAGGCCGAGGCGATCGACCGGGCCCTCGAGAAGATCGCCGCCGGTCATCCGGCGCTGGAACGCGCGGTCGCCGACGACCGCCTGCACGGCTTCTTCGTGAAGAGCCTGGAGTCGGTCCAGGGCGACGAACGCGACGTCATGATCTTCTCGATCGGCTACGGCTACGACGAAGCCGGCAAGATCAGCGCCAACTTCGGCGCGCTGAACCGGACCAACGGCTGGCGGCGGCTGAACGTCGCGATCACCCGGGCCCGGCACCGGGTGGAGCTGGTCACCTCGATCCTGTCCCGGGACGTCCCGGAGTCGGAGAACGAGGGTGTCCGGCAGCTGGCGGCGTACCTGGACTACGTGGAGCGCGGCACCGGCGACACCAGCCTGGACTCCTCCGACGCGCCCGGCGCGTTCGTGGACTCGGTCCTGGAGACCGTCCGGTCCTGGGGTTATCCGGCCCGGACCGGCCTGGGCACGTCCGGCGGCCGGGTCGACATCGCGATCCGGCACCCGGAGGACCCGGCCGGCGACTACCTGCTCGGGGTCCGCTGCGACGGGCCGGGCTACCGGGACTGCCCGGCCGCGCGTGACCGGGACCGGCTCACCGACCAGGTCCTGATCGACCTGGGCTGGACGTTGCACCGGGCCTGGGCCCTGTCCTGGTACCGCGACCGGGCCGGCGAGGAGTCCCGCCTGCGCGCCGCCCTGGACCGCGCCGCGGCGTCCCGCCCGGCCCGCACCGGCGCGGTCGAGGGCCCGGCCGCCGACCGCGCCCCGAACGCCCGCCCCCGCATCCTCCGCGGCGAGCCGGCCCGCAAGTAACGGTCCCGGGCTGGTGCTGAGGGGTGTCTCCGCGTCACGGAGGCACCCCTCAGCACCAGCCACGAGCGAGACATGCGAGACCGCAGCGCGTGTCGCGGTCCCCGGCTGGTCCTCAGGGGTGTGTCGAGCACCGCGAGACACCCCTGAGGACCAGCCAGCAACCCGCCGCCGCGCCGCGGTCCGGGGTGGGCCGCCACCTCGCGCGAGACCAGCACGGGACTCGGCTCGTAGCCTGCGGACAGGCGCTCCGTATCCGTACCGGAAAAGGTCTTCAGCGGAGCGCGGGCGCCGGAGCCGGAAGCGCGCAGGTGTCCGCGAGGCGGGCGATCAGGACCGCGGAGTCGATGTCCGCGAGCAGCGGTCGCAGGTGGGCCGTGTCCAGCGGCGGGACCTCGACGTGCGAGATCAGCGGGTGGAACGGGCGGTGGTCGACCTCGCCCGCACCGAACAGCGTCTCGGCCAGCTTCTCGCCCGGGCGCAGGCCGATGTACTCCACCGCGACCGGCGCCGGCGCCAGTTGCGCCATCTGCGCCGCCACCTCGGCGATCCGCACCGGTGAGCCCATCTCCAGGACCAGGGCCTCGCCGTCCTGGCCGATCGCCGCCGCCTGGATCACCAGGTGGACCGCCTCCTGGAGGGTCATGAAGTACCGGGTCACGTCGGGGTGGGTCACGGTGAGCGGGCCGCCGTCGGCGATCTGCGCGCTGAACTTGGTGAACACCGACCCGCGGCTGCCCAGCACGTTGCCGAACCGGACGCTGAGGAACGTGCCCTGGCGGCGGCGGGCGGTCCACGCGGTGAGCCGCTCGGTGATCCGCTTCGAGTAGCCGAGCACGCTCGACGGGTCCGCGGCCTTGTCGGTGGAGATGTTGACGAAGCGTTCCACCGCCTGGGCCGCGTCCAGGACGTTGAGGGTGCCCAGGACGTTGGTCTTCACCGCCTCGGCCGGGTAGCGCTGCAGCAGGGCCAGGTGTTTGAGCGCGGCCGCGTGGAAGACCACCTGCGGCCGGCGGTCCCGGAAGATCTCCCGGATCCGGGCGGCGTCCCGCAGGTCGGCGAGGATCACCGCCGGGTCCTCCAGCCGGGCCTGCGGGTCGATCGAGAGCTGCACCGCCTGCAGCGACGTCTCGTCCCGGTCCAGCATCATCAGCTCGGCCGGGCCGAAGTGGTGGATCTGCCGGCACAGCTCCGAGCCGATCGACCCGCCCGCGCCGGTGACCAGGACCCGTTTGCCGGTCAGGTAGCCGCCGATCGCGGTCAGGTCGGTGTCGATCTGGTGCCGGCCGAGCAGGTCGGTGACCTGCACCTCGCGGACGTCGCCGACCTCGACCGGGTGGTCCATCAGCTCGGTGACCGACGGGACCACCTTGAACTGGGCACCGGCCGCCAGGGTCCGGTCCCGGATGTCGCGGACCAGCGCCGCGTCGGCGTTGGCGACCGCGAAGATCAGCAGTCCGGCGCCGGTGTCGGCGAGGGCGCGCGCGATGTCGTCGCGGGCGCCGCGGACCGGGACGTTGAAGATCCGCAGGTGGCGCTTGCCGGGGTCGTCGTCGATCAGGCCGGCCGGCAGGTAGCGGCCCTTCGGGTCCTGCAGCATCGAGTCGACCAGCTTGACCGCCGCCGCGCCGGCCCCGAAGAGGATCACCGGAGCCGTACTGCGGGCGTCCGGGCGCTGGTGGCGGGCCTGCTGGGTCCGCCGGGCGTAGCGGACGGCGAGCATCATGACCAGCGCGACGGTGCCGCCGAGCGCCGGCAGCCCGGCCGGGAACGGATGCCGGGAGAGCAGCAGCACGAACGCGGTCAGCACGAACGCCACCAGGGCCGTGCTGGTGGCGACCGCGCGGACCTCGTCGAACCCGGCGAACCGGTAGCGACCGCGGTACAGGCCCCGGGTGTGCCCGATCGCGGCCTGCAGCACCACGGCGACGGCGATCGCGATCAGGGCGCCGGCCAGGCTGCGCCGGGTCGGTGCGAAGTCGTAGCGGGCCAGCACCGCGGCGAGCAGGCCGGCCGCCCAGGCGGTGGCGTCCACGAGCAGCGGGAGCAGGCGGCGGTGGCGCAGCACCCAGGACCGTGCGCCCATCATGCCGGGAGCATAACAGCGAAAATGCCCCTTAAAGTGGACTTTTTCTATACCGGAGGATTACTCGTCATACCGCTCATATGGTGACTACGTGGGCATGCGCGATTACCTCCGTGTCGCCCGGCGACATTGGTGGCTGCTGCTGGCCTCGGTCGCCCTCGCGCTGGGCGTCGCCCTGATCGTGAACCTGAACATGACCCCGGTCTACGCGGCCCGGGTCACCTTCTTCTTCTCCACCCCGTCGGCCGGCGCCACCGACCTGCTGCCCGCCAGCATGTTCAACACCAGCCGGCTGCAGACCTACGCCAAGCTGCTGACCAGCGACGAGGTCGCCACCCCGCTGGCCGGTACGCCCGGCATCGACCTGAGCGTGAAGGACGTCCGGGAAGCGATCGGCGCGGAGACCATCGCGGACACCGTGATGATGGAGGTGAGCGTGCAGGACCCGGACCGCAACCGGGCGCTGCTGCTGCTCGCCCGGCTCATCCAGCGGTTCGAGTCCGCGGTCGAGACCCTGGAGCGCCCCGCCCCGACCGAACCGTCGCTGGTGAAGGTCACCGTGGTCAACGGCCCGGCCCTGGACGAGGACCCGGTCGCCCCGAACGCGCTGAACAACTTCGCCCTGGCCACCGTCGCCGGGCTGGTCGTCGGCGCGATCGGCTCGGTCGGCCGGGAGGTCGCCGACCACACGGTACGCACCGCGGAGGCGTTGCAGCTGCTCACGTCGGCCCCGGTGCTGGCCCGGGTGCCGCTGGACCCGGGCAACCCGTTCGTGTCGGCGAGCAACTCGGCGCGCACCGAGGCGCTGCGCGAGGTACGCACCCAGGTGCAGTGCGCCGCCGCCGCCAACTCGGTCAAGACCCTCGCGGTGACCAGCGCGGTCCCCGGCGAGGGCCGCTCGGCCACCGCGTGCGGGCTGGCCCTGCTCTTCGCCGAGGCCGGGCAGCGCGTCCTGGTCGTCGACGCCGAGCTGCGGCACCCCCGGCTGGCCGCGTTCCTGGGCCGGGAGGACTCGGCCGGGCTGAGCACGGTGCTGGACGGCACCGCGGCGCTGGAGCAGGTGCTGCAGCCGTGGGGCGCCGGGCTGTGGCTGCTGGCGAGCGGGCGTACCCCGCCGAACCCGAGTGAGCTGCTCAGCTCGCCGCGGATGACGGAACTGGTCGACGACGTACGGAAAAGGTTCGATGTTGTGATCTTCGATTGCCCACCGCTGCTGCCGGTGACCGACGCGGCCGTCGTCGCCGCCCGTGCCGACGGCACACTGCTCGTGGTGCGGGCCCGGCGGACCACGGCGGCCCAGGTCACCGCGTCGGTCCGGGCCCTGCACGCGGTCAACGCGACACTGCTCGGCTGCGTGCTCAACATGGTGACCCGCACCGGCCCGGACGCGATACCCACCTACGACGGCTATCCGGCCGGGCCGAAACCACCGCGGCGCGGCCGGGAGTGGCGGATGCAGGCGGTGCTCTCGTGAGCACGGTGCTGCACTACTACCGGGGCCGGGTGGCGCTGCACGCGACGCTGCGGGCGCTGCACGTGTCGCCGGGCGACGAGGTGATCGTGCCGGGGTACACCTGCCCGGCCGTCGTCGAACCCCTGCTGCGGCTCGGGATCCGGCCGGTCTTCGCCGACATCGACCGCGCCACGCTGGTCGCGAGCCCGGCCTCGATCCGGGAACGGATCACCGGCCGGACCCGGGCGGTGATCGTCCAGCACACGTTCGGTTATCCCGCGCCGGTCCGGGAGATCACCGAGCTGCCGGTGATCGAGGACTGTGCGCACATCGGGCCCGGCTCGATCGACGTGGGTTACGGCGGGGTGGCCGCGATCTACTCGTACGAGCAGGGCAAACCCGCCGTCGCCGGACCGGGTGGCGCCGCCGTGGTGCACGACCCCGCGCTGGCCGCCGAGATGCACACCCGCTACGCCCGGTACTCGGCCCCGCCGCTGCGCCCGGAGCTGACCGCGTCCGCCGAGTACCTCGCGTACCGGCTCACCGACGAGCTCGGGCTGCGCTGGCGGTGCCGTCCGCAGCCGTCCGACGCCGAGTACGGGTGGCGGATGAGCCGTGGCGTGCGGGAGCGGCTGTCCCGGCGGATCACCGCGGCGCGGCGTGACATCGGGGTGCGGCGCAAGGTGCTCACCGCGTACGAAAGAGGTCTTGATCGGCTCGCGGTCTCGCACCACCCGCGGCCCGGACCGGAAGCGATCCCGCTCTGCCTGCCGGTGCGGGTCTTCGGCAAGGCCACCGTCCTGCGCGAGGCGGCCGACGCCGGCGTCGAGCTGGGTGACCGGTTCCGCACACCGCCCGGCTATCTCGCGGGCTCCTGCCCGAACGCCGAGTGGGCGCTCGGGCACCTGGTCACCCTGCCGGTCCGGAGCAGTGTCTCGCCGGCCGACGTGCACAAGACGATGCAGCTGTTCGACCGGTTGAAGGCGAAGGGCCATGTCTGAGGCGTATGCCGGTCGGTGAGCGTCTCGGTTTCCGGTCACTGCTGCGGATCGTCCCCGCCGCCGTGCGGCGCGACTATGCCTCGACGCTGCTGGTCCAGTGGTTCGTGCTGGGCACCGGCCTGTTCCTGTTCCACCTGGTCGCGGAGCGCGGCAGCGTCGACGGCTTCGCGTATTACCAGATCGCCCGGGGCACGGTGACCACGTTCCAGCCGGCCCTGCTGCTCGGGCTCGGCCTGGGCCTGCAGCGTTACCTGCCGCGCACCGAGCACACCACCCGGCGGCTGGCCCGGCACGCGCTGAGCACCGAGGCACTGGTGGTGGTCGGTGTCGGCCTGGCCGGGGCCGGCGCCGGGAACTGGATCGCCGGGCTGCTCGGGCTGCCCGGCGGCCGGCCCGCGGTGGCCGCCATCCTGATCATGCTGGGCGGCAACTGCCTGACCACCGTCGCGCTCGCCGCGCTGCGCGGCAACCAGCAGATCGTCGACGCGAACCTGACCTTCGGGCTGGGCCTCGGGCTGATGCCCCTCGTGGCGTTCGTCGCCGCGGAACGGATCGAGGACTTCCTGATCATCCAGGGTCTCGGCGCCGCGGTGGTCGGCCTGTGGGGCACCCTCGTGGTCCGGCACCGCCCCAGGACGTTCTTCAAACACCCCGAACCCACGATCAAAACCCTGATTTCGTACGGACTGAAGCGCATGCCCGGCGAACTCGCGCTGCCCGCGCTCTACACGTTCCCGACCTTCGCGGTGGCCGTGACGATGCCGGGCGACCCGGTGGCGGGCTTCGTCGGGTTCACCACCTCGGCGGTCACCCTGATCTGCTCGCTGTTCGCCATGCTCACCCCGGTCCTGATGCCCCGGCTCAGCCGGCTGTTCCACCGGGCCGGCGAGGACGCGGGCGTCCGTCAGCTGCTCACCGCGCTGCCGCTCGCCGCCGGGCTGCTCGCCGCGGTGCCGACCACGGTGATCTTCGTATTCGCGCCGGCGCTGGTGCACGGCTTCCTCGGCGACGAGTTCTCCCCGGCGATCCCGGTGCTGCGCCTCGGCGTGCTCGCCGCGATCCCGATGGCGATGTTCTACGCCGCCCGGCCGACCATGGAGACGCTGCTCGAGGCGAAGTTCCTCAGCCGCCTGCTGCTCGCCTGCCTGGCCCTCGAGGTCGTGATGACCTGCATCGGCACGGTGTTCTTCGCGCCGCAGCACGCCGCGGTGCTGGGGCTGGCCGCGGCCGCCACCGCGCTCGGCATCGACGCCGTCTGGCTGGCCGGGTACGCCCTGCGCCTCCCCCGCCCATGACCACGGCCCCTGTCCGGCCAGGTGTGGTGGTCATGCTCGCCTTCGTCGTCGCACTCGCCGGGCGGTTCACCCTGGTCCGGGTCGGCGTGGACGTCCCGGTCGTCAACGACGTCCGGGTACCGCTCTTCCTGGTCCTGCTGCTGAGCCTGGCCCTGGAGGCGCACCACGCCGGCCACCGTCCGGGCGAGGGCGGCGGTGCCCTGCTCGGCGTCCTGGCCCTGCTCGGCTACCAGGGGCTCTCCGTGCTCTGGGTGCCGCCCGGCACCGAGACCGGTCCGATGGTCGGCGACCTGTGCGCGATCGCCGGGCTGCTCGTCGTCTACTTCACCCTGGCCGCCTGGGACCGCGACCGGGTCACCGACGTCACGCTGAAGCTCTTCCACGTCGCGGCCTGGGCCTACTTCCTGTTCGCCGCGTCCGGCCGGGGCCACGACGCGAGCGGCCGGTGGGCGGCGTTCGGCGGCGGCCCGAACGTCTTCGTCCGCATCATGATCATCGGTGGGATCACCTCGCTCTACCTCTACCTGCGCAGCGGCGAACGGCTGATCTGGCTGGTGCCGATCCCGGCGTTCCTGTTCGGCGCGATCGCCTCCGGCTCCCGGGGCGGCATCGTCGCGCTCGCCGTCACCGTCGCGGTCGCGCTGCTGGCGATCCGGCCCAAGCTCGACTTCGACCGGATGGCCAAGCCGTTCGCCCTGATCGCCCTGGTCGGCACGGTCCTGGTGATCACCGCCGGCCCGACGATCGCCGACTACGTCCAGTCGCGCTTCGTCGACGCGACCATCGGCCAGGGGTACGCGTCACAGCGCGACGTGCTGTTCCGGATGGCCCTGCAGATCTTCCTGCAGCGGCCGATCCTGGGCGCCGGGCTGAACGGTTTCCACACGGTCAGCGCCCTCGGCTTCGGCGAAAGGTACGTGCACAACCTGCCGCTGTCGATCGCCGCCGAGGGCGGGTCCGCCGGGCTGGTGCTGCTGGTGGCGGCGTGGGTGGGGCTGTGGCGGGCGTACCAGAGCCAGCCGCTGGCCGAGCGCAGCCTGGAAGCCCGGACGGCCGCCTACTGCGGCATCTTCATCGGGGCCACCTGCCTGTTCTCCGGCGACTACTACGACGCCCGGCTGATGTGGATCCTGCTGCTGCTGGCCGCGGTGCGCCCGGCTCGTGCCCGGCTCGTACCGGCCACCTCGGTCAGCACCCTCACGAAGTCCTGAAACAGCAGGTCCCGGTCGAAGCGGTCCCGGGCCAGGGCACGCGCCGCGGTCCGGGCGACCGGCCCCGCCGCCGGGTCGCGGACGAACGCGGACACCGCGGCGGCCGCTCCCGCCGGGTCGTCCGGCGGCAGCACCAGTCCGGCGCCGCTCTCGGCGACCAGGTCGGCGATCCAGCCACCGTTGTTCACCGCGACCGGCCGCCCGGCGGCGAACGCGTCGAAGACCTTGTTCGGCGAGTTGTTGCCCAGCTCGGGCAGGTTGACGAAGACCGACGCGGCCAGGTCGCAGGCGCCGAAGAACGCCACCACCTCGGCCTTGCTGACCGGCCCGAGCAGGAACAGGTTCCGCTCCAGCACGCCCAGCTCCGCGGCCAGACCGCGCAGGTCGCCCCGCATCCGGCCGTCCCCCAGGATCACCACCCGCACGTCCGGGTCCGTCCCGGCGAGATGTCCGGCCATCCGTACGAGGTAGTCGACGCCGTTGGCCATCCCCAGCGTGCCGGCGTAGAGGACCAGCGGCCGGTCGCCCAGCCACGGCGTGGCCCGGCGCAACGCCTCGCCCGCGCCGTCCGCGCCGGCGAACAGCTCCCGGTCCGAACTGTTCGGCACCACCGTGACCGGCACGTCGGCGAACCGGCGCCGGATGCTCGCGGCCATGCCCGGCGACAGCGCGATCACGTGCGCCGCCCGGTGGTAGGCCCACGCCTCCAGCCGGAACGCGGCCCACCGGCTGACCGGCGACCGCAGCGCGCCCACCGCGATCGGCAGCTCCGGCCACACGTCCCGGACCTCCAGCACCATCGGCACCCGCCGGCGCAGCGCCGCGTACGCGCCCGGGATCGCCACGGTCAGCGGCGTGCTGGTGGCCAGGACCAGGTCGTGCCGCAGGCGGCCGGCCACCACGGCGGCGCGGGCGACGAAGCCGAGGAACGCGCGGATCCGGCGGGGGTAGGACATCGCGTTGTCGTACGGCACCGGCAGCCAGTGCACGACGATGCCGGCCTCGGTGCTGACCCGGGGCCGGGCGCCGTCGGGCTCACCGGTGATCACGTGCACCTCGTGGCCGCGCTCGACCAGCCGCCGGGCGAACTCGTAGGACCGCGTCCCGCCGGACATGGCCGGGGTCTTGAAGTACTGGTGGATGTAGGTGATGCGCACGTGGTCTCCCTCTGCTTCAGGCTGCGGGGACGCCTTTGACGGTGCGGCCGGCGGTCACGTCCCGGACGACGCAGGCGTTGGCGCCCACCCTCGATCCGGCGCCGACGGAGCGGCCCTGGAGCACCGAGGCGTTCGTGCCGATCAGCACGTCGCGGCCGATGGTGCAGCTGCCGGAGACCGCCGCCGACGGGTTCACCTGGACGCAGTCGGCCAGCACCGAGTCGTGGCCGACGGTGGCGTTCTGATTGATGTGCACGTGCCGGCCCAGGGTCACGTTCGTGGTGATCCGCGCACCGGCGAAGATCACGACGCCCTCGCCCAGCTCGTTGGCCAGCCCGACCGTCGCCGCCGGGTGCACGAGCCGCGCCGCCGGCCGCCCGAGCGGGTCCAGCTCGGCGGCGACCCTGGCCCGGACCCGCGGATCCCCGATCCCGATCACGAAGTGCGTGTCGAGCTGGGCCAGCAACGCGGTCGGGCCCAGCCAGGCGGTGCCGAGCCGGTCGAGGCAGCGGAGGTTGGCGTCGCTGGGCGAGTCGTCGAGGAACCCGGTCACCTTCCAGGGCACGTCACCGGCCTCGTTGATCGCCGCGACGATGCCGAAGATCTCCCGCCCGTGCCCCCCGCACCCCACGATCACGATGGCGTCAGGCACGGTCCGCCTCCGGTTGCGGCTTCGCGCCGGTGAACTGCGGCATCGTCGGGTCGCCCGGGGCGGTGATGCCGGTGCGGCGCAGCAGGACCAGAGCGGTCTGCGCGCAGATCCGCAGGTACAGGCCGAACGAGCGGTGATCGACATACCAGACGTCGATCGCCAGCCGGTCCTCCCAGCTCAGCGCGTTGCGGCCGCGGACCTGCGCGAGCCCGGTGACCCCGGGCCGCACCAGATGCCGGCGCGCCTGCTCCGGCGTGTAGAGCTCGAGGTAGTGCATCAGCAACGGCCGCGGCCCCACCAGGCTCATCTCGCCGCGCAGCACGTTCCACATGGTCGGCAGCTCGTCCAGGCTGGTCGCGCGCAGCGCCTTGCCCAGCCCGGTCAGCCGGTCGGCGTCGGTGACCAGCCCGCGCCGCTCGTCCACGTCCCGCATCGTGCGGAACTTGACCAGCGTGAACGGCCGCCCGTGCAACCCCGGCCGCGCCTGCCGGAACAGCACCGGCCGCCCGAGCCGCGCCGCCACCACGGCGGCGACCCCGGCCAGCACCGGCGACAGCACGACCAGCACACCCCCGGCGACGACAACATCGATCGCACGCTGCACACCGTCGACGACGCGGGTCCCGCGGCCGGCGCGGCCCGCAGCTCCGGTCGCGTCGCTCGCAGCGCGAGTCCCGCGGTCGGCGCGGCCCGCGGCTCCGATACCGCCGCTCGCGGCTCGGCCGCCCATGGCGCGGATCGCGAATCTCACCGGTGGCCGTCCAGGAACTCGGTGACAGCGTCAATGACCCGCCGGACCTGGTCCTCGACGAGCGCCGAACCGCTCGGCAGCAGCAGCCCGTCGCGGAAGAGCCGTTCCGCGGTCCCGGTCAGCGCGGCGCGCGCCCCGGCGTAGAGCGGCTGCAGGTGCATCGGTTTGAAGATAGGCCGGGTCTCCACGTTCCGCGCCGACAGGAACGCGGCCAGCTCACCGGCCCGCCACCCGGCCCGGTCCGGATCGACGACGATGCTGGTGAGCCAGCGGTTCGCCGCCGGATCGTGGTCGCCCAGCAGGCTGACGCCCGCCACATCAGCAAAAACTTTCGCGTACGCGTCGTGCACCGCCCGCCGCCGCTCGATCATTTCGTCCAGGCGGCACAACTGAGCCCGGCCCAGCGCGGCCAGCAGGTTGCTCAGCCGATAGTTGTACCCGATCTCGGCGTGCTCGTAGTGCGCCGCGGGCAGCCGGGCCTGACCGGCCAGGTGCCGCGCCCGGGCGGCCAGCACCGGATCGGCGGTGAGCACCATGCCACCACCCGACGTCGTCATGATCTTGTTGCCGTTGAACGACAGTGCCGCCACCCGGCCGAACGAGCCCGCCGCCCGTCCGTGGTAGCGGGACCCGAGCGACTCGGCGGCGTCCTCGACGACCGGGATGCCGTACCCGTCGCACACCGGCAGGATCCGTTCGTAGTCGGCGCAGCACCCGAACAGGTCGACGGCCAGCACCGCGCGCACCGACGCACCCTCCGCGCGCAACTCGGCGAGCAGGCCGGCCAGCACCTCGGGGTCCAGGTTGCCGGTGGCGGCGTCGCAGTCCACGAAGACCGGTCGCGCGCCGGTGTAGACGACCGCGTTGGCGGTGGCCACGAACGTCAGGGTCGGCACCACGACGACATCGCCCGGGCCCGCGCCGACACCGAGCAGGGCCAGGTGCAGCGCGGCGGTGCCGGAATTGACGGCGACGGCGTGCGGCACACCGACCCGGCCGGCGACCTCCCGCTCGAACTCCTCGAGGTCCGGTCCGACCGGGGCGACCCAGCCGGAGCGGAGCGCCGCCATCACGTACTCCTGCTCCAGCAGCCCGACATCGGGTGCCGACAGCAGCACAGCCTGACTATTTTCGATCATTCCCCCACCACCCGGCGAGTCGGCGTGACGGGGGCGACAGCTCGACGTCCTCTTCCCCGATCATGCTAATCCGCGCCGCTGCCCGATACCGGAGATCCGCCCGGAAGCCGAACACCTCTCGCCTTCGGGCCAGGCCGCACCGGGATCACCAGTGATCTATCCTGCCGCAGTGATTGATCTTGATAGTCCGTTCGACGCCGTCCCGGCACCCCGGCGCCCCCGGCGGCGGATCTACCTGGCCGTCGGTGCCGCGGCGCTGGTGCTGGCCGGCGCGGCCACCGCGTTCGCCGTCACCCGGCCGCGCGCCGACCCGCCGGGGGTGCGGTTCGAGGCCGAGTCGGCGAGCGGCAAGGCCCTGACGATCAGTTGGGACGTCGGCGTCAAGCATGTCGGTCGTACCAAAGAGGTCTCGACGCCGTGGTCCACGACCGTGACCGGGACGCCTGCCGAACTCGACGCGGTGAAGTCGATGGTGGTCCTCTCGACCGCGGACGACGAGGTCACCTGCCGGATCATCATCGACGGCGCGGTGGTCGCCGAGTTCACCCAGCCCCGGGTCGCGGCCTGCGTCCACGGCATGGAAAAGCTGCCCGACTTCGGCGACCTCCCCGACCCGGCTCTGCCCGGCTCCGGCTCCGACCTCGGGGAAACCCCGGATCCGACGCTGCCCGCCGGGTAGAGCCTGCGGTCAGTTACCCGCCCAGGACGGCGTGAAGCCGATCAGCAGCGCCACCGCGGCACCGACGAGGGCCAGCGCGAGCCCGGCCAGCATGCCGATCCCGGCCGCCTTGAACCGCGGATTGTTCACCAGGAAAGCGCCGAGCGACGCGGTGATCGGCGAGATGCAGCACCCGCCGGTCCCGTAGAAATACGTCCACTGCTGCGGATTATCGGTCTCCCCGCTCCACAACCAGTTCGCGGCGAGCAGCCCGAGACCGACGTGCAACGCGAGTACGAGACAGGCGACCAGCACCGCCATTGATCCCTTAGCCACACGGGAACGTTAGCCGCACCCACCCCACCCGACACACGCCCGGGGTCGCTCTTTCCCGCCAACTACCTACCATATCCCCGCAAAACGCCATCAATTTCGGAAGATCGGTCCGACGCCCGCGATCACCTCTCACCCACCGCAATCGCCCCATCCACCCACAGTTCCACCCGTCACGGCACCTTCTGCGCCCCGACCTCCGCCACACCTCGCCCCACCGACCCGGCACGACCC
>NZ_LLZH01000003.1:0-34987 GCF_001509495.1 Actinoplanes awajinensis subsp. mycoplanecinus | reverse complement strand
CTCCCCCCCCGCCCCCGGCCCCCCCCCCCCCCCGGCCCACCACCCCGCCACCAGCACCTGATCGCGATCCCCCGCACCCGCCCAGCGGCCATCCCGCCCTGCCCGTCCTCACCCGCCGAGCCCGTGCCTCCGCAGCCCCCGCCGGAGCCGCTGCCACCGGCGCCCGCGTCTCTGCCGCAGCCCCCGCCCGAGGCGTCGTCACCGGTGCCCGCGACTCTGCCGCAGCCTCCGCTCGAGGCACCCGAGCCGCTGCCTCCGGCGCCCGAGCCGCTGTCCTCACCCGAGGCCGAGGTGCAGGTGACGGTGCCGCTCCTGGTGGGTGTCCGGCCGTCCAGAGCCTCCCGCTCGGCGCTGGCGGTGCTCGCGGCCCTGTCCGCCCTCGCCGTCCTCTGCTGCGGCGCCGCTGTCGCCATCCTCCGCTTCGCCTGACGCGCGGCGGACCCCGGTGCAGGTCGATGTCCCACCCTGTGGTGAGTGAGCGACTACCCATGGTGGTGGCATGCTGATCTGATGCAGGTCCCCGGCTCGCCGTGCACCGACGAGCGCCCCTCGACCGCCGACCTCCCCGCAGCCGCCTCCCGCCCCGCCGCCGATCGTGCCCCAGCAGCGAAACGCCCCCACCAGCGCGCCGCTGCCACCGACCACGGCACCGCCAGCAGCTCCAGCGGTTCCAGCGGCTCCGGCAGTTCCGGCGGTTCCGGCGGTTCCGGCGATGAGGCCGGCCGCTCCGGCGATGAGGCCGGCCGCGGGCTCGATGCCGACGAGTCGGCGGTGCAGGCGTTGATGCTGGCCAGCCGGGCGTTTGTCGGGCTGACCCTGCGGTCGCTGGCGTCGGTCGGCGTGGACGTGACGTTGCCGCAGTTCCGGACGCTGGTGGTGCTGGCCGTCCGGGGGCCGCAGCGCAGCAGCGACATCGCCGAGGAGCTGGGTGTCAACCCGTCCACCGGCACCAGGATGTGCGAGCGGCTGGTCCGCAAAGGGCTGATCTTCCGGATGCCCGACCCGGGTGACCGGCGGGTGGTGCGGCTCGGGCTGACCCGGTCCGGTCAGGACGTCGTCGACCGGGTGCTCGCGGCCCGCCGCGCCGAGCTGGTCCGGATCGTCGCCGCGACCGCCGGCACGTGGCAGCCCGCGGTGACCGAGACGCTCACCGCGTTCGCTGCGGCCGCCGGCGAGGTCGGCGAACCCGACTGGTGGCTGGGCTGGTCGGCCTCCGCGGAACCGTCCTGACCGCGCTCGTTCCTGATCGTGATCTTGGGGGCTGACCCCGCGGATCGCCTGGTCCACGGCGGACGTATGGTGTGCGACACACCGGCGGGGCAGCCCGACGGTGTCGTCTGTGGCAGCTCGGCATCGAGGGTTTTACCCGATGGTGAGCGTGCGTCAACCCAAGGTTGTACCGGGTGTGCTCCGGTGGGGTGGATAACCCGTCGCAGACGTTTGCACAATGCAAGTATGGGAATTTCGGGGAGCGGCAAAGGAGGCGCTATGACCATGACCGGCGCACGGGGACCAGCCTTGGCGGAACGGCCTCGCGCCGACCTGCCCGCCACCCCGTTGACCTGGCAGCGGACCGACACGGTCGGCACCGAGCTGGTGTTCCCGCGGGGAGCGCAGCCCGGTGGCTCGGCGATCGTGGCCGGGTCGCGGGCCTACATGCTGAACTGGCGGGCCGAGCTGGCCGCGACGTCCGAGGTGACCGCGCTGCACGTCACCGCGCAGGGTGACGGCTGGAGCCGCGAGCTGTGGCTGGACCGCGCGGACGGCGCCTGGGCCTGCCGGGTCGAGCAGGCCGGTGACGCGGGCGACCTGCCGGCGGCGGGCGCCGAGCAGCTCGACACGATCGATCCGGCCGCGCTGCCGCACCTCTCGGACTCCCCGATCTTCGTCTCCTGGACGATCCGCAAGCTCGGCCTGACCGTGAAGTCCGGTCCGGTCACCGTCCCGGTCGTCCGGGTGCGGGTGCCGTCCCTGGCCGTGGTGCCCGGGACGGTGACCTACCACCTGGTCAGCCCGAACCGGCTGCGGGTCACCGGCGCCGGCCCGGCCGCCACGTTCGAGCTGGACGACGCCGGCACGGTCGTCTATCAGGCCGGCCACCTGCGCCTGGCCCGCTGACCCGACCGCACAGAGCCGGCCGCCGTGATCCGGCCGGCTCTCCGCGGTCAGCGGTCAGCTCAGAGCAGGCGCCAGTCGGCGTACTCGAAGCCCGGCGCGACCACACAGCTCACCACGACCGGTTCGTCACCGGCCGGTGTGGCGGTCTGCCAGCACCCGGCCGGGACCAGCAACTGCGGCTGCTGCCCACCGGCGAAGTCCGCGCCCAGCAGCAGCGGCTCCTCGACGCCCGGCCGGTCACCGGCGCCGCCCAGGGTGAGCGTCAACGGGCCACCGGAATGCCAGAACCACAGCTCGTCGGAGCGCACCACGTGCCACGCGGACACCTCACCCGGGTGCAGGAGGAAGTAGATCGCGGTCGCGGCGGCTCTGCTCCCGTCGTACCCCTGGGGTGTAAAAGCGTGCGGTGACCGCCAGGTCTCCCGGAACCAACCGCCTTCCGGGTGTGGCGTCATGTCGAGTTGCTCGGCCAGCGGCGGGCGGTCGCTCATGGTCGGATCCTAACTCCGCGTCGGAGAACGACCGTTCGTTCCGCGAGTAGGCTGGCCGGGTGCCCCGCGTCTCGGAAGCCCACCTCGCCGCCCGCCGCCAGCAGATTCTCGACGCGGCCACCCGCTGCTTCGTGCGCAACGGCTTCCACCAGACCTCGATGCAGGACGTGATCAAAGAGGCCGAGCTGTCGGTCGGCGCGTTCTACCGCTACTTCAAGAGCAAGAACGAGCTGATCGCGGCGATCTCCGGCGAGAAGATCGGCGAAGTCACCGGGATCATCGACCGGCTGCTGGAGAGCGACCCGATCCCGCCCATCCCGGTGTTCCTGGAAGAGGTGATCGCCCAGGTGGAGGCGAGCATCAACGCGGATCAGACGGTACGGATCGCGGTGCAGATCTGGGGCGAGGCCACCCACGACGCGGAGATCGCGGAGATCGTCCGGGGCATCTACGGCCGGATCCGGGAGCGGGCGGTGCGCGCCGCGGAACGCGCGAAGGCCGCCGGTCAGCTCCCGGCCGACGCGGATCCGGCCGGTGTCGGCGCGGCCATCCTCGGCCTCATCCAGGGTTACATCCTGCAGAGCATCCTGATCGGCGGCATCGACCGCCAAACCTACGTCGACGGCGTCCGAGCCCTGCTCAACCCCCGCTGACCCGGGCCCGCCGCCCAGAGGCCCAGCTGCCCCGAGGCCCGCGGGTCCCGAGGCTCGCGAGTCTCCAGGCCGCTGTCCGCCGCCGGGCCCCGGCTGGCTCTCAGGGGTGCCTCGAGGCGGGTGAGACACCCCTGAGAGCCAGCCGGGACCGTGACCGGCGGGCGGTCGGGAGCGCGGGAGCTACGGGATCAGGCGGCGGATCGCGGCGGTGAGGCCGGTCGCGTCCAGGTCGGTCTCGGTGACCAGGGCGCGCAGGATGATCCCGTCGAGCAGCGCGCAGATGTCCCGCGCCGCCGCCGCGCCCACCGACGGCGCCAGGATGTCCGGCAGCCCGTCCATCCAGGTCTCCGCGATCGGCCGGAGCGCGGCGTCCCGGGCCGCGGCCACGCACAGCTCGTACTCGATCCGGACCTGCTGCCGGTCGGCCAGGTACTCCTCGGTCAGCGTGGTCAGCTCGGCCGGCATGTCCGGTGCGTCGGCCAGCCGCTGCGCCCACTCGTCCAGATCGGTGCGCAGCTGGTCGGCCGCGTGCCGGAGCCCGGCCGCGATCAGGTCGTCCAGGGTGGGGAAGTAGTACGTGGTCGCGCCGAGCGGCAGACCGGCCCGGGCGGCGACCGCACGGTGCGTGGTCCGGCCGACCCCGGCCTCGGCGATGACCTCCATGCTGGCCACGGCGAGAGCGGACCGGCGCGCCTGCGGGTCACGGGCGCGCTGGGTACGGCGTTCGGTCAATGCGCTTCCGCGCCGGTCAGGTTGAGCACGACGACTCCCGCGATGATCAGAATGATGCCGCCCACCTTAGCGAGGGTCACCGGTTCATCGAGGAAGGCCGCGCCGATCGCCACGATGGCCGCGGTGCCGACCGCGGACCAGATCGCGTAGGCCATGCCGACCTGGAGACCGCCTTTGATCGCCTGGGCGAGCGCGACGAACGAGACGACATATCCGGCCAGGCAGGCGATGGTGGGCCAGAGCTTGGAGAAGCCGTCGGTGGCTTTCATCAGGCTGGTGGCCAGGAGCTCGGCGCCGATGGCGAGAGCGAGAAGGACGTACGGCACTGCTAACACCTCATCTTGTACGTATGTACAAGTACGATCGTATAAGATGGGTGGGTGACGGTGCCAGCCGGGAAATCTGGGATCATCCGGCGGTGGCTGACGATGTGCGGGTGCGGCGGATCGCCGCGATGCGAGGATGTGACCGGATTCTCGACGGGGTGCGGCCGAAGAGTCTGCGCGAGCGGCTCGCCGAGCTGAGCGAGGCGGCCGGGCCGGAGCTGATGCCGGACTACTACGGCGACGGGCTGGTCGGCGAGCTCGAGGACCGGGTCGCCGGGCTGCTCGGCGCCGAGGCCGCGGTGTTCTTCCCGACCGGCACGATGGCGCAGCAGGTGGCGATCCGGTACGGCGCCGACCTCACCGGCCGCTCGACCGTGGCCCTGCACCCGCTCGGTCACCAGGAGATGCACGAGCGCCGCGCCTACGCCGACCTCACCGGCCTGCGCTCGGTGCACCCGACCGCGGCGCCGCGCAACCCGACGGCCGCCGAGATCGCCGCGCTGCCCGAGCCGGTCGGCACCGTGGTGCTCGAGCTGCCGATGCGTGACGCCGGGTTCGTGCTGCCGACCTGGGCGGAGCTGACCGAGGTGTGCGAGGCGGCCCGCGGGAGCGGGGCGCGGGTGCACCTGGACGGGGCGCGACTGTGGGAGTCGGCGCCGTACCTCGGGCACTCGCTCGCGGAGATCGCCGGACGCGCCGACAGTACGTACGTCAGCTTCTATAAGACCCTCGGCGGTCTCAGTGGCGCGGCGCTGACCGGGACCACCGCCCTCGCCGCGTATGCGCGCCTGTGGCGCCACCGCTACGGCGGCCAGCTCTTCCAGCAGTGGCCGGCGGTGCTGAGCGCCCTGGTCGGCCTGGACCGGGAGCTGCCCCGGGTCCCGGAGTACGTCCGGCACGCCCGCACGATTGCCGCAGCCCTGGCGCAGCTGCCTGGCGCGGTGGTGTTCCCGCAGCCGCCGCACACCCACCAGTTCCGCCTCTGGCTGCCGCACCCGGCGGCCCTGCTCAACGACGCCGGGCTGCTGCTGGCCGAGGAGGAGAAGGTGTGGTTCACCGGTGGCTGGCGCGACACCGAGATCCCGGGGCACGCGGTCACCGAGGTCTCCGTGCAGTCCCCGGCCCTCGAATGGGGTACCGACGAGGTGATCGACACCGGTTTGCGACTGCTGGACCGGGTTCAGAATTGATCACCTGGGTAGAACAGGGGTGTCCCGTTCTCACCGGACTCAGGAGGATTTGATGACTGCAGTCGCGAACCCGGCCACCGTCGAAGAGTGCTTGCGCATGGGTGCCGGCTTCACGCAGGGTGATCGCAACTGGATCGCCGAGCAGTTCGGCCCGCTCGACGCGCGCCTGGCCGCGTTCCACGCGGACGCCACCGAGCTCGAGATCATGGTGAAGGACCGCGAGGCCCGCGGCCAGAAGGTCACCCTGGAGTGCTGGATCAGCGGCCGGGAGAAGATCGTCACCACCTCCTCGGAGGAGGACCTGCACGCCGCGATCATGGACGTCCGTGACGACCTGCGCCGCAAGCTGAACGACTCGAAGACCAAGCAGGAGCCGCGCCACAACCGCCACCTGCGCGAGGTGCAGCTCCCCGAGGTCGACCCGTCAGAGCCCCTCATCTAGACCGGTCAGCCCCAGATAGGTCAGCGGACCCGGGTCGGGTACCGGCAGCTCGGTGAAGCCGAGCCGGTCGTAGAAACCGCGAGCGCGCACGTTCGCGGTGACCATGCCGAGGTGTATCCCGGCCCGGGCCTGTGTGCGGAACGTGTCGATCAGCCGCCGGCCGTACCCGCGTCCCTGGTAGACCGGGAGCAGGTCGATGTGCAGGTGGGCGGGGTAGGCCGTCAGCTCCGGGACGATCATCCGCTCCGGTGCGAAGTGCAGCGCGACCATGTCCTGCTCGGGCGTGCGCGGCGGCTCCGGTGGCACCGGATACTTGTCGCCGAGCCACGGGATCCACTCGTCGCGGAACCGCTTGACGAACGCGGTGGTGTCCGCGGTGCCGAGCACGTAGCCGACCGCGGTGCCGCCGTCGTCCAGGACGAACGCGAGCTCCGGTTCGAGGTGCAGGTAGGGGCCGGCGAACAGGTCGCCCATCAGGTCGTCGGTGGAGTAGAGCCCGCGGGCGTCCTCGCCGGCCGCCGCGGTGCGGACACAGATGTCGTAGACGGCGGGCCGATCGGCCGGCCGGTAGGAGCGAATCTCAGGCACGTCCGGCAGGCTAGGCCGTGGAAGCGCTTCCACCGCAAGAGGTCGTGCGCAGCACCGGCCGGCTGGGGAAGAGCGTGACCGGTGAGGGCTCGCCGAGGGCGGCACGCACCGCCGCGGCAGCGATCTCCTCGACCGGGTGGGTGGCCGTGGACAGCGCCGGATGCAGCACGCCGGCCAGGGGGATGTCGTCGAAACCGGTCACCGCGAGGTCGTCCGGGACCCGCACACCCGCCTCGGCCAGGAACTGCAGCACCCCGAGGGCGGTCGCGTCGCTGACCGTGGCGATCGCGTCGGTGTCCGGCCAGCGCCGCAGCACGGTCCGGGCCGCGGTGCGCCCGCGGTCGCTGGTGAAATCCCCGCGTACGACCCGGGACGGCAGCCCGGCCGCCCGGGTCAGCGCGGTGTAGGCGGCCAGCGGGGGAGCGGACGCGGCCAGCCAGGACGGGCCGGCGACCAGGGCGATCCGGCGGCGACCGGTTTCGTACAGATGAGTCAGCAGCGCGCCCACGCCCGCCGCGCTGTCCACGTCGGCGCCGCCCGCGCCGATCGCCGCGGTCCGCGCGCGCAGCTCCGCCGGCAGGTGGCCGAGCAGCGCGTCGTCGTGCCCGGCCAGCACCAGCCCGGCCAGCCCGCGATCGGCCGCGAGCTCCACCAGGTCCGCTCCGCACTCCAGGCCGACGTGCCGCAGGGAGAGACCGATGTCGTACGCATCGAGCACGCCCGCCATCGCGGCGGCCGCCCGGGTGACGAACGGGTCCCGCAGGATGCCGGCCCGGGCGTCCCGCACCGCGAAGACCACCCGGGTCCCGGCGCCGCGGGCCAGTCGCCGGGCCACCGGATGCGCCCGGTAGGACAGCTCCGCGGCGGCCGCCAGCACCGCGGAGCGGCTCGCCGCCGAGGCCGGGCCGGCGCCGGTGAGCACGCGGGACGCGGTGGCCGGTGACACGCCGGCGCGGCGGGCCACGTCGGCCAGCCCGGCTCGGACGTCACGCATCGGTCGAGTATCCACCGCGGTCCCGGCTGCCGGGAACGACGGCGGTGCGGCGATCTAGGGTGAGGACCGTGACGTCCCAGAACGGGTGGCTGCGCCAGCGTGCCGAGAACCCGGAGCATTCCCAGTGGTACATCAAGCGGTTCCGTGACCTGGCCGCCGAGGGCCAGGACCTGGTCGGCGAGGCCCGGCTGGTCGACGCGCTGGTGCCGCGCGGCGTCCGGATCCTGGACGCCGGCTGCGGCCCGGGCCGGGTCGGCGCCCACCTGGCCACGGCCGGGCACGACGTCACCGGCGTCGACCTCGACCCGGAGCTGATCGCCGCCGCGATCGCCGACCATCCCGGCCCGCAGTGGCTGGTGGGTGACCTGTCCGAGCTGTCGCTGCCCGGCCCGCCGTTCGACGCGATCGTCTGCGCCGGCAACGTGATGACGTTCGCGGACCCGGACACCCGGGTCGAGATCCTCCGGCGGTTCGCCGGGCACCTGGCGCCGGGCGGCCGCGCGGCGATCGGGTTCGGTGCCGGTCGGGGGTACCCGTTCGACGAGTTCCTGGCCGACGTCACCACCGCGGGACTCACCCCGGATCTGTTGCTGAGCACCTGGGACCTGCGACCGTTCACCCCGGACGCCGACTTCCTGGTGGCCATTCTCCGCCACCCCTGAAAGCCGCCCCGTCCCAGTCCCGCCGCACGCCTGGCTGTTTCGGGCCGTGTGTGGGGACTTTCGGTGCGGAGCGCACCCAAACTTCCCACGCTGGGCTGTTTCGGGTTGACCGGACCGCTCTGCGGGACCACCGCGGCGGTGTCGTCCGGCGTAGCCGGGCGGAGGAGGACATCAGCCGATCCTGCGACCGGGCGGGGCCACGGGTCTGCGCGAATGCGGACCGAGAGCAATCGGGCCGCGACGACGATGACCGAAAGCGATCAGACCGTTCGTCCGATCAGACCCGTCAGTGCAGGTACCAGGTCCGCTGCCGGGCCCGGTCGACCGCGATCTGGTAGGACAGCTCGAACCGGTGCGCCGGATTGGCGTGGTACCAGCGCAACGTCTGCAGCACCAGCGCCGGGTCCGCCGCCAGCCACGGCACCTGGATGGTCAGGGTCCGCGCGGCCGGGAACACCGAGCGCCGGATCCGGGTCTCCGGGTGGGCGGCCGCCGGGACCGCGATCACCGGGATCCGGGCCTGCTCGCCCGGCAGGATGTCGCTGACCGCCTGCCACGGCACGAAGTGCCGGGTGCCGACGCCGTGGTGATAAATGCCGTCCGGGGTCAGCGCCAGCCGCCCGGGCGCGTGCCGCAGCAGCAGGAACAGCGCGGCCCCGGTGAGCGTCGCGCCGAGCGCCAGCGCCGGGTTCCGGAAGGCCAGGCTGATCTGGGTCAGGGTGACCAGGCCGAGGAAGCCGGCGTACCAGTAGTAGAGCCGCCCGGAGTAGGTGAAGGTCAGGCCGGGCGTGCCGTCGTCGATCCGGGTGATCCGCATCCGGTCGCCGGCGTGGTGCGGGCGGACCCACAGGTTCAGCAGCAGCCCGGACAGGTGCCCGAGGATCAGCACGGCGACGCCGCAGGCCAGGGCCGCGCCGGTGTCGCCGAGGACGATCGACCAGACGCCGGCGGCCAGGACCACGGCGGCCAGGAAGCCGCTGCCGACCGCCGCGTGGACCAGGCGCGGCGACGGCCGGTAGTCCTGCCACGGTGACGGCTCGGCGGTGACCGCCGTGGTGCGCGGCAGATCGAAGTAGAGGGTCATCGGGCCCGCCGGACGCGGCGGGCGAGCGGCGTTGCGGGCTCCGCGCTGGAGTACGCCGGGCGCGGGCGCTCCGGGGCGGTGACCCGCCGGGCCACCTCGTTGGCGCGCCGCAGACAGTCGGTGATCGTGTGCAGGATGTCTAGCTCGAAGCGTGGGCGATCGCTCATCAGCTGTTCCTCTTCCGGTCCCCCGGGGGTGTGCTCAGAGGTACGGGGATCGAGACCGATCAGTTCAAGCGCTGCTGCCGGACTCGTGCAACGGCTGCCACTCCGGACAACTCACCGCGATCCGCCGGATGCCGGAGATAGTGCCGCAGCGTCCGGTAGACCGTCTCCGGTGCGGCGGCCGGCCACGCCGCCGGCACGGTCAGCGTCGCCGGCACGGTCAGCGCCGGGGCCCGGTCGCCCTGGCGCGTCCCGGAGCGGGACCGGTCGTCCTGGCGCGTCCCGGAGCGGGACCGGTCGTCCTGGCGCGTCCCGGAGCGGGACCGGTCCGACGGTGCGGCCCGGACCTCGATCGTTGGCTGGTCACCGGTCCCGTCCGCCCGGACGTCCAGCACGGCGTCCCACGGCACGAACCGGCCGCCGCCCGGCGCCGATCCGGGCCCGGGGTGAGGGCCGGAAGTCGGACCAGGGCGTGGAGGACATCCCGGGACTCTATCGACGCGCGGCGTGGTGGAAGCGCTCCCGGGCGGTCAGGGGCGCAACCACTCCGGTGGTACGGCGGCCAGCCACGCCTCGGCGAGCAGCTGGTGACCGCGGGGGCTCGGGTGCACCCCGTCCGGGGCCAGCGCGGCCGAGCCCTCCCGGCCCGCAGCCGCGGACAGAATGTCCTGAGCAGGCACGATGACCGCTCCGCGGGCAGCGGCCAGGGACCGCACCACGGCGCGTTTCGGGCCCAGGTCCTCGGCCTCCCAGCGCTGCTGCATCGGGTCGGCCGGCAGCACGAACGGCTCGATCAGCACCAGCCGGACGTCCGGCGACAGCGTGTTCAGGGTGTCCCGCATGGTGGACTCGTAGGCCGCCGCGCTGGTCACCCGTCCGGCGCCGTCGTAGCGCCGCCACACGTCGTTGATGCCGATCAGGACGGACAGCACCGCCGGTGCGTGCGCCAGCACGTCGCCGGCCCAGCGAACGGCCAGGTCGGACGAGAGGTCACCGCTGATCCCGGTGTTCACCACCCGGGCGCCGGCCAGCGCCGGTGCGGTGGCGAGCCGCCGGACGTAGCCGTCGCCCAGGCCGTCCGGATCGTCGCGCCGTCCACTGTCGGTGATGCTGTCGCCGGTGAACAAAACGGTGTGAACAGCCATCCAACGCCTCCTGGTTTCGGCACGTGTCGGGAAATGACGCACCGAGCGACGACCCGACATCCGCTCTTGACATTGCAAACTTAAGCCACTTAATAATGGCCCCGTCAAAGGTGAATCTCGCGGTGGGCTGGGCACGCGCGGGTGACCGGACCGAGAACCGCCGTCCGAGAACGGCGGCGCTGATGATCGAGGTATCCGCACATGTGGGACATCCTTACCCGCCGGGGCCGTCGCCCCCGCGTCGTGGTGGCCGCGGCCGCCGCATTGACCCTGGTCGTCGCCGGCTGCTCCGGTGACGGCGGTTCCAAGGCGAACGGTGGCGACAAGGCCGCGAACAGCTCCATCACGATCTTCAACGGTTCCACCGGCACCATCGTGGAGCAGTGGAATCCGTTCATCCCGAACTTCCTGCAGCCCACCAACGGCCTGATCTACGAGCCGCTCTACTACTACAACTTCGCCTCCACCGCCGACCCGCAGCCGCTGCTGGCCACCGCGTACGCGTGGGACGCGGCCGGCAAGGTCCTGACCATCACCACCCGGGACGGGGTGACGTGGTCGGACGGGCAGCCGTTCAGCGCCAAGGACGTGGCGTACACGTTCGAGCTGATCCGTAAGACGCCGGCGATCAACGCGACCGGCCTCAAGCTGGTCTCGTCGGTGGCCAAGGACGACAAGACCGCCGTGCTGACGTTCGAGAAGCCGTCGTTCACCGACGAGGCCTCGGTCATCGGCAACACCCCGATCGTCGCCCAGCACGTCTGGGAGAAGATCACCGACCCGACCAAGTCGATCAACCCGAACCCGGTCGGCACCGGGCCGTACAAGCTGAAGACGTTCTCCGCGCAGAGCTACGTGATGGAGAAGAACGCGACCTACTGGCAGCAGGGCAAACCGAAGATCCAGAACGTCCGGTACATCGCGCTGGCCACCGCGGACGCCGCGAGCGCCGCGCTCACCGCCGGCCAGGTGGACTGGATGAGCAGCTTCCTGCCCGGCCTGGACCAGCTGATCAAGAACCAGAAGAACCTGACCTACGTGAACACCCCGGCGCTGACCACGTCGATCTTCACCTGTGCCAGCGCCGACCTGGGCTGCAAGGGGCCGCAGACCGACACCGCGGTCCGTCAGGCGATCTACTGGGCGCTCAACCGGGACCAGCTGAACAAGCTGGCCGGTGGCGGCTTCGCCGAGACCGCGTCGCCGACCATGCTGCTGCCCGAGCGGGACAAGGCCTGGATCGCCGACCCGGCGAACCTGACCACCCCGGGCGGCCCGGACGTCGCGAAGGCGAACCAGCTGCTGGACGCGGCCGGCTGGGCCAAGGGCGGTGACGGGATCCGCGCCAAGGGCGGCGAGAAGCTGTCGCTGACCATCCAGACGGTGACCGGCTGGAGCGACTACATCTCGCTGAACGACGCGATGACCCAGCAGCTCAAGGAGATCGGCATCGAGCTCAAGCCGACCCAGGTGGCCTGGCAGGAGTGGAACAACAACCAGGTGCAGGGCAAGTTCCAGCTGTCGCTGGACTCGATCGGCCTCGGTGCGTCGACGAACCCGTATTCCACGTACCTGAAGTACTCCTCGACCACCACGGCGAAGGTCGGCGAGGCGGCCGGGCTCAGCGGCAACTACGCGCGGTACAAGAACGCCAAGGTGGACGCGGCGGTCGCGGTCGCGGCCGGTACGAACGACGAGACGGTCCAGAAGCAGCAGTACACGATCATCCAGCAGGAGATCGTCAAGGACCTGCCGTACATCCCGATCTACGTGAACTCGATGCTCACCGAGTTCAGCACCGCCAACGCCACCGGCTGGCCGACCAACGAGAACAAGTACGCGCTGCCGGCCACCTGGAAACAGTGGGACAACGGCATCGTGCTGAGCACCATCGAACCGGCGAAGTAGGGCCGCCGGCCGTGCGATACCTGCTCCGCAAGCTCGGGTTCTACCTGGTCGCCCTCTGGGCGGCGCTGACGGTGAACTTCTTCGTCCCGCGCCTGATGCCCGGCGACCCGGTCGAGATCCTGCTCTCGAAGCTGGGTCAGCACGGCCCGGTCTCCCCGGAGATGCGGGCCTCGACCGAGGCCCTGCTCGGCACCAGCAGTGGCGAGCCGCTCTGGTCCCAGTACCTCGACTACCTGGGCCGGCTGGCCCACGGTGACCTGGGCACCTCGGTGGTCTTCTTCCCGGCGTCGGTCAGCTCGATCATCGAGCAGACCCTGCCGTGGACGATCGGCCTGGTCGGCCTCGCCACGGTCATCTCGTTTCTGGTCGGCGTGGGTCTCGGCACCCTCGCCGGCTGGAAGCGGGGCTCCTGGCTGGACAGCCTCATCCCGGTCACCACGATGTTCCAGTCCGTGCCGTACTTCTGGCTGGCGCTGATCCTGCTCTTCACGCTCGGCAGCGTGTGGCCGGTGTTCCCGCTCAACGGCGGGTACGACGTCTACAACGTCACCGTCGGCTGGAACGGCCCATTCCTCGGCTCGGTGCTCTACTACGGCGCGCTGCCCGCGCTGACCATCGTGCTGTCCAGCGTCGGTGGCTGGATGCTCGGCATGCGCAACATGATGGTGTCCACCCTCTCCGAGGACTACATGCTCACCGCGGAGGCGAAGGGCCTGCGCCCCGGCCGGATCATGCGGGGGTACGCGGCCCGCAACGCGATCCTGCCGTCGGTCTCCGGGTTCGCCATCTCGCTCGGGTTCGTGGTGGCCGGCTCGATCGTCACCGAGGCGGTGTTCTCCTACCCGGGCATCGGCTCGGCGCTGCTGCAGTCGGTGGGCGGCAACGACTACGCCCTGATGCAGGGCATCTTCCTGGTCATCACGCTGTCCGTGCTCGGTGCGAACCTGCTCGTCGACCTGCTGTACTCGGTCATCGACCCACGCACCCGAGCCCGGGCCTGAGGGGGCAGCCATGACCATGACCACCGAACTGGCCTCGGTCGCCGAGGCAGGCAAGACCACGAGGGTACGAAGGATCCGGCTCTCCAACACCAAGCTGGCGACCGGACTGCTCATCGGCGGGGCGATCGTGCTCTTCGGACTGATCGGCCCGTTCGTCACCCAGGACCCCCGGCTGGTCAACGACATCGGGCTGAGCGCGCCGAGCGCCGACCACTGGCTCGGCACCACACAGACCGGTCAGGACGTCCTCGCCCAGCTCGCGTACGGGACCCGCGGCTCGCTGACCGTCGGCGCCGTGGTCGGCGTGCTGACCCTGCTGCTGTCCGGCTTCTTCGGCGTGGTCGGTGCGTACGCCGGCGGCTGGGTCGACGAGCTGTTCTCGCTGTTCACCAACATCATGCTGGTCATTCCGGGGCTGCCGCTGGTGATCGTGATCTCCAGCTACGTGCCGGACAAGAGCATCTGGCTGGTCTCCATCGTCCTGGCGATCACCAGCTGGGCGGCGTCCGCGCTGGTGCTCCGCGGCTACACGCTCAGCCTGCGCAACCGCGACTACGTGCTGGCCTCCCGGGTGGCCGGCGAGAAACGCTGGCGGATCCTGACCGTGGAGATCCTGCCCAACCTGATCCCGCTGCTCGCCTCGCAGGTGGTGTTCGCGGTGATCTTCGCGATCCTCGGCGAGGCCGGGCTGTCCTATCTCGGTCTCGGCGCGAGCGGCTCGTTCACCTGGGGGACCATCCTGTACTACGCGCAGAACGGCCTGGCCCTGCGGCTCGGCGCGTGGTGGTGGTTCGTGCCGCCGGGGCTGATGCTGGCCCTGTTCGGCGCGGCGCTCTCGCTGATCAACTTCTCGATCGACGAGATCATCAACCCCAAGCTGCGCAACCAGACGAGGTCGGCGCGCAAGGGCTGGCGGATGTCCCGCGAGCAGCTCAGCAAGGCGAAGGAGGCCACGCTGTGAACCCGCCGGTGCTGAGCATCGAGAACTTCAGCGTGGACTATCTGGTGGACCCGGTCGTGCACGCGGTCACGAACGTGAACCTCCGACTCCACCGGGGCGAGGTTCTTGGTCTGGCGGGAGAGAGCGGTTGCGGCAAGAGCACTTTGGCGTACGGGATAGTCCGCCTGCTCAAGCCGCCCGCCGTGATCACGAGCGGTCGCGCCGTCTTCCACTCGCGCGAAGGCCACGAGATCGACTGGAACGAGCTGCACGCCGAGGACCTGCGCGCCAACCGCTGGGAGAAGATCTCGATGGTCTTCCAGGGTGCGATGAACTCGCTCAACCCGGTGATCTCGATCCGCGACCAGTTCGAGGACGTGTTCACCACCCACCGGCCGGAGATGGGCAAGAAGGAGCGGCGGCAGCGCTGCGGTGACCTGCTGGAACGGGTGGGGGTCGACCGCAAGCGGCTCGGCTCCTACCCGCACGAGCTCTCCGGCGGCATGCGGCAGCGCGTCATGATCGCGATGGCGATGGCCCTGGAGCCGCAGGTCATGATCATGGACGAGCCGACCACCGCGCTCGACGTGGTGGTGCAGCGGGAGATCCTCCGGGAGATCACCCGGCTGCGCGACGAGCTCGGCTTCGCGGTCATCTTCATCACCCACGACCTGCCGCTGCTGCTGGAGATCAGCGACCGGATCGCGGTGATGCGCAGCGGCGAGATCGTCGAGCTGGGCGGCGCGGCCGAGCTCTACACCAACCCGAAGCACGAGTACACCAAGCAGCTGCTGGCGTCGTTCCCGAGCCTGACCGGCGACCGCGGCTCGTTCGTCCGCGGCGCCATGGACGACCGGCTGCTCGCCCTGGACGCGGTCGAGGTGGAGGCGTCGTGACCACGCTGGAAGTGCGCGACCTGCGCAAGGAGTACCGGCTTCGGGACGGCTGGCGGACCGGCACGCTGCGCGCCGTCGACGACGTCAGCTTCACGCTGGACCACGGCAAGACCGTCGCGCTGGTCGGGCAGAGCGGCAGCGGCAAGTCCACGGTGGCCAAGCTGCTGTTGCAGCTGGAGCGGCCGACGAGCGGGGAGATCCGCCTGGACGGCGAGCCGGTGGCCCGGCGCGGTGCGGGGCTGGCGGCTTACCGCCGTACCGTGCAAATGGTTTTTCAAGATCCTTTTGCGTCGCTGAATCCCTATCACACGATCGGTCACCACCTGGCCCGCCCGATCCGGTTGCACCATCCGCGGATGACCACCGCCGAGGTGCAGAAGAGGGTGCATGAGCTGCTGGAACGGGTCCGGCTCACGCCCGCCGGCAACGTCGCGAAGCGGCGCCCGCACGAGCTCTCCGGCGGTCAGCGGCAGCGCGTCGCGATCGCCCGCGCGCTGGCCCCGGAGCCCGGCGTGCTGATCGCCGACGAGCCGGTGTCGATGCTGGACGTCTCGATCCGGCTCGGTGTGCTCAACCTGCTCGCCACCCTGCAGCGCGAGGAGGACCTGGGCGTCCTCTACATCACCCACGACCTGGCCACCGCCAGGCACTTCTCCGACGAGATCCTGGTGATGTACCGCGGCGCGATCGTCGAACGCGGCCCGGCCGACGACGTGATCCTCAACCCGCAGCACGAGTACACCAAGACCCTGGCCGAGGCCGCACCGAACCCCGAACGGAGGATCGGCGAACTGCGCTCCCGGTGACCACTGGACTCGCCGGGCTACCGTTGACGCCAACGTTCCGGCTGGTGGGGAGAGGTCCGTGGGGTTCTTCAAGCGAATGGTTCTCACGATGGTCGCGTCGAAACTGGAGCGCCGGGCGCACCACAGCCACAACCCGGTGGTGCACAGCATGCTCCGTTCGGTGCACCACAAGCTCGGCCGGCACGGCGGCTATCCGTACGGCGGTTACCCGCCGGCCGGCTACCCGCCGCCGGGCTATCCGCAGTACGGCCCGCAGTACCACGCCGGGCCGGCGCACCACGGGCACTACCGCCACCACGGTCACTACCGGCACCACGGGCACTACCGCTGAGGGTTGGAGTCCGTTTACTACCGTGGCCCCGTGATCGCTCACCCGGGACTGCGTTTCACCGACCACACCGTGCCCGTGCCGCTGGACCACCGGCGGCCCCGGGGCGCGGCCATCGAGGTGTTCGCCCGGGAGGTGGTCGCCGCCGACCGGGCCGGTGACGACCTGCCCTGGCTGCTGTACCTGCAGGGCGGGCCGGGCGGGAAGTCGCCGCGGCCACTCGGCGCGGACGGCTGGCTCGGGCACGCGGTGCGCACCCACCGGGTGCTGCTGCTCGACCAGCGCGGGACGGGGCGGAGCACGCCGCTGACCGGTCGTACCGTCAAGGGTTTTGATGACGCGGACCTGGCGGCGTACCTGAAGCTCTTCCGGGCCGACAGCATCGTGGCCGACGCGGAGATCCTGCGGGCGACGGTGGCCGGCGGCGCCCGCTGGGACACCCTCGGGCAGAGCTACGGCGGATTCCTCACCCTCACCTACCTGTCGGTCGCCCCGGAGGCGCTGCGCACCTGCTACATCACCGGCGGGCTGCCCGGCCTGACCGCGCACGCCGACGACGTGTACGCCCTCACCTACCCGAAGGTCGCGGCCCGCAACGCGGAGTTCTACCGGACCTTCCCGGACGCCGCCGCCGCGGTCCGCCGGATCGCCGACCATCTGACCGACAACGACGTGCGACTGCCGGACGGCGACCGGCTCACCGTCGACCGGTTCCGCCTGCTCGGGATGCTCTTCGGGCTCAGCACCGGGTACGCCCAGCTGCACTGGATCCTCGACGAGGCCTGGCACGGCGCGGAACTCTCCGACCTGTTCCTGGCCGAGGTGTGGCGGCAGACCGCGTTCACCGATGTGCCGTTCGCCGCGCTGCAGGAGTGCACGTTCGGTCAGGGCGGCCCGCCGACGGCCTGGGCCGCGGACCGCGCCCGGCACGACCACCCGGAGTTCGACGCCGGCGCCGACCCGCTGCTGTTCACCGGCGAGATGATGTACCCCTGGATGTTCCGGGAGATCGCCGCGCTGCGACCGTTCGCCGGCGCCGCCGAGCTGCTGGCCGCCACCGGCGACTGGCCGCCGCTCTACGACCGGGACCGGCTGGCGGACAACCGGGTGCCGGTCTTCGCCGCGGTCTACCCCGACGACGTCTACGTGCCGGCCGAGTTGTCGCTCTGGACCGCCGCCGAGGTCGGCAATCTGCCGGCCTGGGTGGCCGATGGGTACCAGCACGACGCGCTCCGCACGGACGGCCCGGCTGTCCTCGGCCATCTGATGGGGATGGCGGCCCGCTCAGGTTCGCTCCGGTGACGCCGATGGGGCCGGCCATGGGTCAGATGCCCCCGATGACGAAGCCCCGGCGTGCCCACGGTGTGTGGGCGGCGCTCGTCACGGTGGCGCTGGCGGCTGCGGCGGGCGGGGCGTTCGCCGCGCTGGAGGAGCGGCCGCAAGGGCCGTCGGCGCCGCGTTCACCGGCGGGGTATGAGATTCCACGCCGGGTGGAGCCGACGGAGATCCCGATGCCGACGGCCAGGCCGCGACGCTTCCCGGCCGTGCCGGTCGTGGGGTCGCTCCCACCGTCCAGCCGGGTCGCCGGTCTCCTGACGCGTCTTTAGAGCGGTCGTTTCCGGCGGGTGCTGCTTCCTGTGGTGTCGTTCCTTCCTTGGGCCCGGCCACGGGTTGATCTTTCACTTTCCCGGCTGGGTGTTGATCTTCCGTCGGTCAGCGGCAGGTGATCGTGGGGTTCAGGGTGGCGAGTTCGCCGTCCGGGTTGCGCTCGTAGAGCCACACGTGCAGGTCGTAGTGGACCGGCATCGGCGGGGCACCGGCCGGGACCGCGTGGCCGGTCATCGGGCCGTTGAACGGGTGACCGAAAAGGTTCGGCCGGTCGCGGTCGGTGCGCAGTTCACCGTCGGCGTCGGCGCGGAAGTACTCGACGCCGGTCAGCCGGACCGTGCCGTGCGGGCCGGGCAGGTAGAGCAGGATCTCCGGCTTCTCCGGGTCGATCCGCGAGTCGGCGGAGCGCTGCGGGTGCGCGTAGTGCAGGCCCATGCCCGGCACGCAGTCCTCGGTGGGCAGGTAGCCGGCCTCGATCGCCTGCCGCACGTCACGGAACCGGCGGGTGGCGTCCAGCAGCTTGGAGCGTTGCGCGTCGGTCAGGTGCTGCGGGCGGGGCCGGAGGTCGGCGGCACCGGTCGAGGCCTGTGCTGCAGCCACTGTCTGCGCCGCTGCCGCGGCCTGGGCTGGAGTTGCTGGCCGGGTTGCTTTCACGGCCTGGGCGGCTGTCGCGCCGGCCGTGAGCAGGTAGGTCGCCGCGAGTGCTGCTGCTGCCGTCGCTGTCACCGCGGCGGAGGGCCGGGCCTGGGAAACCGTCATCTGCCCAGCCTGATGCCACCGGTTGCCGCCACGACGGCGAGACGGCTGCCGTCACCGCATGGAGTGACGGGAGGGTGTGACGGCCGGATCGGTGGGTAGTAGCACGGGCGTTCGAAGACCGGATCGGAAGGATGCGACATGACCGACGCGCAGAACACCACCACGGGTGACAACCGGGTGAAGGATCCGGCGGACTGGACCACCGGCGACGAGCCGGCGACCGGTGCGCAGGAGTCCTACCTGAACACCCTCGCCACCGAGGCGCACGAGGAGGTCCCGGACGGCCTGACCAAGGCCGAGGCGTCCCAGCAGATCGACGAACTCCAGGAGAAGACCGGCCGCGGCCGGTAGTGATCACCCCGGCGGGCCGGCTCCCCTGCGGGCCGGCTCCCCGGCCGGCCCGCGCGGTCGCCCCGGCCGGCCCGCGCGGTCGGGCAGCGTCCCCGCAGCCGATCCGGCTCCCGGCTCACGTTCGCCGCGACCGCGCCATGGTCCCCGCCGGGTAACAGTGGTCCGAGATCAAGATGGGCACCGGCCGGCTGCGGGAGCCATCACACCGAACCCATAACGGCCGCCGCTGCCAGCCGCGCACATCGAGCTGGCCCTGGCGGCCGTTATGGCGGGCTCATAAGGGCTGCTGTGGCCAGCTGGGTGTGTCGGGCTGGCCCTGGCGGCCGTTGTGGCGGGTTCATATGGGCCGCTGTGGCCAGCTGGGTGTGTCGGGCTGGTCCTGGTGGCCGTTGTGGTGGGTTGATAAGGGCTGCTGTGGCCAGCTGGGTGTGTTGGGCTGGTTCTGGTGGCCGTTATGGCGGTGCGCGATGAGCGTGCGAGACCAGCGAGGCCGCTCAGGTGTGCCGCCACTGCCCTGAGCCGCGATACCTCGTGCGGGCGGCCGGGCGTGGTGGTTCGCGGGGTCTTTAGCGACGACACCTGCTCTTCGGGCGGGGCTGGCGAGCGGGTGTGGTGGTCTTGTCGGCCTTTTGGCGACTACCGGTGCTCTCCGGGTGGGGTTGGCGGGTGTTCAGTGATGGCAGCGGAAACGCGCTGGCCGACGCGGGCGGGGCGTCAGGCGCGGAGGTGGGACTGCAGGACCAGGGCGGCGGCGCCGGTCGCGGAGGCGGTTGCGGCGGCCAGCGAAACCGTGACGGTGACGTCGCGGTGCCAGGTGCGGGAGTCGGCGGGAGCTAGCCGGCGGGTGATCGCCGGGCCGTAGATGGCCGATGCGGCGGCGAAGCCCGGGCCGGTGAGGACGACCAGGTCGATGTCGAGCAGGTTGACCATCGACTCGGTGGCGGCCGCTACGTAGCGGGCCGAGGATTCCAGCAGGGCGCGGCAGTGCGGGGCGCCGGCCCGGGCGGCGCGGGCGACCGCGCCGAAGTCGGCGGCTACGCTGCGGATCGGCTGGGCGGGGTCGAGGCCGGCCTCGGCGGCGGCGACCCGGTCACCACGGGCGGCGGTCACCACGGTGCGCGGACCGGCCAGTACCTCGAGGCAGCCGCGGCTGCCGCACCAGCACTCCGGGCCGAAGACCTCCAGGCAGAGGTGCCCGAACTCGCCGGCGCTGGCGTGGCTGCCGCGCATCGCCCGGCCTTCGATCACGATGCCGGCGCCGATGCCGCCGCCCATGTAGAGCGCCGCGAACGCGCGGTCCGGGCCGACCCGGGCCACCCAGTATTCGCCGACGGCGGCGGCGGTCGCGTCGTTCTCCACCAGGACCGGCCAGCCGGTCGTCTCGGAGAGCCGGCGGCCGAGTTCGTCGCCGTGCCAGCCGCGCAGGTGGGGGAGCAGGTCGTCGGCCGGGGTGCCGCCGCTGTGCGGCCCGGGCCAGACGATGCCGACGCCGAGACAGCGCGCCGGGTCGACACCGGACCCGGCCAGCAGCACGTCGATGTCGGCGGAGAGAGCGCTGAGCACCGCGTCCTGAGCATCGCCCGGCAAGACGTCGCCGTTCGAGGAAGCGTCGCCGGGCAAGGCGCCGCTGCCCGAAAGAGCACTGCTCGGCGAGGCGTCGCCGCCGGAGGAAGTGCTGCCCGGCAAGGAGGAGCTGGCTGAGGAAGAGGCGGCGAAGGAATCGGCGCCGGAAGCAGCGGCGCCGGAAGCAGCGGCGCCGGGAACGGCGGCGGCGGGCGCGGCGGGACCGGGCGTGGCGGATCGGGAGGTGGCGAGGAGGGCGGCGCCGAGGGGGGTCGGCCGGGCCAGGCGGGAGATGACGCCGCCGGTCTGGCCGGTGAGCACATACGTCGTCGCGTCCTCGTCCAGGTGGACGCCGACCGCGAGCCGGGCGGCCGGGTCGAGGCGCAGCAGGGTGCGGGGTTTGCCGCCGGTCGGGGTGCGCCCGGTCTCCACGACCAGGCCCTCCTCGATCAGGCGGCGGACCGTCATCGACACGGCGGCCTCGGTCAGGCCGGTGATCTTGGCCAGCTCGACCCGGCTCAGCTCCTCGGCGGCGCGGATCGCGTCGAGGATGCTCTCCCGGGCGCCGGGGCGACGACCCCGGCCGGGCCGGCTCGCCGGCGCGGGCGCGCCGACTGCTTCTCTCACGCTTCCTCCACCGCTGTGCCGCCCACGATCGATTCTGCCGTGCCACGCACGAGCGCATCCTCCACCGCTGTGCCGCGCGCAGGCGACTTCGTCGCTGTGCCGGGCGCGGGCGGCTCCGTCGTGCCTCGAGCGGGCGATTCTGCTGTGACGCGCACGGGCACGTTGTCCTCCTGCACCGCTGTCACGCGTACGAGAAGGACGCGATCGGGAAAGAGCACCGGGAGCCGGAGTCCGGCGGTGCCGAGCGTGCGGCCGTTCAGGCGTACCCCCTGGGGCGTGCACCAGGGTAACGCAGCGCCCCAGGCAGCGGCGTTGCCGTCGGCCACGTCGCCCGGGGGCTGTGGCCGCACGTGGTAGGTCCGGTCCGGGTCGAGGCCCGGCAGGGCGGCCGTGCCCGGCGGGTACGAAGCGCTGGTGCCCGTGGCGATCAGCGCGAAGAGCGCGTCCGAGCCGTCCGCGGCGACCACCCCGGTCACCTCGAACGCCGGGTCGGCCAGGTCGGCGTGCACCAGCGTGCCGGTGTGCAGCAGCCCGCGCAGCTCCTTGTAGAGCGCCACCCAGGCGGCGAGTGACACCAGCGACGACTCGTCGGCACCGGTCAGGTCCCACTCGACGCCCAGGTGGCCCCAGATCGCGGTGCCGGCCCGCATGCTCAGCGGCAGCTCACGGTGCGTGGTGTGGCACAGCGGCGCGCCGATGTGCGAGCCGATCAGCTCGAGCGGGACGAGCAGGCTGGTCCAGCGCTGGATCGCGACCCGTTCGTGCGCGTCGATGCAGTCGGACGCCCAGACCCGGTCGGTGCGCTCCAGGATGGCCAGGTCGACCCGGCCGCCGCCCGACGAGCAGGACTCGATCTCCACGCCGGGGTGCCGGGCGCGCAGCTCGTCCAGGAGCCGGTAGACCGCGTGGGTCTGGTCGTGCACGCCGGCCCGCCCGGTGCCCGGGTGACCGGCTTCGACCAGGTCGCGGTTGTGGTCCCACTTCAGGTAGGCGATGTCGTGTTCGGTCAGCAGCGTGCCGAGGCGGTCCAGGATGTAGGCGTAGGCGCGCGGGTTGGCCAGGTCGAGGACCTGCTGGCTCCGGGCGGTCCGGGGGAGCCGCGTCCCGGTCGCCATGATCCAATCGGGGTGTTCGCGGGCCAGATCGGAGTCCGGATTGATCATCTCGGGTTCGACCCAGAGGCCGAACTCCATGCCCAGGTCCCGGACCACGGTGATCAGCGGGCCGAGGCCGTCCGGCCAGACGTCCGGCGAGACGGTCCAGTCGCCGAGGCCGGAGGTGTCGTCGCGGCGGGAGCCGAACCAGCCGTCGTCCAGCACGAAACGTTCCGCGCCGATCGCGGCTGCCGCGCGGGCCAGATCGGTCAGCTTGGTCAGGTCGTGGTCGAAGTAGACGGCCTCCCAGGTGTTCACCACGACCGGGCGCGGCTTCGCCGGGTGGTGCGGCCGGGCGCGCAGGTAGCGGTGGAACCGGGCCGCGACGCCGTCCAGGCCCTCGGCGCTGTGCACCGCGTACACCCAAGGGGTCTGATAGGTCTGACCTTGCGCCAGACCGACCTCGCCGGGCAGCAGCAACTCGCCGCCGGCGAGCGCGGACCAGCCGTGGTAGGTGCGTTCGGCGATCGAGCGGGCGCCGCCGGAGAAGGCGGTGTGCAGCGCCCAGATCTCGCCGCGGCGGTGGGCGAAATCGGACGTGCCGGCGCAGAGCAGGTAGGCCGCGTCGTAGCCGGTGCGGCCGGTGCGGTTCTCCCGGACGCGCAGGCCGTGCGTGAACGCGGTCCGCTGCGGGTGGCGTTCGCGCAGGTGGTGGCCGGTGAAGTCGAGCAGCTCGGTGGTGCGTTCGGGGACCGGGAGGAAGATCGTCAGGTGTTCCAGCCAGTAGGTGCCGGGCGCGGTGCTGGTCAGCGCGCCGCGGGCGCGCAGAACCCCGCTGGGATGCAGCTCGAGATCGATGCTCAGGTCGAGGCAGGCGATGGGATCGGTCGCGGTGATCCGGACGGTGTCGGCGCTGCGGCCCACTTCCGGTCCGCCCTTTTCCGGTACGCCATGAGCCGCCACGTTCTGTTCAATCGCGGTCACCTCGAACGCCGTCGCCCACGCCTGGCCGTCCCGGTGACCGGCCAGCCCCGGCGTGCCGAGCCAGCCGGACGACTGCTCCGGAACCAGCGACGGCCGGACCGTGCCGTCCACCGAGAAGCCGATCGGCTGCGGGGCCACGGCCACCAGCAGGTCGTCGAGGGTGCCGTCGAGCGCGGCACCCCAGTGCGCCACCGTGGGCAGGCCCGGGCCCCGGCAGTCCAGGACCAGGCTCACCCCGGCCGCGCTCAGGTGCAGCAGATCCGGCCCCATCGGTGACTCCCTACCAGCGTTGACGGACTTCGTTCAGTTGCTTAAGAATGTTAGCCGCCCGGTCTGTGGCGGCACTACGACAGGAGCCCACTTCCGATGATCAGAACCGACCTCCACGCGGGCTGGACCGTACGTGCCGCCGGCGGGCCGGTGCCCGAGGACATCGCCGCCGAGCTGGTGCCGGCGACGGTGCCCGGCACGGTGCACACCGACCTGCTCGACGCCGAGCTGATCCCGGACCCGTACCTGGGCGAGAACGAGGCGGCGCTGGTCTGGTTCCACCGGGCGGCCTGGCTCTACCAGACCGCGGTCACCGCGGAACCGGCCGCGGCGGACGAGCGGGTGGACCTGGTCTTCGACGGGCTGGACACGGTCGCCACCGTCACCCTGGGCGACGAGGAGCTGGGCCGGACCGCGAACATGCACCGCGGGTACCGCTTCGACGTGCGCGAGCGGCTGACCGGCGGGGCGATCCCGCTGTCGGTGCGGTTCGACTCCGCGCTGGAGTACGCCGAGGAGCTGCAGAAGGTGGTCGGTGAACGACCGCGGCCCTACCCGCACCCCTTCAACGCCGTACGAAAAATGGCGTGTTCTTTCGGGTGGGACTGGGGCCCGGACCTGCAGACGGCCGGGATCTGGAAGCCGGTGCGGCTGGAGCGGTGGCGGGTGGCGCGGCTGGCGTCGGTCCGTCCCCTCGCGACGCTGGACGCGGACGGGCGGACCGGCCGCCTGATCGTCCACGTCGACGTGGAGCGTTCCGGGCTCGGCTCCGCGGGTGAATTGTCGGTCGAGGTGGTCGTCGCGGGCCGGACCGCTCACCTCACCATCGCTGCGGGCGACATTTCGGGAATGACGGAAATCTCGGTTCCGGAGGCGCCGGTCTGGTGGCCCATCGGGTACGGCGAGCAGCCCCTGGCCGACGTCAGCGTCGTGCTTCTCGACGAGGGTGTCGAGCTGGATGCCTTTACCGCCCGGGTCGGGTTCCGGACGATCACGCTGGACGAGACGCCGGACGAGATCGGCAGCGCGTTCACCCTGATCGTCAACGGACAGCCGATCTTCGTCCGCGGGCTCAACTGGATCCCCGAGGACCACCTGCTCACCCGGCTCGACCGGGACGCCTACGCGGCCGCGATCGAGCGCGCCACCGACGCCAACACCAACCTGCTGCGGATCTGGGGCGGCGGCATCTACGAGAGCGACGACTTCTACGACGTGTGCGACGAGCGCGGCGTGCTGGTCTGGCAGGACTTCCCGCTCGCGTGCGCGGCGTACTCGGAGGAGGAGCCGATCCGCTCGGAGATCCTCGCCGAGGCCAGGGAGAACGTCACCCGGCTCACCCCGCACCCGTCGCTCGCGCTGTGGAACGGCGGCAACGAGAACATCTGGGGCCACGAGGACTGGGACTGGAAGCCCGCGCTGAACGGGGCGAGCTGGGGCGCGAAGTACTACTACGAGGACTTCCCGGCGCTGCTCGCCGAGCTGGACCCGACCCGGCCGTACCACCCGGGCAGCCCGTCCAGCCCCGGACACGACCCGGAGGAGGTGCACCCCAACGACGACCGGTACGGCACCCGGCACGAGTGGGAGGCGTGGAACCGGGAGGACTACACGTACCACGCGAACTTCCTGCCCCGGTTCTGCTCCGAGTTCGGCTGGCAGGCACCGCCGACCTGGTCGACGCTGCGGGAGTCGATCGCGCAGGAGGACTTCGACCAGGAGTCGCCGGCGTTCCTGCTGCACCAGAAGGCGGCCGGGGGCAACGACAAGCTGAACGTGGGAGTGGCGCGGCATCTGCCGGTGCCGGTGGACTTCGAGGACTGGCACTGGGCGACGCAGCTGAACCAGGCGCGGGCCACGTCGTACGCGATCGGGCACCTGCGCGGTCACGCGCCGCGCACCATGGGCAGCATCCTCTGGCAGCTCAACGACTGCTGGCCGGTCACCTCGTGGGCGGTGGTCGACGGCGCCGGGCGGCGCAAACCCGCGTGGTACGCGCTGCGCCGCTCCTACGCGCCCCGGCTGCTGTCGTTCCGCGACGCGGCGCTGGTCGCGGTCAACGACACGTCGTCGCCGTGGCGGGGGACGGCCCGGGTACGGCGGGTGGGCTTCGACGGGCTGCTGCTCGACTCGGACGTCGTGGCGGTCGAGGTCCCGGCGTTCTCGGTCGGCGTGATCACCCTGGCGGATCACCTGGTCACGGCCGGGGACCCGGCCCGGGAGGTGCTGGTCGCGGACATCGACGGGCTGCGGGCCACCCACCTGTTCGCCGAGGACTTCGACCTGGCGTACGACCCGGGCGCGGTGTCGGCGAGCGTCGAGCCGGCCGAGGGCGGATACTCCATCACCGTGACCGCCACCTCGTTCGCCCGGGACGTCACCCTGCTGACCGACAAGGTCGACCCGGACTCGCTCGTCGACGACATGCTCGTCGACCTGCTGGCGGGGGAGAGCCACACGTTCCACGTGCGCAGCGGGTGGACGCTTCCGGAGGCGTTCCTCGATCCGTACGTGGTCCGCTCGGCGAACGTGCTGGCCGTACCGGCCGAGGGCTGATCACGGTGGCCGGCGGGCTGATCGGGCTGGTGCTCACCGGCAGCGCCGACCGGATCGGGGTGGAGCCGTTCTTCATGGAGCTGATCGCGGGCATGGAGGAGGCACTCGCCCCGGCCGGTGCGACGGTGCTGCTGCTCGTCGTGCCGGACCTGGCCGCCGAACTGGCCACGTACCGCCGGTGGGCCGGCGATCGCACCGTTGCCGCCGTGGTGGTGGTCAACCTGGTCCACGACGACGTCCGCCCGGCCCACGTGGCCGGGCTGGGCCTGCCCGCCGTGCTGGCCGGCCGGCACCCCGGGCCGTTCGCGAAGGTGATCACCGACGACGCCGGGGCGATGACCACCGCGATCGAGACGCTGAGCGCGCTCGGCCACCGGGTGGTCGGCCGGGTCAGCGGCCCGGCCGAGCTGGTGCACACCGCGGAACGGACCACGGCGATCCGCGCGGCGGCCGCCCGGTGCGGTGTCGCGGTGACGATCGTCGAGGGGGACTACAGCGCCGGCGGCGGGGTGCGGGGCCTGCGCGCGCTGCTGGCGTCCGAGCCCCGGCCGACCGCGATCGTCTTCGACAACGACGTGATGGCGGTCGCCGCCGAGCAGGAGCTGAGCCGGTCCGGTATCGCCGTGCCCGGCCAGGTCAGCCTGCTGGCCTGTGACGACTCCCCGCTGTGCGAGCTGGCCGTGCCACCGCTGTCGGCACTGAGCACCGACGTGCACGAGCACGGGCTCATCCTGGGCCGCGCGGTCCTCGATCTGGTCCGCGGCGAACCGGGCCGCGATCACCGCGGCCCGGCGGTCAGTATCCGGCAACGGGAGAGCACCGGTGCGGCCCCGCTGACGGTTTGACCGTTTTGCTGACCCGTGCGCACCGGTCGGCTCCGGTGCTCGGTAAGGCTTATTAATTAGACGTCGGTCGATTCCTGCTTTCGCATTATCTGCAGGTATTCCCATAGCGCCGTTCCCTGTAAAAGTGGCGTTTCCGCAGCTCGCTGCGCTGCTGTCGGAAGATAGCCGCTTTTTTATTGCGCAATGCTCAGGGAAGATGTCCCTCACGAGGGCGTCGGTACGGGGGTACCAGTGATGATGATTCTGCTCGTCGCGTTGATCGGTGCGGTGGTCGCGCTCGGGATGGCCTTCTGGCCGTGGCCCGGGCGGGGTCCTGAGCCACGGCACGCCGCCGGCCGGGTTCCACCACCGGTGCCGGCGCCACTGCCGGCCAGCCTGGAGGGTGCGCTCGCCGCCCAGTTGCTGTCCGGCGACATCACCGGCCGGCAGTACGTCCGCGCGCTGGAGCGGATAGCCGCCCGGGACGAGCGACGTCACCCCATGTCGGTCCCGCGCGACTACCGTCCGTGAGTACAGTGACGCCTCGTGAGCTGTGCTACCTGTGGTGCTGGGCTGGACGACGCCGGGCAGGCGCACACCTGCCCGGTGGTGCCGTCCGCGGACTGGGAGCTCGCCGGGCGACGGGTGATCCGTTTCGCCGTGGCGTACGGGGCAGCGGCCGCCGCGGTCATTCCGCTGTTCGTCCAGGCGACCCGGGGGCCGTTCCCCGGCGTCGCCATCCCGGCCCTGCTGCTGATCGTGAACCTGGCGATCAGCGCGGTGCTGCTCGGCGGGCTGCTCGGCCTGCTGATCTGCGTGATCGTCTGGGTGGTGCAGACCGTGCGGCTGTCGCGCTCGTACGGTTCGCCGGCCGCCGGCCACCTCGGGTACTGGGGGATCGGGCTGTTCGTGGTCCTGTTCGCCACGGCGTATCTCCGGCCCGCCGGGGTGACCGCGTCGGCCGCGCTGCTTGTGCAGTCGGCCGAGCGGCTGATCGCGGTGGTCGCGCTGATCGCGGGGGTGGCGCACACCCGCCGTTGGATCGGGCGCCGGTCGCCGGCGCCGGCCGCAGTCCACCCGTCCAGCCGACCGGCCGCCGGGGACTGGGACGCGTCCGTCTGGGATCCCGAGGTCCAGCACGAGATCAGCCGCCGTCGACGGTCCTGACCCGGCGGATTGTCCGCTTCCGGAAACGGTGTCACCTTTCGCCCACAGCCCGTCCCGTGCTTCATGATCATCGATTCCCTGAGTGATGTATAAAGCTCATTGCCTGGTGGGTGTCGATGACTGCGGAGGGGGATAGCCATGCTCGTGACTGTGCTGGGCGCTGGTGCGATCGCCGCGGTGGCCTTCGGGCTCTGGTCCCGCCGCCACCCGATCCCGGCCACCCCGGCAGGCCCGGCCACCGGCCCCGGCCCGCTCTCCACCGTCCTGCTCCCGACCCCGCCGACCCCGCCGCTGCCGGCTCGGACGCCGCTTTCCTCGGCACCGCTGATCCCGCCGGCCGCGGTCCCGCCGGCCGCCGATCTCGCTGCTACTGAGCCGCCGGCGGCGCGGGCCACCCCGGCGGAGTCGCCAGTCGAGTCGCCGGCGCCGGGCTTCCCGGCGCCCGCCGACCTTCCGCGCGCCGAACGCCACCCCCGGACGATCCCTCCGGTCCCCCGAGCCGGCAGCACCGAGGGCCTCCTGATCATCCAACTGCTCCGCGGCGAACTGACCCGCCCCCAGTACCACAAGGCCATGGCCACCCTCGCCGCCCGCGAAGAAGCCCGCCACCCCATGCCCCTGCCCGAATAACCCGTGCTTCGGCTGGTGCCCAGGGGTGCCTCGAAGCCGGTGAGACACCCCTGAGGACCAGCCGAGGGCCTGGGGGCGCGCTGCGGTCCGGGGTGGCGCGGTGTCGCGGTGGCCTCATGGGCGGGACGTGGCTCGTAGCCTACGGACGGGCGCCCGGTATTCGTACCGGAGAAGGGTTGAGCGGAGGGGAACCGCCTGCCGTGCGCCGGGGCGGGGGATACTCCGAGCGAGTTCGAGCCGAGGGGGCGTCAGATGGCGGAGATCGTGTTGGTTCGGCACGGGCAGACGGAGTGGAGTGCCAACGGGCGGCACACGTCGTACACGGATCTGGAGTTGACCGGCGAGGGTGAGGCGCAGGCGCGCCGGGCCGGGGAGCGGCTCGGGGCGCGGACGTTCGCGGCGGTGCTGTCGAGTCCGCGCAAGCGGGCGCTGCGGACCGCGGAACTGGCCGGGTTGAAGGTCACCGAGGTGACCGAGGATCTGGCCGAATGGGATTACGGGGTGTACGAGGGGATCACCACCTCGGAGATCCGGGAGACCCGGCCGGACTGGACGCTGTGGGCCGACGGCTGCCCGAGCGGTGAGTCGCCGGAGCAGATCGGCGAGCGCCTCGACCGGGTGCTGGCCCGGGCGCGGGAGCTGCTCAGCGGTGGTGACGTGGCGCTGGTCGGGCACGGGCACAGCCTGCGGGTGACCGGCGCGCGCTGGGTCGGGCTGCCGCCGAGCGCGGGTGGCCTGCTGAAACTCGACACCGCGACGGTGTCGGTGCTGGGCTTCGAGCACGAGGTGGACCCGGTCATCACGACCTGGAACGCCCCCTGCTGAGGATCAGCTGACGTTCATCGGACGGGCGGCCCGCCTGAAGCAGGACGGTTGCTTCAGGCGGGCCGGCCCGTCCGGTCACAGGGTGGCTCTGATGTCGCCCAGACCGCGAGCGATCAGCAATTGTCCACCGGAGGCACGCTCCCATTCACCGGACGTGGTGTTCCACACACGCCACATCCGCGAATCGGTGTGCACGGTGACCCGCGCCGACTCGCCGGGCTTGACCTTCACGGCGGTCCAGCCGGCCAGGCGGATCGGCTGCGCGGCGTCGTCCGGCCGCAGGTAGACCTGCACCACCTCGCGACTGGCCCGGCTGCCGGTGTTGGTCACGGTCACCATCACCTCGGGCTGGTCACTTCCGGTCAGACGAGCGTCGGAGTAGTCCCACGACGCATAACCCAGACCGTGGCCGAACCAGAAAACCGGCTCGGGGGCGCGGCCCGCGTAATGGCCGCGGTAACCGATGAAAGGACCTTCTTCGTACGGCAGTCTGCCGTCCACCGGAGTCACCGACCAGGCCGGCGACCCGCCGTCCGCGGCCGGGAACGTGCTGACCAGCCGTCCGGCCGGCTCGATGTCGCCGAGCAGGGCCGCCGCCACCGCGTGCCCGCCCTCCTGGCCCGGCAGCCCGGCCCAGAGCACCGCGTCGACCCGGTCCCGCCACGGCATCAGCACCGGGGTTGCCGCGTTGACCACCACGATCGTCCGGCGGGCCGCGCCGGCCACCGCCTCGACCAGGGCGTCCTGCGCACCGGGCAGGGCGAGGGTGGTCTTGTCGACCGACTCGGTCTCCTGCTCCTCGGTCAGCCCGACCACCACCACTGCCACGTCGGCGCCGGACGCCGCCCGGACCGCGTCGTCGAGCACGTCCACCGTCGACCGGGGCGCGACGTGACCGAGCAGGCCGAACAGGCCCTTGTTCGCGAACGTACCCTCGCTGAGAAGCTCGACCCGCGCGGTCAGGATGTCGCCCTCGGCCGCGACGAAGCGGTCGACGCGCAGCGGCGGCGCGAGCACGGCCTCGCCGAAACCGTTCCCGGTCAGGTCGAGCCGGTATCGCAGGCTCTCCTCGCCGGCCTCGACCAGCCAGCGGCCGGCGCCGAGCACACCCAGCTCGACCTCGCCGCCGACGCTGACCCGGCCACGCAGCACCGCGGTGGTGACCACGCCGGCGAAGTCGTCGTCCATCCCGACCATGGTGGAGGACTGCGCGCAGAACCGGTCCTCGAGCTCGGTGCCGTCCGCGTCGAGCAGCTGGACGCGGATGCCGGGCCAGCCGGTGACCGGGTCGGTGAGGAAACCGCCGCGGGCCGGCACCGGGCGGGTCCGCACCTCGACGCCGTCGGTGACGGTCAGGTCCTTCGACGGCAACAGCGCGATCAGGCCGTCCGCGACGCTGGCCTGGTACGGCGGGTTGACCTGGGCCGAGCCGCCACCCATGTCGATGGTCTGCACCGCGTGCCGGCCGATCAGGGCGACCCGGGTGCCGCGGGCCAGGGGCAGGGCGGCGTTCTCGTTGCGCAGGACCGTCATCCCGCTCGCGGCGAGACGGGTGAGCTGTTCCTTGCGTACGTCACTGTCCGGCGCCGGCAGCCCGCCCGGGAACTCGCGGGGCTCCTCACCCAGCGCGCCGACCCGGTCGGCGAGCAGCAGCAGCCGGTTCACGTGATCGTCGATGACCGACTCGTCGACCTCGCCGTTCTTGACCGCCTCGACCAGCGCGTCGCCCCACGGGCCGCCCGGGCCGGGCATGACCAGGTCGAGCCCGCCGTTGGCCGCCGCCGCGGCGGTCCTGGTGGCGAACCAGTCCGACATGATCAGGCCGCGGTAGCCCCACTCGCCCTTGACGATCTCGTTGTTCACGTGATGCTGCTCGGTCGCCGCGGCGCCGTTGACGTCGTTGTAGGCGGCCATCATCGTCCAGGCGTCGGCCTCCTCGACGGCGATCTCGAACGGCAGCAGGTAGACCTCGCGGAGGGTGGCCTCGTCGACCACGCTGTCCACCGTGTTGCGGTCGGTCTCCGACTCGTTGGCGATCAGGTGCTTGAGGCAGGCGGCGACACCCTGGTCCTGCATGCCCCGCACATACGCCGCCGCGAGCTTGCCGGTGAGCAGCGGATCCTCCGAGTACGCCTCGAACAGGCGGCCGCCGAGCGGGCTGCGGTGCAGGTTGATGGTGGGCCCGAGGACGACGTGGATCTCCTGGGCCAGGGCCTCCTCGGCGAGGATCCGGCCGACCTCGTAGGCCGCGTCGGCGTCCCAGGCGGAGGCGAGCAGGGTCGCGTTCGGGAAGAGGGCGACGACCCGGCCGCCGCTGAACTTGAGCCCGCGGACCCCGGTCGGCCCGTCGGAGAGCCGGATCTCGTGCAGGCCGATCTGCTCCTGCGGGGCCAGCGTGAACATCGTCGCGCCGGTGAGCAGGGCGACCTTGGCAGCCAGGTCGAGTGTCATGACCCTCATACTGACACGTGTAAGTAGTAAAGTCACCCCATGCCTGAGCCCCGCCGGATCACCAGCGCCGACGTCGCCCGCCGGGCCGGGGTGTCCCGCGCCACCGTCAGCTACGTCCTCAACGCCACCCCTGGGCAGAGCATCTCCACGGCCACCCGCGACCGGGTGCTCGCCGCCGCCGCCGGTCTCGGCTACGCGCCGTCGGCCGCCGCCCGGACGTTGCGTACCGGTCGCTCCGACGTGGTCCTGTGCCTGCTCCCGGACTGGCCGATCGGCAACGAGGTCGGCAACCTGCTGGGCAACCTGTCCACCGCGCTGGCCCGCGAGGGGCTGACGTTCGTGGCGCACCCGGGTAGCCGTGAGGACCGGCCGATCGCTGAGATCTGGAAGGCGATCACCCCGGCCGCGGTGCTCTCCTTCACCGACTTCTCCGACCAGGAGCGGGAGGCGATGCTCGCGGCCGGGGTGGCGCTGGTGGTCGCGCTGCTGGGCCGGGCCGGCCGGGCGGGCCTTCACGGGCGGGAGCTGGAGGTGCCGCAGCAGTTGATCGGTCGCCGTCAGACAGAACATCTTTTGGGTACGGGGCACAGCCGGCTCGGCTACGCGTACCCGGACGATCCACGGCTGAAGATCTTTGCGGAGCCTCGGCTGGCAGGCTGCTCGGGTGATCCTGTTGTGCGGACGGTGCCGCTGGACGCCGCGCTCGCCGCCGCCGCCATCGAGGGGTGGCGGGCGGACGGGGTGACCGGGATCTGCGCGTACAACGACGAGGTGGCCCTCGCGGTGCTCGCCGGGGCGCGGCGGCTCGGGATCACCACGCCGGGCGGGCTGGCGGTGATCGGGGTGGACGACATTCCGGCGGCCCGGCTGGCCGTACCGTCGCTGACCACGGTGACCACCGACCAGCGCATGCTGGCGGCGCACCTGGCCACCACGGTGGTCGCCGCGGTCAGTGGCCGGCCGGCCCCGGTCCTCGCCACCGCCGACCTGATCCGGGTGGTGGTACGGGAGTCGGCGTGAGGCTCAACTCCCCGGGATCGCGACCGAAAAATGGGGCCATGGACGGTGTGTCATGACCCTGCAATCCTCGACGACTGACAGCTGGCAGCGCCTGCTCGACCCGGCCGTGGTCCAGTCGCAGGCCCGTGGACCGTTGCCGCCGCGCCCCGCGCTGTCCGGGTCGTATCGGGAACGCTCGTACCCGTCGGTCGCGGCCCGTCCGGCGGCCGGGAAACTGCCCGGTGTCGGGATGGTCGTTGTCATCACGGTGGCGTTCGGCGCGTTCGGCCTGATCCCGGCGACCCGGCGGGCCAATCGGGCCGGCGAGCTGGGCCGGTCCGGAGACAAGTACTGGCAGGCGTTCTGGGTCACCTTCGGGGTGACCTGGTTCGTGTTCGGGGTGCTGCCGCTGTTGATGATGATCGCCTGAGCGGCTCGTTCTCCTGCGGCTTGCCACCGGCCATGTCTGACAACGAACCCACAGGCATGGCACATGGCCCCTCAAGGTCCAGGGCGAATGGTGAAGGACATCACGAGGGACCAGCCGAGGGGATGACCACCATGATCGTCGAACTGAACCGCGAGGCCGCTACCACCACCTCCCGCGCCCCGGCGCCCGCCGCCGACCCGGTGGTCGCCGTTCTCGGCCACCAGAGCCGGGTCGCGGGGCTGCCACAGCACCTGCCGTCCGGCTGGACACTGCGCCACCTGACCGACGTGGACGACGCCCGGCCAGGTGAGTTGGTGCTGCTCAGCGGCGCCAAGGCCGACGACGTGCGCCGGGCCCGCGCGGTCCTGCCCCGGGCCACCCGGATCGTCGTGCTGATCGACGAGTGGGCGCCGGCCGAGCTGGTGGCCGGCGTGCTGACCGCCGGAGCCGACGTGTGCGTCCGCGGCGGCCACCCGGCCATCCTGGCCGGCCACCTGGTCGCCTGCCGCCGCCGCCAGCTGTCCGAACGCTGGGCCGCCCTCGACCTCGCCCACACCGCGTGACGGGCGTCCTCGAGCCCCCTCATCCAGCATCCTCACAGCCGTGCCCCCGCCCCCGGCGTCGCGGCATTCGGCACCGCCCCCGGCGTCGAGGGGCCCGGCCCGGGCCACGGTGTTGCGGAGGCCGGCCCGGGTCAGGGTGCCCCGGCTGGTCGTCAGGGGTGCCTCCCGGACCGGGAGGCACCCCTGACGACCAGCCGGGGTCGACCGGCGTGCCGCGCCTGGCGCTGATGTCCGGAAATAGGGGACATCAGGCTTGCGGGCAACGCCACTGATCAGGTAGGTCCTCGATGGCGTTCGTCCACCGTCAACCCTGTTCGCCGGGCGGGCGTCCCGGTGCGTGGGGTGAGCAGATGGCTGGGGCCGGTCGCCAGGCGGCACCGTCGGTGGGTTGCGGTTCGCCGCGCCTGTCGCTGCCCGTGGTCGTCCCGCAAGGTGAGCGGCGGTCCCGGTGGGCGGCATGATACGGACCGCTTGCTGCGGCGCCGAACTCGCGGCCCGGCGCCGAACTCGCGGCGCCTTGCGTTCCCGTGCGGTAGCAGCGCACCACCGCAACCCAGCTGGTGCTCACGGTCGTCTCGGGCTTGTTGAGGCGAGCGAGTTCGGCTGGTGCTCGCGGTCGTCTCGGGCTTGTTGAGGCAGCCGTGAGTGCCAGCCGAACACGTCCCCATGCCGCTCAGCCTCTTTTGATCTCGGTGGGGGTCCGCAGGCTTGGAGTGGTGCCCGATGTATGCGGGTGCAGGCGGTCGGCATCGAAGGGGCGGCAGGGGTCCGCGTTCGGCATCAGTGGGGGCGGCTGGGGTCCGCGGTCGGTGCTGGTG
>NZ_LLZH01000002.1:0-155186 GCF_001509495.1 Actinoplanes awajinensis subsp. mycoplanecinus | reverse complement strand
GGAGATGTGTATAAGAGACAGGTGTGCAGGCGGGTGGTGGGTGGGGCGCCGGTCAGGCGGTCGGCCAGGTAGCCGGCTACGAAGGCGTCGCCGGCGCCGACCGGGTCGATCACGGTTACCGGGAGGGCGTCGGCGGTGAGGCGGGTGCCGTCGATCAGGGCGGTGCAGCCCCGGGCGCCGTCCTTGATGATCACCTCGGTGGGGCCGAGTGCGGCCAGGCCGGCGACCGGGTCGGTGGCGTCGGTGAGGATGGCGGCCTCGTCCGGGCCGGCGAACACCACGTCGGCCCGGGTGACCAGGTCGCGCAGGATCGGGGCGGCGTCGGAGCGGGACCAGAGTTTGCTGCGGTAGTTGACGTCGATCGAGACCGGCACCCCGGCGGCCCGGGCCGCCTCGACGGCGGCGAAGACGGTGGCGCGGGCGGTGGCGCTCAGGGCCGGGGTGATGCCGGTGATGTGCAGGATCCCGGCCGACTCCAGCTCGGACAGGGGCAGGTCGGCCGGGTTCAGGTGGGAACCGGCACTGCCGGCGCGGTGGTAGTCCGCGTGGATGAACTGGGCGGACCGCCGATAGCGGATCATCAGGCCGGTCGGTGACGTGTCGGGGACGGCCAGCACCCGTACGCCGGAGGAGCGCAAGCGGGCCGCGATCAGTGACCCGGCGGAGTCCGGGCCGAGGCGTCCGAGCCAGGTGGCGGACCCGCCGAGACGGGCGACACCGACCGCGACGTTGCTCTCCGCCCCGCCGACCGCGAGGGTGAAACCGGGGGCGTGGTCGAGCGGGCCGATGCCGTCCGCCACGAAGATCCCCATGGCCTCGCCGAGGGTGAACAGCCCGCCGCTCACCGGACGCCCCGGGCCGATGCCGGGCGAGGCGCGGTCACGAGCGGGCCTGGGCGACGGCGTCGACGGCGCGCTTCGCCCGGGCGGCGAGGGCGGTGAGGCTGCCACCGGTGGCCGCGTCGCCGACCAGAGGGCCGCCCAGCCCGACCGCGGACGCGCCGGCGGTCAGCCAGGCGGTGATGTCGTCCAGGTTGATGCCGCCGGTGGGCAGGATGCGGACGTGCGGTAGGGGTCCGCGGAGGTCTTTCAGGTACGCCGGTGTCAGCCCGCCGGCCGGGAAGAGCTTGACCATCGGCGCCCCGGCGAGGTGGGCGCGGTAGACCTCGGTCGGGGTGTACGCCCCCGGGTAGCACGGCACGCTCTGCCCGGCGAGGGTGTCGAGCACCGGCGAGACCAGGAACGACGCGCCCGCGTCGACGGCGGCCCGGGCGTCGTCCGGTGTGAGCACGGTGCCGGCCCCGATGATCGCGCCGGGTGGCAACTGGCGGCGCAGGGCGGCGATCGCGGCGAGGGCGCCCTGCGAGGTCAGGGTGACCTCCAGGGCGGTGATCCCGGCGGACACCAGCACGTCGGCGACGACGGAGAAGCCGCCCGCGGTCGGTGCCCGGAGGATGGCGACCAGGCCACTGTCGGCGATGGCCGCGGAGACGGGGTCGAGGGGGGTGCGAAGATCGGTCACGGGGTCGATCCTGCCCGATCCCCCGCCGCCGAGGCCAGCTGCCGGCGGCGGATTCCCATCACTAAAGGAAAGCGCATTCCCAGCGCTCAGGAGCGCTCCACCTCGGAACGTTTGAGGGGCGCACCGTTCTGCGGCTTCCGCCCGTTCAGGGAGTGCGGCCGCGCCGACGGCGGGGCGTCCTCGATGCCCAGCTCCTCGCGGATCGCCGCCTCGAGCTGCTGCATGATCAGGGGCACCTGGGCGAGCAGCTCGCGGAAGTGGGTCTCCGGGCGGACCCCGGACACCCCGGCCGGGTTCATCGGCGCGTGCAGCCGCTCGAGTTGCAGGTGGACGGCGAGGGCCGCGCTGCGTACCGGGCCGGAGGCGAGCAGCCGGACCGGCATCAGGGCCGGGCTGATCTCGTCGGTGTAGGCGAGGGCGGACGGCGGCTTCTCGTCCGCCTCGAAGCTTAACCGCAGGCGCACGACCGACCGTTCGAAGGCGGCCAGCAAATCGACGTAGGCGGCCTTGCGCTCCTCGTACCAGCGGCGGGTGCGCCGCCGCCGGCTCAGCAGAACGTTGTCACGGGCGGCGATGAACCGCACCGACGCGGCGCCGACCAGCGCGAACACGGCGGCCACGAGGGGCAGCCCCCACCACGGGATCTGAGACACCCGCTAACCGTATCGACCCGGTGCCGGGCGGTCTGTCACCCACTCCCAAGGCATCGACGACCAGGGTCACCCGATCCAGACCTCGATCCCGTCCAGGATCCGGGCCAGGCCGAACTCGAAGAGCACGTTCAGATCAAAGGCGAAGTCCGGCGTACGCAGGAACAGCTCCTCGAACTGCGGCATCCGGTGCTCCTCGACGAGCCGCCCGAACGCCGCACTCTGTGCGTCCATCCACTCGTCGTCGGTCAGCCCGGTGTCCCGCATCGCCACGGCTTCCGGCTCCAGCGCGCTGGCCACCCCGCGGACGAAGCTGAACAGCAGCACCTCGACGAGCATCCGGTCGGTCACGGTCAGCCGGGTCCCGCCGAGCGAGCCCATCAGCCACTCGCCGAGCCGCATGGCGTTCGGGGTCATCTGCGGCCGGGTCAGCGACATCGACACACCCAGCCAGGGATGCCGCTGGAAGATGTCCCACAGCGCCCGGCCGCAGCGTTCCAGATCGGCCCGCCACGCGCCGGAGTACCGGGGTGGCACGCGCAGCTCGCCGAGCGCCGCGTCGATCATCGCGAGTTCCAGGTCCTCCCGGCCGGGCACGTGCCGGTAGAGCGACATGGTGGCCACCCCGAGGTCGGCGGCGACCCGGCGCATGGACAGCTCGCCCATGCCGTGCTCGTCGGCGATCCGGATCGCGGCCGCCACGATCCGCTCCGGGCTCAGGTCGGTGTCACGCCGCGGGGCCGGCCCGGCGACCACGGTCCCGACGCCGGGTCGGGCCAGGGTCAGCCCCTCGTCCCGCAGCGCCGCGTGCGCCTTGGTGGCGGTCGCGATCGCCACACCCCACTCCCGGGTGATCGCCCGCGCCGACGGCACCCGGTCGCCGGGGCGCAGCTCGCCGGCCTCGATCCGGCGCCGCAACTCCGCCACGATCCGTGTGTAGGCCGCCTCCACCTAGTACACCCACCCCTCCGTACTAGTGCGGTTTGCCCTGGTGGAAGAACCGCGCTTAGCGTGCGTAGTACATCGATATACAGAGTACGCAGGGGGCGGGGACATGCGGGTACTGATTTCCGGGAGCAGCATCGCCGGGCCGGCGTGTGCGTTCTGGCTGCACCAGGCCGGCGCCGAGGTGACCGTGGTGGAGAAGGCCCGGGCGCCGCGGCCGGGCGGGCACGCCGTGGACGTGCGCGGCGTGGCCCGGCGGATCGTCGAGGCGATGGGTGTCCGGGAGGCGATCCGGGCCCGGCAGGTGGACGAGCGGGGCATCGCGCTCGTCGACCGGAACAACCGGCCGTTCGGCAAGCTGCCCGCCACCGCGTTCGGCGGCGAGGGCATGATCGCCGAGATCGAGATCGCCCGGGGTGACCTCGCCGAGGTGCTGCGCGAGGCGACCGAGGACGTCACCGACTACCGGTACGGCGACCGGATCACCGCGCTGGCCCAGGACCCGACCGGCGTCGACGTCACGTTCGCGAGCGGCACGACCGGCCGGTACGACGTGGTGCTCGGCGCCGACGGCGTGCACTCCGGGGTCCGCGCGCTGGCCTTCGGCCCGGAGACGGACTACGTGCGCCACCTCGGGGCCTACTCGGCGTACTTCACCGTGGCCGATCCGGGCGACCTGGACCACTGGGCGCTGATGTACAACGAGCCGGGCCGGGTCGCCCTGCTCCGGCCGGAGCGCGGCGGCACCGCCAAGGCCGGGCTCTCCTTCCGGGAGTCGTCGCCCGGTTTCGCCCGGCTCACCCGGGACGAGGAGCTGCGGCTGGTCGCCGAGCGGATGGCCGGCGCCGGCTGGAAGGTCCCGGGGTTGCTGGCACAGATGCCGGACGCGCCGGACTTCTTCTTCGACGCGATCAGCCAGGTCCGGGTGCCGCGCTGGTGGCGGGGCCGGGTCGCCCTGGTCGGCGACGCCGGGTACTGCGGGTCGCCGCTCGCCGGGCTGGGCACCAGCCTGAGCCTGACCGGGGCGTACGTGCTGGCCGGCGAGCTGGCCACCCGGCCCGATCCGGAGTCGGCGTTCGCGGCGTACCAGGACGTGATGGCCGACTACGTGGCGTCCGGGCTGGAGCTGCCGCCGGGCGGGATGTCCGGTTTCGCGCCGAACAGCCGGCTGATGATCCGGGCCCGTGGGCTGTCCTTCGGGATGATCAGCCGCTGGCCGATGCGGCAGCTCGCGGCGAAGCAGTTCGGCAAGGCCGACGCGATCACCCTGAAGGACTACGCGCTGGGCGCGACCCGGTTGCCGGACCAGGCCGTCACTCCAGGTACGCCAGCCCGTCGATGATCACTCCCGGACGTCCGGCCGTGCCCTCCGGCTCCACCCGGACGGTGTGCTGCCCGGCGTCGGCCCACGAGCGGGCCCAGATCACCCGGCGGTAGACCGGCGCGGTCGCGCGCGTGTCGGCGTACCCCTGGAAGTCGCCGTCGACGTAGACCTTGACCCGGCCCGAGTTCGTCGTCCGGCCCACCACCAGGCCCGCGGAGCTGCCGGTGAACGTCCAGCTCAACGACGACGCGTCGGTCGCGGCGGCGGCTGCCGCGCCGCCGAGATGGCCCGGGTCCGGGCGGTCCCGCCAGCTTCCGGTCCGCACGGCCTCGGTCTCCTGCAACACCCCGGGGGTACGACTGACCGCCGCGGCACGCTCGTTGCCCGCGTGGTCGGTCGCCGTGACCGTCCAGGTGCTCTCCTCGCCGACCCGGGCCGTACCCGTCAGGCTCTTGATGCTCCCGGCCAGCGCGGCCTCGCTCGCGCCGGCCACGGTGACCCCCCGCAACCCGGCGGGATCGGTGGCCGACCAGCTCAGCCGGACCGGCGCGGTGACACCGACCGTCCCGCCGGTGATCGTGGCCCGCGGCAGGCCGGTGAAGTCCGGCGGCGTCGCGTCCGCCACCACCTGGACCGTGGCGGTCGCGGTCCGGCCGGAGAGGTGCACGGCCTGGACCGCGACGGTGTGCTCGCCGGGTTCCAGGGTGAGGTTCGCGAGCCGGAAGCCGTTGGCCCGGGACAGCGCGAGCGTGCCGTCCACGTAGACGTCGAACCGGTTGATCATCCGGCTCGAGGTGATCAGGTCCCAGAGCGGGCGGAGCGCGCCCTGGGTCCAGTACGTGCCGGACCAGAGCCAGGCGCCGGAGAGCTTCTGGAAGGCCAGGCCGCTCGGCGCCGCGCCGGCCAGGCTCCGGATCGACGGGAGCTGGGCGTAGAGCGCCTTGCCGGGGCACTCGGTGAGGCCGGCGTCGCGGTGCCCGGAGATCCGGTTCAGCAGCACCCGGCGGCCGGCGGTGAATTTCGGGCTGCCGCCGGAGACCATCGTGGTCCGCCCGGCCGGTGCGTTGCCGTCACCGCCCAGCTTGTACGCCGCGAGCTGGGCCACCGACAGCCGGGCCGCCGCCGGGATGGCCACCGAGCGGAAGTCGCCGATCACCGCGACCGCGCTGGCGTTGCTGTTGAAGCCCAGGGTGTGCGCGCCGAGCACGTTGTGGGTGACGCCGCCGCCACGCCCCTCGAAGATCGTGCCGCACTTGTCGACCAGGAAGTTGTAGCCGACGTCGTTCCAGCCCTTGCTCTTCACCTGGTAGGCCTGGATGCCGCGGACGATGCTGGTCGAGGTCCTGCAGCTGTAGTTGTTGCCGGTCGCGGTGTGGTGCACGAAGAACACCTCGACGTCGCCGGTGTAGCTCGGCGACTCCTTGACGATCCGCTCGTTCGCGCCCCAGGCGGCCCGGGTCAGCATCTTCGGCACCGGGCGGGCCGGGATCTCGACGCCGGCCTTCCGGCGAGGTTTCTCGAACGCTGCGGGTGTCATCGCCGCCGGCGACGAGGAGGAGGGCGCGTCCGGGTTGATCAGGTCGACGCGCATCCCGGCCGGCAGCGCCCGCGCCCCGCTCCCGGTGATCACCCGGGCCTGCACCCCGATCGACGGGCCGACCCAGAGCGGGTCGCTCGCACCCCGGACGCCCGGGCCCTCGGCGCCACCGGACTCGTCCGGCGCGTCGGTCTCCAGCACCTGCCACGGCGTCCAGGTCCCGGTGCCGGCCGACCGGGTCCGCACCTCGATCGTCCCGGCCGCGACCGCCTTCGGGTCGTCCCAGGTCACGCCGACCAGGCTGAACCGCGCGGTGTCCCGCTCCGGCAGCTCGGCGATCTCCGCGCGGCCGCCCGAGGACTCCGCGACCAGGCGCATCCCGGCCGGGAAGGCGAACGTCTGCAGCAGCGGGACCGGGCGGGACGGGGTGAGACCGACGATGGCGAGCGCCACCGCCGGGGTGGCGGCGACCATGGCGGCGACGAGACGGTTCCGGCGCATGCGAGAAGCTCCCCAGCCACCGGCGGAAGGGGTCATTTCGGGATGCAACCGGCGACCAACTGACACCTTGCCGGGGACGCGAGTGGCCTGTGATGAGTTCCGTGAAAAAGCCTCGGACTTATCCGGCTTTCTGCTGATGCCGGGCCTGCTCCACCAGACCGGCGATCATCCAGTCGGCGATCGCGGGGAATTCCAGCGGCCCGCCACCGCCCTCGATCAGCGCCTTCCGCAGGAACGGGAAGTCTCCGCTGGTCACGGCCGCGCCGATGTCCACCGCGGCCAGCGCCGGATCACTCGTCAGCTCACCGGTCACGTAGGACGCCACGAACCCGGTGAACAGCCCGAGCAACGTCATCTTGGTGATACCGGGAAGACCGGCCGGCTCCAGCGCGCGCAGCCCGTGCTCCAGGAAGCCGAGCAGGTTGCGGCCGGTCAGCCGGCGGCCGCCGAGCACACCGGGCAGCCACGGGTGGGCCCGCATCAGGTCGCGCTGCATGACCAGCAGCGCCAGCACGTCGGCCCGCCAGTCGCCGGTGACCCGGGGCGGGACCGGCTCGCCGGCCACCCGGTCCACCATCAGGTCGATCAGGTGCTCCCGGTCCGGCACGTACGTGTAGAGCGACATCGCGCCCGCGCCGACCTCGGTGGCGACCCGGCGCATGGTCACCGCCTCCAGCCCGTCGGTGTCCGCGACGGTCACCGCCGCGGTCACCACCTGGTCACGCGTGTACGCCGGTGGACGCCCTCGCGGCATGACGTTCCTCCTGGTAGTCTTTTTGGTACAACGTACGGGAAAGGGGTTTGATCGATGCGCGACCTGCCCTGGCTCCTCCGCCTGATGCGACGGCGGACCCGCAAGGGTCCCGCCGCACGGTACGACGTCCGCTGGGTTCCGGCCGTGCCGGTGCCCGGCGCCGACGGCGATCCGATGCTCACCGACCACTACGCCCCGACCACCTCCGAGCCCTGCCCGACCGTCCTGCTCCGCGCGCCGTACATCCGCGGCGGCTTCCCCTGGAACTACCTCTACGGCGCCCTCGTCGCCGAGCAGGGTTTCCACGTGCTGCTGCAGAGCAGCCGCGGCACCGGCGGGTCCGGCGGGGAGTTCGCCGCCTGGAGCAACGAGGCCCGCGACGGTCAGGCCGCCGTGGAGTGGATCCGCAAGCAGGACTTCTTCAACGGCGACCTCTACACGCTCGGCCCGAGTTACCTGACCTACAGCCAGCTGGCCCTGGCCGCCGCGCCGCCGCCGGAGTGGCGCGGCGCGGTCGCCCAGGTCGGCGTGCTCGATCCGTACCGGTTCTTCTGGCCGGGCGGGCGGTTCGCCCTGGAGCGTTCGCTGGTCGGCGGCCTCGGCCTGTTCAGCCAGGCCCGGACGTTCCGGGCCAACCTCGGCGCGGTCGTGCGCCTGCAGATGCGGCTCAGCGGGATGCTGCGCCGCACCCCGCTGATCAGCACGTATCCCGCGCTGTTCGGCGGCCGTCGCCCGGAGTTCGAGAACTGGCTGACCAGCCCGTCGCCGGACGACCCGTACTGGGCGGGCGCCGGCGTCGGCGCGGCCGCGGCGGCGCTGCCGGTCCCGGTCAGCCTCTGCACCGGCTGGCACGACCTGGCCACCGACCAGGTGATCGAACTCTACCAGCGGCGCCGGGACGCGGGCCACGAGGTGGACCTGCTGATCGGTCCGTGGACGCACACCAACGCGCTGGAGCGCGGCTGGGCGGAGGTGTTCGACCAGGCGATGCGGCGGATGCGCGGCGAGTCACCGCCGCTGCCGGTCCGGGTGCACGTCGGTTGCGCCGACGAGTGGCGCGATCTGCCCGATTGGCCGCCGCCCGGCGTCCGCCCGCGGCGGTTCCACCTGGGTCCGGGTTCGCTCACCGCTCTTCCGGGTCAGGGTTCGACCACTTTCCGGTACGACCCGGAGCACCCGACCCCGTCCATCGGCGGCGCCCTGCAATCGCCCACACAGGGCACCCGGGACATGGCGAAACTCGAAGGGCGCGACGACGTGCTGCTGTTCACGTCCGCCCCGCTCGACGAGGCGGTCGAGGTGATGGGTCCGGTGCAGACCGAGTTCGACGCGTCGACCAGCGCGGCCAGCGGCGACCTGTTCGCCCGGCTCTGCGACGTCGACCCTTCCGGCCGGTCGGTCAACGTGTGCGACGGGCTGGCCGGGATCGCAGCCGACGGCCGGACCGTGGTGACGATGGGCTCGGCGGCACACCGGTTCCGGGCCGGGCACCGGATCCGGCTGCTCGTGGCCGGTGGGGCGTACCCGCGCTGGCTGCGCAACTACGGCACCGGCGAGCCGCCGGCCACCGCCACCCGGATGGTCCCCACCGAGACCACGGTGGAGCACAGTTCAGTATTGATGATCACTGTGGTTTAGCGGCTCGGAGCCGTGGGGTACAGGGTCGCCGCCCCATCCCCACGGCTTCGAGGAGTATCCATGACTATCCAGGGCGTCTTCTATCTGATCGCGATCATTCTGCTGGTGCTGGCCGCACTGCCGGTCGCCACCCGCGGTATCAGCCTGGCCCTGCTCGGCGCGGCGTTCGCGCTGCTGGGTTACGCCTGGCCGGTCCTCACCTGATAGCAGTCCCGGGCTTCCCGGGCATTGATCACCGGCCTCGTCAGGCTTTGATCACCGGCCTCGTCAGGCCTTGATCACCGGCCTCGTCGGGCCTTGATCACCGGCCGATGGTGCGCCGGTAGACCACCGCCTGCCAGGGGGCGAGCGTCAGCGCTTGCGACGACGCCCCCGGCAGGTTGGTCAGCACCAGTTCGGCGCCGGCCCACCCGGCCGCGTCGTCGATCTCGGCCGGCGCCGTCTCGCCGGAGAAGTTGCCGATCACCAGCAGCTCGGTGTCGCCGAGCCGGCGGGTGAACGCGTAGAGCCGCTCGTCGTGCGGCAGCAGCATGGTGAAGTCACCCTCGGCCACCGCCGGCTCGGCGTGCCGCAGCGCGATCAGCTGCCGGTAGTAGTGGAACACCGAGTCCGGGTCAGCCCGCTGCTCGGCCGCGTTGATCTGCGGGTAGTTCGGGTTGACCGCCAGCCACGGCGTGCCGGTGCTGAACCCGGCCTGCGGCGAGGAGTCCCACTGCATCGGGGTGCGCGCGTTGTCCCGACCCCGGGCCCGCAACACCTTCAGCACCTCGTCCGGGGTCCGGCCCTCCAGCTCCAGGGCCTGCTTGTACTGCCCGAGCGCCTCGATGTCGCGGAAGTCCTCGATGCCGCCGAACGGGTAGTTGGTCATGCCGAGCTCTTCGCCCTGGTAGACGTACGGCGTGCCGCGGTGCAGGTGCAGCACGGTGCCGAGCATCTTGGCCGAGGCGGCCCGGTGCTCCGCGGAGTCGTCGCCGTAACGGGAGACGACCCGGGGCTGGTCGTGGTTGTTCCAGTACAGGCTGTTCCAGCCGACCTCGGCGAGACCGGCCTGCCAGCGGCCCAGGATCGCTTTGAGGTTGGTCAGCTGCAGCCGCTGCAGCAGCCACGGGTCCGGGCCCCGGTCGGCCCAGACGTGGTCGAACTGGAAGACCATGTCGACCTCGTGCCGGTCCGGGTCGGTGTGCAGCTTCGCCTCGTCGACGGTGACGCCGGGCATCTCCCCCACGGTCAGCATCTCCTCACGGCCGGCGAACACCTCCCGGTACATCTCCTGGAGGAACTCGTGCAAACGTGGACCGCCGATGAATCCGGCCGAGCCGTCGGCGTACGCGGAACCGGCCGCGAGCCGGCCGTCCGGCAGCGGAAGGACCTTGGAGATCATGTTGATCACGTCCATCCGGAAGCCGTCCACGCCCCGGTCCAGCCACCAGCGCATCATCGCGTAGACCGCCTGGCGGACCTCGTCGTTCTCCCAGTTGAGGTCGGGCTGCTTGCGGGAGAACAGGTGCAGGTAGTACTCGCCGGTCTTCTGGTCGAACTCCCAGGCCGGTCCGCCGAAGACCGAGCCCCAGTTGGTCGGCTCGGCGCCCGGCGCGCCCGGCTCCATTCCGTCTCTGGCCGGTCGCCACCAGTACCAGTCGCGCTTCGGGCTGTCGATGGACGAGCGGCTCTCCTCGAACCACGCGTGCTCGTCGGAGCTGTGGTTCACCACCAGGTCCATGATCAGCTTCATGCCGCGGTCGTGCGCGCCGGCGAGCAGCTCGTCGAAGGTCGCCAGGTCGCCGAACATCGGCTCGATGCCCTGGTAGTCGCTGATGTCGTAACCGTTGTCGTCCTGTGGCGAGGGATAGATCGGCGACAGCCACAGCACATCCACACCGAGTTCGGCGAGATGGTCCAGGTGGTTGATGACGCCGCGCAGATCACCCATGCCGTCACCGTCCGAGTCCGCGAAGCTCCGCGGGTAGATCTGGTAGACGACCGCCTTCTTCCACCACGAATCAGTCATAACTCTTCTCTAACACGAGAACGGACCGCAGAACGGGCAGGCATACTGTGCGAGTGTTAATTGACCAAAGATCGCATTTGTCGTGAAGATCGCGTTGTTGGGGCCTATCGCCTGGCGGACGCCGCCACTGCACTACGGACCGTGGGAACTGATCACCAGTCTGCTCGCCGAGGGGCTGACCGCGCGCGGCATCGACGTCACGCTCTTCGCCACCCTGGACTCGGTCACCGAGGCGACCCTGGACGGTGTCGTGCCCACCGGTTACGAGGGCAACCCGGAGATCGACGGCCGGGTCTGGGAAGCCCTGCACGTGAGTCACGCCCTAGCACGATCGACCGAATTCGATCTGGTGCACAACCACCTGGACTGGCTGCCGCTGGCGTTCTCGGAGCACTGCGCGACACCGATGCTGACCACCGTGCACGGCTTCTCCGGCGTGAACATCCTGCCGGCCTACCGCCGGGCCCGGTCGCAGTACGTGTCCATCTCCGACAGCGACCGCTCGCCCGATCTCGACTATCTGGCCACCGTGTACCACGGCGTTGATCTGAACGGGCTGCCGTTTCACGCGGATGGTGGTGAAGATCTGATCCTGTTCGGGCGAATCCACCCGGACAAGGGCACCGACACCGCCATCGAGATCGCTCGACGGGCCGGCCGCCGATTGGTGCTCTGCGGCATCGTCCAGGATCATGACTACTTCACCGAGCGCGTGGAGCCGCATATCGACGGTGACCGGGTGGTCTACCTGGGCTCGGTGGGTCCCGACGAACGAGGGAAGATCCTCGGTTCCGGCCTGGCTCTGCTGCATCCGATCCGCTTCGCCGAACCCTTCGGCCTCTCCGTGGTGGAATCGATGGCGTGCGGCACCCCGGTGATCGCTTACCGAAAAGGATCAATGCCTGAGGTAATCGACGACAGCGTGACCGGCCTCCTGGTGGATACCGTGGACGAGGCTGTCACCGCGGTCGGTCGGGTCGGGGAGATCGATCGGGGAGCGTGTGCCGCGCGTGCCCGGCACCGCTTCTCCGCGGACCGGATGGTCGACGAGTACCTGGCGATTTACCGAAAAATCGTCAGCAAATAGCTGAATCTTGTTAACGTCGCAATGTGAATTGCGCGTTAAACGGGAGTTATTCCCGGAACGCCTTTACGCCGTTCACGCGCGGTGTGCACGTTCGATGCCCGCGCGCGGAGTCCGCGCTGCGGGGAGGCAGCCGGCCTAGGATAGAAAGGCCAGTCATGCCCGCGACATACGGGTTTTTGAGCACTTATCCGCCCACTCAATGCGGTTTGGCGACGTTCAATGCGGCGTTGTCGTCCCACCTCACGGCCGGCAGCGGCGGATCGGGGGTGGTGCGGCTTCTCGCCAGGGACAATGCCAGCGGGGGGATCGCGCTCGACCGGGGCGCACCGCGGGTCGTGCACACCTGGGACACCGATCTGCCCGGTGGCTGGCCGGGTGCGGCCGCCGCGCTCAACCGCTTCGACGTGGCGGTGCTGCAGCACGAGTACGGCATCTACCCCGGCGACACCGGCGACGAGGTGCTGCCCCTGCTGCGGGCGCTCCGGGTGCCGTCGATCGTCGTGCTGCACACCGTGCTGACCCAGCCCAACGCCCGGCAGCGGGCCGTCCTGGAGCAGATCGTCGCCCGGGCGGACGCCGTGGTGACCATGACCGACACCGCCCGGCGCCGGCTGACCACGTACTACGCGGTCGACCCGCACAAGGTCACGGTGATCCCGCACGGCGCCACCAGCCACAGCGGGGTGGCCCGCGAGACCCACGACCAGCCGTACCTGCTCACCTGGGGCCTGCTCGGGCCGGGCAAGGGCATCGAGTGGGCGCTGCGGGCGCTCGCGTTGCTCGACGACCTGGACCCGCTGCCGATCTACACGGTCGCCGGCAAGACCCACCCCAAGGTGCTCGAACAGCTCGGCGACGGATACCGGGACGGGCTGCGCAAGCTCGCCGCCGAGCTCGGCGTGACCGACCAGGTCCGCTGGGTGGACACCTACCTGGAACCCGCCGAGCTGTCCCGGCTGATCCGCTCGGCCGACGCGGTGGTGCTGCCGTACGACTCGACCGAGCAGGTCACCTCCGGCGTGCTGATCGAAGCGGTGGGCGGCGGGGTGCCGGTGGTGGCCACCGAGTTCCCGCACGCCGTGGAGCTGCTGGCGGACGGACCGGGGCTGCTGGTGCCGCACCACGACCCGGAGGCGATGGCGGTGGCCATCCGGCACGTGCTCGCCGAGCCGGCCATGTCCGGCCGGCTGACCGGGCTCGACAGCGGACCGACCCTGCGCTGGCCGGCGGTCGCCGCCCGCTACCAGGCGCTGGCCTCCCGGCTGGTCGCCGACCGCTCGCCGCTGGCCGCCGCGACCATCCCGGCATGAGCCTTTCCTTACGGCTGATCCCGCCGCCGGTCCAGCTCGCCGACGTGCCGCAGCCCCGCTTCGACCACGTGCTGCGGCTCTCCGACGACACCGGGATGCTGGAGCACGCCCGCAACGCGATCGCCCGCCGCGAGCACGGCTACTGCGTCGACGACGTGGCCCGCGGCCTGCTGGTCGTCGCCCGGGAGCCGAAACCGGCGCCGGACGTGCTCCGGGCCGCCGAGCGCTACCTGGCGTTCCTCACCCACGCGCAGGGCGCCGACGGGGCGTTCCACAACCGGATGAGCTACGACCGGCGCTGGCAGGACGAGCCGACCCTGGGCGACTGCTGGGGCCGGGCGCTGTGGGGGCTCGGCACGGCGGCGGCCCGCAGCACCTCCGGCTGGATCCGGCGGGAGGCGCTGATCGCGTTCCGCCTCGGCGCCGCCCGGCGCTCCACCTGGCCGCGGGCGATGGCCTTCGCCGGGCTGGGCGCGGCCGAGGTGCTGCGCGCCGACCCGCACGACCCGGTCGCCGCCGAGCTGCTCGGCGACGCGGCCACCGTGATCGGGCTGCCCGGCTCGGACCCGGCGTGGGTGTGGCCGGACCGCGAGCTGACCTACTCCAACCCGGCCCTGGCCGAGGTGCTGATCGCGGCCGGCGACCTGCTCGGCGACGAGGCGCTGCTCGGCGACGGCCTGCGGATGCTGTCCTGGCTCTGCGATCAGCAGGAGCAGCACGGGCACCTGTCCTGCGTACCGGTCGGCGGCTGGCGGCCCGGCGCGGTCCGGCACCGGTACGACCAGCAGCCGATCGAGGCGGCGGCGACCGCGGACGCCTGCGCCACCGCCGCCGCGGTCACCGGCGACGAGCGCTGGGACGCACCGCTGTTTCAGTCGATCGCGTGGTTCCTGGGCGATAACGACACCGGATCGGTGATGTACGACGGCGAGACTTGCGGTTGTTATGACGGATTGACGGCTGATGGTCCTAATCTGAACCAAGGAGCCGAATCCACCCTCGCGCTCGTCTCCACGCTGCAGCATGCCCGCACGCTGGCGATCCGGAGCGCGACCCGACCGTCAGGCGGCCAAGCGTGACCGCAACAGTCAATACGACCGACATCACCCGTCACAACATCACCATGGCGCCCGACGGCCGGCGCGTGGTCATCAAACTGTTCGTGCCCGGCGAGGACGCCCACGCCACGCACAACCGCGCGGCCTGCATGATCGAACGGATGCTCCAGCTCGACGAGAAGGACATCACCGAGCTGCTGGACGACGTGCTGAACCGCTTCTCCGGCCGGCACCACGACATCCTGTCGGTCTTCCAGCACCACTACGAGGTGGTCCAGCACCGGGTGCCGCCGGAGATCGAGCTGTCGCCGTCGGCCCGGACGCTGATCGGGGCGTACTTCAGCCACGAGTTCTCGGTCGAGGCCGCGGCGCTCTGCAACCCGTCGATGATCCCGCACCCGGACCAGAGCGACCTGGGCCCGGGCGAGCTGCGGGCGGCGCTGAGCCTCCGGCAGATCGGCGAGGGACACATCTCGTCGATAGGGTTCTGCAGCGTGATCATCGGGCCGGGCGCGGCGATCCGGCTGGAGGACCGGGACGGACCGCTCACGATCGGCCAGCGGGTCGGCGCCAAGCACATGAAGCACCAGCTCTTCGCGGCGCTCGGGGACGAGAACATCGACAACGAGGCGTCCGCGTACATCCTGAACTCGCTGCCGGACCGGTACGACGACCAGGAGTTCGAGGACACCCTCAGCCACATGCCGCACGAGCTGTCGGCGCGGCCCACCACCCCGATGACGATGGACCTGATCCGGCGGATCGTCGGCGACGACTACGCGGTCACGTTCCCGGCCACCATGCCGCTGCACCAGCGGGTGCTCTGGCCGGCCACCCCGAGCGAGAGCCGGGGCATGGAGGACGCCCGCTTCGTCCGGGTGATCGACCCGGACGGGCGGCCGGCGTACCAGGCGACCTACACCGCGTACGACGGCTTCAACATCTCCGGGCGGGTCATCTACACCCGTGACCTGCGGCACTTCGAGGTCACCACGCTGCACGGGCCGGCCGCCCGGAACAAGGGCATGGCGCTGTTCCCGCGATACATCAAGGGCAAGAAGATGGCGCTCTGCCGCTCCGACGGCGAGACGCTGGGCCTGGCCGTCCGCGACGAGCAGCACCGCTGGCAGCCGGCCGGCCCGCTGCTGGTCCCGCACCGCGGCTGGGACCTGATCCAGGTCGGCAACTGCGGCTCGCCGATCGAGACCGAGGCCGGGTGGCTGGTGCTCACCCACGGCGTCGGGCCGATGCGCCGGTACGCCATCGGCGCCATGCTGCTCGACCTGGACGACCCGTCGAAGGTGATCGCCGACCTCCCGCAGGGCCTGATCGACCCGGACGAGATCGAGCGCGAGGGGTACGTCCCGAACGTGCTCTACTCCTGCGGCGGCCTGGTGCACGAGGGCCGGTTCTGGCTGCCGTACGCGTCCAGCGACGTCCGCATCAGTTTCGCCAGCATGCCGCTGGACCGGCTGCTGCACCGGATGACCCCGATCGAGCGCTAGAGCCTCAGACCGTGCCGGCCACCACCCAGATGGTCAGCACGGCGAGGAAGTCACCGCGGGCGCCGGCCGCCTCGACGTGTGCCAGCCACTCGTCGCGCAGGCCCGGCGGGGTCCGCCAGGTGTCCTCCGGCACCCGCGGGTTGACCATCGGGAGCACCACGGCAGCCGAGTCCGGGTTGCCGAACAGGCACGTCACCGGGGTCGCGGTCAGGTCACTCAGACCGGCCGCGACCAGCCGGCGCCGCAGGGTGCGCCCCATGTCGCCCTGCTCCGGCGTGAAGTGCGGCCCGACGAACGACAGCACCGTGTCGCGCAGTCCGACCGGCATCCCGTCGAAGGCCAGCGAGTCCCAGTCGGTGTCGATCAGGCAGAGCCGGCCGCCCGGACGGGTCACCCGGCGCAGTTCGCCGATCGCCGCGTCCGCGTCGTCGACGTGCTGCAGCACCCGCTCGCACCACACCCCGTCGACCGTGTCGTCGGGCAGGTCCAGGTCGCAGACGTCGCCGGTCACGTACCGCACGTTGCTGTCGTCGTGCCGCGCGACAGCGGCCGCCGTGATCGCCGCCGAGTAGTCCAGCGCGATCACCTCACCCCGCGGCCCCACCTCGGCGGCCAGCCGGCGGGCCACCTCGCCGCTCCCGGAGCCCGCGTCCAGCAGCCGCGCCCCGAGCGCCGGCCGCAGCGCGTCGAAACCGGCCCGGCGCACCCGCCGGATCTCCGGATGGCGGCCCATCTCGGTGAGCGCGGTGAGCACCATCTCCGACATCCGCGCCGGCAGTCCGTCGATGTCGGAAAACGGCGTGCGGTCCTTCTGCGCGGGTTCCATGCCGCGATTGTTCTCTTGGCGCACACCTATTCGGCGGTGCCGGTCATCCATCCGACAGGGGGCTCCACCTGCTTTTCTTTTGATCCGTTCCAGTACCGTGGGGCCCTTGTGAGACAGGAGCACCCGATGACCACCCCCCTGCCGCGGCCACAGCCGCCCGCCCCCACGGCGCCGGCCTGGATCACGTGGCCGCTGAGGGCCATGGCCCTGGTGGTGGTGCTGCCGGTCCAGTTGGTGTGGGCCGCCCTCGGCGCGGCGTACCAGTACGTTCTGGTCCCGATCGGCCGCGCGCTGGGCTGGCTGCTGCGCACCCTGCTGGTCGCGCCGCTGCTCTGGCTGCTCCGCCAGCTGCTGCAGTGGGTGATCCTGCCGGTGCTGCACGCGCTGCGCTGGGCCGGCGGCGCCGTGCTGGTCGCGGTCGGCTGGGTGCTGCGGATGCTGGTGCGCTGGGTGTTCCGTCCGATCGGGACGGCGCTCGCGGCAGTGGTGTTCTTCATCGGACGGTGGGTGCTGCTGCCGATCGGGCGGGCGCTGGCCTGGGTCGCGCAGATGATCTACCGCTGGGTGCTGACCCCGATCGGACTGGTGATCGCCGGGCTGGTCTACGCGTCGTACCGCTGGGTCCTGCGCCCGATCGGCCTGGCCATCGCCTGGACCGCCCGCGCCATCGGGGCGGCCCTGGCCTGGACCGGCGTCACCCTCTACCGCTGGGTCCTGCGCCCGATCGGCCTGGCGATCGCCTGGACCGCCCGCGCCATCGGGGCGGCCGTGGCCTGGGCCGCGGTCGCCGTCTACCGCTGGCTGCTGCGCCCGATCGGCCTGGCGATCGCCTGGACCGCCCGCGCCATCGGGGCGGCCCTGGTCTGGGCCGCGGTCACGCTCTACCGCTGGATCCTGCGGCCGATCGGCCTGGCCGTCGCGTGGGCCGCCCGGTTCCTCTACCGCTACCTGTTCCGCCCGATCGGCCTCGCGATCGCCGTCACGTGGCGGTACACGTTCGGCGCGGCGTTCCGCGGTCTCGCCGCCGCCGGCCGCTGGCTGCGCGACGAGGTGCTCCGCCCGGCCGGCGCTGTGATGCGCGACGCGCTGGGACTGCGCCGCTGATACCACATTTCGTGACGCCATGTCATGCGGCCGTTATCACAAGTAACCACCGGGTGCACCCGCAACAGGCTGGCAATGGATGTGAAAAACTTCCGGCATGATCGAGCAGGTGCGGTTCGGGCTGGTGGGCTACGGCAGCGGTGGGCGGATCTTCCATGCCCCGCTGGTCTCGTCGGCGAAGAACATCGAGTTCGTCGGCGTGGTGACCACCTCCGAGGAGCGCCGTAAGCAGGTCGCCGAGCAGCTCCCGGGCGTGGCGAGCTACGACTCGCTCGCCGCGCTGGCCGCGGACGGGGTGCAGGCGGTGACCATCTCCACCCCCGCCTCGACGCACGCCGAGCTGGCCCTCGAAGCGGTCCGGCTGGGTCTGGCCGTGGTCGTCGACAAGCCCTTCGCCCTGAATGCGGCGAGCGCCCGTGAGCTGGTCAAGGCGGCCGAGGCGGCCGGTGTCCCGCTGACGGTCTACCAGAACCGCCGCTGGGACTCGGACTTCCTGACGATCCGCCGGCTGATCGAGAAGGGCTCGCTCGGCACCATCCGCCGCTTCGAGTCCCGGATGGAGCGCTGGGCGCCGGACCGTCTGCCGAAGGCGGCCGGCGGCGGCACCCTGCTCGACTTCGGCTCCCACCTGGTCGACCAGGCACTGCAGCTGCACGGCCCGGCCCAGCGGGTCTACGCCGAGATGCGCGGCGAGACCGAGCTGGACGACGACTTCTTCCTGGCCATGCACCACCTCAGCGGCGTCGAGTCGCACCTGTGGGGCAGCTGGCGGCAGGCCGGCCCGGGCCCGCGCTTCCGGGTCACCGGCACCGCCGGCACGTTCATCTCCCGCGACCTCGACGGCCAGGAGGACCTGCTCAAGGCCGGCAAGACCCCGGCCAAGCTGGACGAGCGCTGGGGCCTCGAGCACGAGCACCGCTGGGGCCACCTGTTCCGCGGCTCGACCGGCGCCCCGGTGGAGAGCGCCCGCGGCCGCTGGGACTCGTTCTACCCGGCGTTCGCCGACGCAGTCCTGGGCAAGGGCCCGCTGCCGGTCGACCCGTGGGACTCGGTCCGCGCCATGGAGGTCCTCGACGCCGCCCGCGTCAGCGCCACGACGGGCCGCTCCGTCACCCTCTGACCCGCTTCTCCCCAGGCCGGCGTCCCACTCAGGGCCGCCGGTCTTTTCAACCCCATATGGTACGAAATGGGAGTCCCGTCCGCAGGCTACAAGCCGAGTCCCGTGCCAGTCTCGCGCGACACCGCCCCCACTCCCGACCGCACCGCGCCCCCAGGCCCCGGCTGGGCCTCAGGGGTGCCTCCGCATCGCTGAGGCACCCCTGAGAGCCAGCCAACCTCCTGGACCACCGGTCGGCCCCAGACCACCGGCTGGTCCTGAGGGGTGTCTCGGGGTGCCGGAGGCACCCCGGAGAGCCAGCTGGGAGCGTCAGCGGGGCTGGAGGGTGTCGTCGACTACCCGGGCGGTGGCCAGGAGGTCGGCGAAGGTGGCCGGGGTCAGGTCCAGGCCGCTCGGGAGCCAGGTGATACCGGGCTGGTCGGGTTCGGTCATCGCGATCAGGATCTCGTCGGGGGTCAGGCCGGCGGCGCGGAGCGCGCGGAGTTCGCGCGGGTTGACGCCGGCGGGCAGCGGGCCGTTGCCGAGGTCGGTGCCGTAGCGGACCTTGCCGCCGTGCTCGACGAAGCGCCGCAGGTTGCCGATCGCGACCTCCCGCGCCGGATCGATCTCCGGAGCCGGGTCCGCGGAGCCGGGCGAGGGCGCGGAGCCGGGCGGGGGCGGGTCGGTCCAGCCGTGGATGTCCAGGGTGCTGATCCAGGTCATCCGGGAGGCGCAGGCGCGGAGCAGCGGGTCCGGCAGGGACTCCGTCCACGGGGTGTGTGCCAGCAGGTCGGCGCCCGCCTCGAAGGCCGCGGCGACCGTACCGGGCCCCTCGGCGTGCACCACCACCTGAAGTCCGGACGCGTGGGCCGCCTCGACCAGGGCGCGCAGCGTCGGCTGCGGGAGTGTGGGGCCGCCGGCATGCGCGGTCACCTTGATCAGGGTGGCGCCGGCCGACCAGGCCTCGGCCACCGCGGCGCCCGCGTCGGCGGCTGAGCTGATCTCCCGCCAGCTGCCGGCCGGCGCCCAGGCGCGGTCGCTCGGGTAGCCGCCCGGTGCGATCAGGAACGGTCCGGCGTAGCGGATCCGGGGCAGGGCCGAACCGAGCCTCCCGGCGCGCGCCGCGAGGTCCCGCAGGGTGTCCGGGACGCCGCCGAGGTCCCACACCGCGGCGATCCCGCCGGCCCGGACGGTGCCGAGGTCGGCCAGGGCCGCGTGCACGTGCGCGTCGACCAGGCCGGGCAGCAGCGTGCCGGGCAGGCGGCGGACCCCGTCGCTCGGCGCCATCTCGGCGGGTACCGGCTTGGCCCGGCCGTCCGTGCCGACCCGGAGGGCCACTCCCCGGCGGAGCCGGCCGCCCCACCAGATCGAGTCGGCGAGCAGCCAGTCGACCCGGTCGCGCGCCTCGGTCACCGTCGGACGCGGTTCCCCGGGCCGGGCGGTTCCGGTCGTGGCGGCTCTGGCCGTACGGGAAAAGCAGTTGTCTGTGCCGCAACCCGCACCGCCGCAGGAACGCGGCGGCAGACCGCCCACCTCGGCGTCCGGCGCGGCCGAAGAGGCACAGGACTCCGCGGTCACCGCTGCTTCTCGGCCAGGTCGCGGAGGATCGAGAGGCCGTGGTGGACCTCGGTGAAGCTGGTGCTCAGCGGCGCCGGGCCGATCCGCAGACCGTCCGGGCGGCGGTAGTCCGGGATCACCCCGCTGTCCCACAGCGGCTCCAGCAGCTCCTCGAAGCCGGCCCGGCGCAGCGTCACGTGCCCGCCGCGGCGCTCCGGCTCGCGCGGGCTGACCACCTCGACGCCCAGCGGCGTCAGCCAGGCGTCCGCGATGTCCAGGACCAGGCCGGTGAGCAGCAGCGACTTGGTCCGCACCGCCTCGATACCGGCTTCGGCGAGCATGTCCAGGTTGGCGTGCATCGGCACCATCGCCAGGATCGGCGGGGTGCCGCTGAGCAGCGCCCGGGCGCCGGACGCCGGCTGATAACCGGGACCCATCTCGAACACCGCCCGATGCCCCATCCAGCCCTGGATCGGCTGGCGCAGCTCGTCCTGCAGGCCCTGGCGCAGGTAGCCGAACGCGGGCGCACCCGGGCCGCCGTTGAGGTATTTGTACGAGCAGCCGACCGCCAGGTCCACTCCCCACTCGTCGAGCCGGATCGGCACCGAGCCGGCCGAGTGGCACAGGTCCCACAGGGTCAGCGCGCCGGCCGCGTGCGCGATCCGGTTGATCTCCGCGACGTCGGCGAGCCAGCCGGAGCGGTACGCGACGTGGGAGAACAGCACCAGCGCGGTGTCCGGGCCGACCGCGTCGGCGACCTGCGCGGGGTGCACGCCGGTGACCGGGTCGGTCTCGATCCAGTGCAGGGTGAGGCCGCGCTCGGCGGCGATGCCCTCCAGGATGTACCGGTCGGTGGGGAAGTTGTCGGTGTCGAGCACCACGGTGCGCCGGTCCGGGCGGGCGTCGACAGCGGCCCGGGTCAGCTTGTAGAGCAGCACCGTGGTCGAGTCGGCGACCACGGTCTGCCCGGCCGCGGCACCCAGGGCGACCGCGCCGAGCCGGTCGCCGAGGGTGAGCGGCCAGTCCATCCAGCCGTCGGTCCAGCCGCGGATCAGCCGGCCGCCCCACTGGCCGCGGACGAAGTCGTCGAGCAGCCGGGCGGTCGCCTCGAGCGGGCGGCCGAGCGAGTTGCCGTCCAGGTAGGAGACCGCCGAGGTGGGCACGAACCGGTCCCGGAACGCCGCGAGCGGGTCGGCCGCGTCCAGGGCGGTGGCGCGGGCCAGTAGATCGTCGGTCAACGCGGGACTCCGATCTCGGTGCGGACGGCGTAGAGCTCCGGGAAGAATGTCAGATCGAGAGCGGCTTTCAGGAACGAGACCCCACTGGACCCGCCGGTGCCGCGCTTGAAGCCGATCGTCCGTTCCACCGTCTTGAGGTGCCGGAACCGCCAGAGCTGGAAGTTCTCCTCCAGGTCGACGAGCTCCTCGCAGGCCTCGTACGCCTCCCAGTTCTGCTCGGCCTGCTCGTAGATGGCGGTGAGGACCGGCACCAGGTCGGCGCGGTACTCCCACGGCTCGGTGACGTCGCGCTGCAGGATCTCCACCGGGACCGGGTGTCCCTGGCGGGCCAGCAGGTGCAGGAACTCGTCGTAGACGCTGGGCGTGCCGAGCAGCTCCTCGAGCAGCTCACGGGCGGCCGGCTGGTCGTCGAAGATCTGCAGCATGTGCCGGTCCTTGTTGCCGAGCAGGAACTCGACCGCGCGGTACTGGTACGACTGGAAGCCCGACGACGTGCCCAGGAAGCTGCGGAACTGGGCGTACTCGGTCGGGGTCAGGGTGGCCAGCACCGACCACTGATCGGTCAGGGTCCGCTGGATGTGCTTGACCCGGGCCAGGCCCTTGAGCGCCGGCTTGAGCTCGTCCTTGGTCAGGTGGGACAGCACCCGGCGCAGCTCGTGGATGATCAGTTTCAGCCACAGCTCGGACGTCTGATGCTGGATGACGAACAGCAGCTCGTCATGGTGCTCCGGAACGCTCACCGGATGCTGAGCACCCAGGACCTCGTCCAGATGCAGGTATTCGCCGTACGAGAGATTCACTTTGAAGTCCCGGACGATGTCGTCTTCCAGCGGCCTCGATGCCGACATGGTGATCACCCACTCCTTGTGCGCCTCTTGAAGGAGATCACACCGGGCCCTGGTACACCCATCGGCCGTCGTGCCGGACGAATGTGCTGCGCTCGGTCATCACGCCGGGCGTGCCGCCGTCGCGGTAGTGCGCGCGGAACTCGACGAAGCCCTCGGCGTCGAAGAGGCCACCACCGGTGCTCTCCAGCACCTCCAGGCGTACCCAGCGCAGGGCGGGGTCACTCTCCAGCTCGGGCGGGCGGTGCTCCGGGTGCCAGGAGTGCAGAACATAATCGGACAGATCCAGGGCGAACGCGCTGAAGCGCGAGCGCATCAAGGCTTCCGGGTCCGGTGCCGGCTTGCCGTCGTGGATCGGTCCGCAACATTCCGCGTACGACGGTGAGCCGCACGGGCACGCCCGGGCGCGGGGGGTTCGCTTGCTACCAGCCATGCCGGACAGTCTTCCTCAGCCCGCCTGCTGCTCCACCACGATCCCGCTGATCACCTTCTGGCAGCGGTCCAGCTCCTCGATCAGGCCCTGCATCTCCTCGATCGCCGAGACCGCGCTCTGCGTGTCGGTGCGGATCCCGCCGACCTGGCTGCCGATCTCGCTGGTCGCCGTCGCGGTCTCGTTGGCCAGGTCCTTGACCTCGCTGGCGACCACGGCGAAGCCACGTCCCGCCTCGCCGGCCCGGGCCGCCTCGATGGTGGCGTTGAGCGCCAGCAGGTTGGTCTGCTTGGCGATCGTGGCGATCAGCTGGACCACCTTGCCGATCTCGGTGCTGCTCGCCTCGAGCCGCTGGATCACCTGCACCGCGGTCTCCGCGGCGTGCACGGCGGCCTGGGTGGCGGTGGCCATGTCGTTGCTGACGTTGGCCAGCCGGAACACCGAGTCACGCTGCCGGTCCTGCGCCGACTGGTCCCCCGCGCCGCCGGAGGACCAGCTGTCGTTCTGATCCCCGTCGGTCATGTGGTGGGGTCCCTTTCTTACCGGTAGCCCCCAACATCCCACCCCTCCACCCGGGGCGGGCGGTTTTCGACAACCTCGCCGCCGGTCAGGTGCTCGCGGTGCTCGCCGCGCTCGCCGCCAGGCAGGCGCTCGCCGCGCTCGCGGCGCTCGCCGTTATGCAAGCGTGAGGTAAGCCCTGTCAGCACGAAGCGCGACGGTTAACCGGGTAAGTCCCGGGCGACCCGCGGCACACGCTCACCGCCCGTGAAACATCTTGGAAACTTAAAAGCTGCGCCTGCAACGATCGGAAAGCACTGTCATCAATTCCGAAATCGGCCGCAAAAGACGGTTCAGTTTTTGCAACATCCTGACGTAGTATTCCGGCGTGACCAAACGTCTTGCCGAGGTGGCGAAGAAGGCCGGGGTCAGCGAGGCGACCGTCAGCCGGGTGCTCAACGGCCGCAACGGCGTCTCCGAGGCCACCCGCGCCTCAGTCCTCACCGCCCTCGATGTCCTGGGCTACGAACGCCCCACCAAACTCCGTGGCGAGCGCGGCCGGCTGGTCGGCCTGGTGCTCCCCGAACTGCAGAACCCGATCTTCCCGGCGCTCGCCGAGGTGGTGACCGCCTCGCTCGCCCAGCGCGGCTTCACCCCGGCGCTGTGCGCCCGGACCATCGGCGGCGTCCCCGAGTCGGACTACGTCGAGATGCTGCTCGACCACCAGGTCTCCGGCGTCATCTTCGCCGGCGGGTCGTATGCGCTGGCCGACGCCTCGCACGAGCACTACCGCCGGCTCACCGACCGCGGGCTGCCGGTGGTGCTGGTCAACGCGGGTGTCGACGAGCTGGGCTTCCCCCGGGTGTCCACCGACGACGCGGTGGCGGTCGAGCAGGCGTACGGACACCTGCGCTCCCTCGGCCACGAGCGGATCGGCATGGTGCTCGGTCCGGAGGGCCACATCCCGTCGCGCCGCAAGCTGGCCGCGATGATCCAGGCGGCCGGCTGGCCGGACACCGGAGTGTCGTCGGATCACCAGTGGGTCGAGCGCTCCAGCTTCTCGATGGAGGGCGCCCGGGTCGCCGCGGCCAAGCTGATCGAGCGCGGCGCCACCGGCATCATCTGCGCCAGCGACGTGCTGGCGCTCGGCGCGATCCGGGCCGCCCGGCGGCTGGGCCGGCAGGTGCCAGCCGACGTGTCGGTGGTCGGCTTCGACGACTCGGCGTTCATGACCTGCACCGATCCGCCGCTGACCACGGTCCGCCAGCCGATCGAGACGATGGGCCAGGCGGCGGTGGACCTGCTGGTCAGCCAGATCGAGGAGACCAACGTGCCGAGCGACGAGCTGCTCTTCGAGCCGGAGCTCGTGGTCCGCGGATCGACAGCTCCCGCCCCTCGATAGACGCCGCAGAACCGACGGCCGTCGACCGCATCTTGCGGTGGACGGCCGTTTTTTCATGCCCACCGACCGGGCGAAGGCCGGGAAATCACCTCAAACGACACCGCTGTCAACATCTGCCATCGCAATGTCGCGTCTTTTCAGCGCACGATCGAAACCTTGCGGAAATGAGTACGCCTCGCTACGGTGACTCCACTCACAGAGCTGACCACGGCGAGTGCCGGAGCGTCGACTCTGCGAACACGTGCATCGATGAAATCGCAGCTGTAGCTAAGCCAGATACCCGTTCCCGAAGGGATGGACAGATGTCCGCACCGCAGTACCGGAAGGCCGTGGCGTACGCGCTCGCGGCCGGCCTGGGACTCAGTCTCGCGGCGTGCTCCACGAAGAGCGACGACGCGGCGACCGACGCCAACGGCAAGGTCACCATCACGGTCGACTGCCAGCCGGTCGGTACCGAGAAGGACCTCCTGGCGAACTGGAACGCCGATGTCGCCGCGTTCCAGAAGGACAACCCCGACATCACCATCAAGAGCGTCAGCGTCGGCCAGCAGTGCAACAACCCGCCGGACTTCACCGCCCGGCTGGCCGGCGGCACGATGACCGACGTCTTCTACGGCTACATGACCGACCTGTCCCAGGTGCTCGACTCCGGCCAGGCGATGGACATCACCGAGTACGCGAACAAGGACACCGTCCCGACCTTCGACAGCATCGACCCGGCGCTGACCAAGGTCTTCACCGACGGCGGCAAGCTCTACGCCCTGCCGGTGAAGAACTACTCGATGGGCCTGGTCTACAACAAGACGCTGTTCCAGAAGGCCGGACTCGACCCGGCCAGCCCGCCGAAGACCTGGGCCGAGGTGCGCACCGCGGCCAAGAAGATCGCCGACGCCGACAAGGGCACCGCCGGCTACGCGGAGTACAGCGCGGGCAACACCGGCGGCTGGCACTTCACCGCCGAGCTGTACTCGCAGGGCGGTCAGATCCTCAGCGAGGACGGCAAGAAGGCCGACTTCAACAACGCGCTCGGCAAGCAGGTCCTGCAGAACCTCAAGGACATGCGGTACGGCGACAACAGCATGGGCACCCGCCAACTGCTGCAGTGGGGCGACCTGCTGACCAACGCGGCGGCCGGCAAGGTCGGCATGTTCGTCGGCGCGCCGGACGCCACCCAGGCGATCGTCAGCCAGTTCAAGGGCAAGTACGAGGACTGGGCGGTGGCCCCGCTCCCCGGCCAGGACGGTCTCGCGAAGTCGACCCTCGGTGGCGGCGAGGGCTACTTCTTCAAGAAGGGCCTCACCCCGGAGCAGGTCAAGGCCGGCCTCAAGTGGGTCGCCTACGAGAAGCTGACCGTCGGCAAGGGCCAGTTCGACTACCCGCGGGCCAAGCCGCAGAACTACCCGGTCGGTGTGCCGCAGCCGCTGCTGTTCGCACCGGGCACCGAGGCGCAGAAGGCCGAGGTCGAGCTGCGCAAGGCGAACGCCAACGTCGACCCGGCGATCTACGCGCTGTTCGAGAACCAGCAGCTCCCGATCAAGGGTGAGCCGACCAACGCGCAGGCGATCTACGCGGTGCTCGACTCGGCGATGTCCGGGGTGCTGACCAACCCGAACGCGAACATCGACGAGCTGCTCAAGACCGCGGAGACCAAGGTCAACCAGCTGCTGGCCGCCGGTAGCTGATTCGGCGAGTGGTGAGGGCCGGTGCGCCGGCCCTCACCCTTCTCTTCAAGTGCAGGAGTTTTCCGTTGGCGATCATCACCGCCCCGGGCACCACCGAGAAGCCGGGCCGTAGTGAGCCGGCGATCCGGAACAACGCCCGGCGCAACCGCAAGATCCGCGACAACGTCACCGGGCACGCCTTCCTGATCGGGGCGGTCCTCTGCTTCGCCCTCTTCTCCTGGTATCCGATGATCCGCGGCATCGTGATGAGCTTCCAGCGCACCAAGCGCGGGGTGACCACCTGGGTGGGCTGGGACAACTACACCCGGATCGTCGCCGACCCGAGCTTCTGGCCGGCCTGGAAGAACACCTTCTACTTCACCGTCCTGGCGCTGATCCTGGGGTACGCGGTCCCGTTCTTCGTGGCGATCCTGCTCAACGAGCTGCGGCACGCCAAGGGCTACCTGCGGATCCTGGTCTACCTGCCGGTGATGCTGCCGCCGGCCTCGGCGCTGTTCCTGTTCAAGTTCTATGCGTACGACCCCAGCGACGCCGGCCTGTTCAACGCGATCCTCAAGTCGCTGCACCTGCCCACCTCGCAGTGGATGCAGTCGGCCGACGCCACCATGCCGGCCATGGTGATCGCCTCGACCTGGATGAACATGGGCGGCGCCGTGCTGATCTACCTGGCCTCGCTGCAGAACATCCCGGGCGAGCTGTACGAGGCGGCCGAACTCGACGGCGCCGGACTCTGGCGGCGGATCTGGAACGTCACCATCCCGCAGACCCGGCTGATCCTGGCCCTGCTGGCGATGATGCAGATCGTCGCGACCATGCAGCTCTTCATCGAGCCGCTGATCCTGGCCAACGGCGCCGGCACCGAGGACTCCGCGACCACCGTGGCGTACCTGATCTACCAGCACGGCTTCTTCCAGAACGACCTCAACGGCGCCGCGGCGCTCGGGGTGATCATGCTCGTGGTGCTGGCCGCCTTCTCCGCCGTCTACGTGCGGCTGACCACCAAACAGGACTAGGACGGACGATGGCACAGGAATCCGGAACCCGCACGCTCGTCTCGCAGGCGCAGCTCCGGCGAGGACGCGGCAGGATCGTCTACTGGACGCTGCTCGCCACGATCGTCCTGGGGTTCACCCTGGTCTTCCTCGGACCGCTCTACTGGATGGTCACCGGCGCCCTGAAGTCCGGCACCGAGATCGCGCAGACCCCGCCGACGTTGTGGCCGCAGCACCCGGAGACGGACAACTACGTCAACGCGTGGCACGACCTGAACCTCGCGAAGCTGCTGTTCAACACGTTCTACTACGCGATCGGCGCGGTGCTGTTCCAGCTGATCCTGGACACTGCGGCGGCGTACGCGCTGTCGAAGCTGCGCCCGGCGCTGGGCAACGTGATCCTCGGCGCGATGCTGGCGACCCTGATGATCCCGGCGATGGTGCTGATCGTCCCGCAGTACGTGACCGTGATCGACCTGCCGATCGTGCACGTCAACCTGCTCGACTCGCCGTTCGCGATCTGGCTGCCCCTGGTCGCCAACGCCTTCAACATCTTCCTGCTCAAGCGGTTCTTCGACTCGATCCCGGAGGACCTGATGGCGGCCGCCTCGGTGGACGGCGCCGGCCCGCTGCGCACCCTCTGGTCGATCATCCTGCCGATGTCGCGCCCGATCCTCGGCGTGGTCTCGATCTTCGCGGTGACCTACGTCTGGAAGGACTTCCTCTGGCCGAAGCTGGTCATGCCGTCGGCGGAGACCCGGACGGTCAGCGTCGGCATCGAGGCGTTCTCCCGGGGCACCTCGATGAACGAGATCGTCGCCGCCTCGGTGATCGCCGCGATCCCGACCGTGATCATCTTCCTGATCTTCCAGCGGAACATCATGTCCGGCCTGACCGCGGGCAGCGTCAAGGGCTGAGCGTCACACCTCTCTCTTCAAGGCCAACGTACGAAAGCGAGTTCTTCGTGTCCGGAATTGACGATGCTTGGTGGCGCGACGCGGTCATCTACCAGGTGTACCCCCGCAGTTTCGCCGACGCCGACGGTGACGGGGTCGGCGACATCGACGGCATCCGGGCGCACCTGAGCCACCTGCGTGACCTCGGGGTGGACGCGATCTGGATGAGCCCCTGGTACCCGTCGCCGATGGCGGACGCCGGTTACGACGTGGCGGACTTCCGCGACATCGACCCGGTCTTCGGTGACCTGGCCGGCGCCGAGGCCCTGATCGCCGAGGCGCACGCGGCCGGCATCCGCATGATCGTCGACATCGTCCCGAACCACATCTCCTCCGAGCACCCGTGGTTCAAGGCCGCGCTCGCCTCGCCGGACGCGCCCGAGCGCGACTACTTCTGGTTCCGGCCGGGACGCGACGGCGGCGCGACGATGCCCACCGACTGGACCGGCGAGTTCGGCGGCACCACCTGGACGAAGGCACCGGACGGCTCCTGGTACCTGCACCTGTTCACCCCGGAGCAACCCGACCTGAACTGGGAGCATCCGGACGTCCAGGCCGAGTTCGAGGCGATCCTGCGGTTCTGGTTCGACCGCGGGGTGGACGGGATCCGGATCGACTCCGCCGCGCTGCTCTTCAAGGACAAAGACCTTCCCGAGGTACGCGAGGGAGCCCCGCACCCGTTCCACGACCTGGACGCGGTGCACGACGTCTACCGGGCCTGGCGCCGGGTCGCCGACGAGTACCCGGGCCGGGCACTGATCGGCGAGGTGTGGATGCCGGAGGTGGACCGCTTCACCAACTACCTGCGCCCCGACGAGCTGCACGCGGCGTTCAACTTCGACTTCCTCGGCTGTGCCTGGGACCCGTACCTGATGCGCGACTGCGTCGACCGGACCCTGGACGCGCACGCCAAGGTCGGCGCCCCGCCCACCTGGGTGCTGTCCAACCACGACGTGACCCGGCACGTCACCCGGTACGGCCGGACCGACACCACGTTCAGCTTCGACAACAACCTCGACGGCACCCCGGTCGACCTGGAGCTGGGCACCCGCCGGGCCCGGGCGGCCGCCCTGCTGTCGCTGTCACTGCCCGGCGGCGCCTACGTCTACCAGGGCGAGGAGCTGGGCCTCTGGGAGAACGAGACCATCCCGGTGGAGCAGATCCAGGACCCGATGTACGCCCGGCGCGGGCACACCCGGGACGGCTGCCGGGTGCCGCTGCCCTGGTCCGGCGACGAACCGCCGTACGCGTTCAGCACCACCACGCCCTGGCTGCCCCAGCCGGCCGAGTGGAAGGACCGCACGGTCCAGGCGCAGACCGGCGACCCGAGCTCGATGCTCGAGCTGTACCGCGCCGCGATCCGCCTGCGCCACTCGCAGGGCGCCGGGTTCGCCTGGCTGGACCGGGGCGCGACGGTGCTCGCCTACACCCGCGGCGCGGACTTCGCCTGCGTGCTCAACCTCTCCGGCGCACCCGTTCCCCTGCCGGAGCACCAGACCATCCTGCTCGCCAGCGGCCCGCTCGACGGTGACCTCCTCCCCCAGGACACCGCGATCTGGCTGCGCCTCTAGGCAACCGGTGGCGTCCCCGGTTCCACCGCCGGGGGCGCACAGGAGCAGGAAAGGAAACACCGGGGGCTGGCCACACCAAGGAAGGTACCCATGGCCAACCGCACCGCCCCACTAGCCACGCTCGCCGTCGTCCTCGCGGCAGCCGTCACCACCGTGATCTGGCAACCGCCCGCGGCGCACGCCGCCGGGCTGTCCCCCTTCGACGTCGCCGGGCGCGGCGCGACAGTGCCGTTCACCGAGATCGAAGCCGAGAAGGCCGCCACCAACGGCACCTCGACCGGCACCGACCGCACGTACGGCACGCTCTCCTCCGAGGCCTCCGGCCGGGAGGCGGTCACCCTCGACGCCGCGGGTGAGTACGTCGAGTTCACCCTCACCAAGCCGGCCAACGCGGTCACCTTCCGGTACAGCATCCCGGACGGCAAGAACGCGTCGCTGGACCTGCGCACCGGCTCCACCCTGATCAAGACAGTGCCGGTGACCTCGAAGTACAGCTGGTTCTACGGGTACTACCCGTTCACCAACAATCCCGGTGACGGGCGGCCGCACCACTTCTACGACGAGACCCGGGCGACGTTCGGGACCACCTACCCGGCCGGCACCAAGATCCGGATCCAGGTGAGCTCGACCGCGCAGTCGCCGAGCTTCACGGTCGACCTCGCCGACTTCGAGAACGTGCCGGCCGCGGTCGCCAAGCCGTCCGGCGCGATCGACGTGGTCGCCGGCTACGGCGCGGACCCGACCGGCGCCACCGACTCGACCGCGAAGTTCCAGGCCGCGGTGAACGCCGGCGCCTCGTCCGGGCGGGTGGTCTACGTACCGGCCGGCAACTTCACGCTCTACAGCCACGTCATCGTCGACCGGGTCACCCTGGCCGGGGCCGGTCCCTGGTACACGGTCCTCGGCGGCCGGCATCCCACCCAGCGCAGCCAGGCGGCGGGCATCTACGGCAAGTACGTCGGCCAGGGCGGCCCGAGCCAGAACGTCGTGGTCAAGGACCTCGCGATCGTCGGCGACATCCAGGAGCGGGTCGACGAGGACCAGGTGAACGCGTTCGGCGGGGCGATGTCGAACTCGACGATCGACAACGTCTGGATGCAGCACACCAAGGTCGGCGCGTGGATGGACGGTCCGATGGACAAGTTCACCATCAGGAACAGCCGGATCCTGGACCAGACCGCGGACGGCGTCAACTTCCACATCGGGGTCACCAACTCCACGGTGACCAACACGTTCGTCCGCAACACCGGTGACGACGGCCTGGCCATGTGGGCGGAGAACACGCCGAACGTGGCGAACTCCTTCACCCACAACACCGTTGTCGTACCGATCCTGGCGAACAACATCGTCAGCTACGGCGGCCGGGACATCACCATCAGCGACAACGTGATGGCCGAGACCGTCACCAACGGTGGTGGCCTGCACGTCGCGAACCGGTACCCGGGTGTCACCGGGCCGACCGCGGTGGCCGGCACCTGGACGCTGGCCCGCAACACCCTGATCCGCACCGGCAACGCCGACTACAACTGGAACTTCGGGATCGGCGCGCTGTGGTTCTGGCCGGACCAGGGCGCGATCACCGGGGCGACCATCAACGTCACCGACACCGACATCCTGGACAGCTCGTACGCCGCTATCCAGTGGATCGGCAACGCCACCAGCGGGCTGAACCTGACGAACGTGAACATCGTCGGCGCGGGCACGTTCGCGCTGCAGGCGCAGGCGCCGGCGTCCGCCACGTTCACCAACGTCAAGGCGAGCGGGATCGCGCAGAACCCGCCGACCTACAACTGCGTGGGCTCGGCGCTGGCGATCACCGACGGGGGCGGCAACTCGGGCTGGCAGTCGGCCAACCCGTACTGCGGCCCCTGGCCCGCCCCGCAGTGGGGAAACACGACGACCACCCCGCCGACGTCCTCGCCGACCTCTTCACCGACCCCGTCGCCGAGCACTTCCACCACTCCGCCCAGTGGCAACCTCGCGGCGGGCCGCCCGGCCACCGCGACCGGGCAGGCCGACGTCTACGGCCCGGGCAACGCCACCGACGGCAACCCGAACACCTACTGGGAGAGCACCAACAACGCGTTCCCCCAGTCGATCACCGTCGACCTGGGCCAGAACCGGCCGGTGGCGCGGGTCGTCCTCAAGCTGCCGCCGGCGACCGCCTGGGCCACCCGGACCCAGACGCTGTCCGTCCTCGGCAGCACCGACGGGTCCACGTTCAGCACGGTGAAGAGCAGCGCCGGATACGTGTTCAACCCGGCGAGCGGCAACACGGTCACCGTTCCGGTCACCACGACGCAGCGCTACCTGCGCCTGACCGTCACCGGCAACACCGGCTGGCCCGCGGGTCAGCTCTCCGAGTTCGAGGTCTACGCCTCCTGAGAACCCCGGCGGGCGGCTCCCACCGATGTCGCCCGCCGGTCTTCACCGAACACCTCACCTCTCACGGAAGAAAGGTGCGCTCCCACATGTCCCGATTCAGACTCATGGTCGCTGCCACGGCAGCCGCCAGCGTCGTCGCCGCACTGATACACGCCCCGGCAGCCCTCGCCGCGGGCCCCAACCTGGCCGCCGGCAAGACCTTCAGCGCCAGCAGCTACACCGACGTCTACCCGGCCGGCAACGCCGGTGACGGCAACGCCAACTCGTACTGGGAGAGCAACAACAACGCGTTCCCGCAGTGGCTGCAGGTCGACCTCGGCACCGCCACGCAGGTCAACCAGGCGATCCTCAAGCTGCCGCCGGCCACCGCGTGGAGCACCCGCACCGAGACCCTCGCCATCCAGGGCAGCACGAACGGCACCTCGTTCAGCGACCTCAAGGCGAGCGCCGGGTACACGTTCAACCCGTCCTCCGGCAACACCGTCACCGTCGACTTCACCGCGGCCAGCGCGCGGTTCGTCCGTCTCACCTTCACCGGAAACACGTCCTGGCCGGCCGGTCAGCTGTCCGAGCTGGAGCTGTACGGCCCGGTCAGCGGCGACAGCCAGGCACCGAGCGCGCCCGGCGGCCTGGCCTACACCCAGCCGGCCAGCGGGCAGATCCGGCTGAGCTGGAACGCGTCCACCGACAACGTCGGCGTGACCGGTTATGACATCTACGCGAACGGCCAGCTGCGCACCAGCGTGGCCGGCAACGTGCTGACGTACACCGACAGCCAGCCGGACTCGGCGACCGTGGCGTACTACGTGCGGGCCAAGGACGCGGCCGGCAACGTGTCGGCGAACAGCTCGACGGTGACGCGCACCGGCGCGAGCGGCGACTCGCAGGCGCCGACCACACCGGGAACGCTGTCCTACACCACGCCGGCCGCCGGGCAGATCCGGCTCAGCTGGGGCGCGTCGACCGACAACGTCGGCGTGACCGGCTACAACGTGTACGCCAACGGGACGCTCACCACCACCGTCACCGGGACCACGTACACCGACAGCCAGCCGGACACCGCGACCGTGGCGTACTACGTCAAGGCCAAGGACGCGGCCGGCAACGAGTCGGCGGCCAGCAACACGGTCACCCGTACCGGGGCGCCGCAGACCGGTGCCAACCTCGCGGTCGGCAAGCCGATCGAGGCCTCGTCGTCGATCTTCACGTTCGTCGCGACCAACGCGAACGACAACGACACCGCCACCTACTGGGAGGGCTCGGCCTACCCGGCGAACCTGACCGTGAAGCTGGGCGCGAACGCGACGGTCTCCTCGGTGGTCGTCAAGCTCAACCCGGCGACCGACTGGGGCACCCGGCAGCAGACGTTCGCGGTGCTCGGGCGGGAGCAGTCGGCCACCGCGTACACCACGATCGTGGGCTCCGCGACGTACACCTTCAATCCCTCGTCGCAGAACACGGTGACCATCCCGGTCTCCGCGACCACGGCGGACGTCCGTCTTTCCTTCACCGCCAACACCGGCGCACCCAGCGGTCAGGTGGCGGAGTTCCAGGTGATCGGCGCTCCGGCGGCGAACCCGGACCTGACCGTGACCGGCCTGTCCTTCGCGCCGGCCGCGCCGGTCGAGACCGACGCGGTGACGCTGTCGGCGACGGTCCGCAACGCGGGCACGGCCGCCTCACCGGCCAGTTCGGTCAACTTCTACCTGGGTACGACGAAGGTCGGCACCGCGACCGTCGGCGCCCTCGCGGCCGGCGCCGCCTCGACCGTCTCGGCCTCGATCGGGGCCCGGGACGCGGGCAGCTACACGCTCTCCGCGAAGGTCGACGAGGCGAACACGGTCATCGAGACCAACGACGCCAACAACTCCTACACCAGCCCGGCGAACCTGGTCGTCGCGCCGGTCAGCAGCTCCGACCTGGTCGCCTCGGCGGTCTCCTGGTCACCGGGCAACCCCGCGGCCGGCAACACGGTGACGTTCGCGGCCACCCTGAAGAACCAGGGCACCGCGGCCACCGCCGGCGGCGCGCACGCCGTGACGGTGACCGTGCTGAACGGCTCGGCCACGGTCAAGACGTTCACCGGCTCGTACACCGGTTCCCTGGCCGCCGGCGCCTCCTCGCCGTCGATCACGCTGGGCACCTGGACCGCGGTCAACGGCAAGTACACGGTGCGGACCGTGGTCGCGACCGACGCCAACGAGCTGCCGGTCAAGCAGGACAACAACACCAGTGAGAAGCCGTTCTTCGTCGGCCGCGGCGCCAACATGCCGTACGACATGTACGAGGCCGAGGACGGCACCACCGGCGGCGGGGCGGCGGTCCTCGGCCCCAACCGCACGGTCGGTGACCTGGCCGGCGAGGCGTCCGGCCGCAAGGCGGTCACGCTGAACCAGACCGGCTCGTACGTCCAGTGGACCACCCGCAACCCGACCAACACGGTCGTCGCCCGGTTCTCCATCCCGGACGGCACCACCAGCTCGATCAACGTGTACGTCAACGGCACCCTGAACAAGTCCCTGCCGCTGACCTCGAAGTACGCCTGGCTGTACGGCAACGAGACGGCGCCGCAGAACTCCGGCACCGGCCCGCGGCACATCTACGACGAGGCGAACATCCTGCTCACCGGCTCGTTCCCGGCCGGCAGCACGATCAAGCTGCAGAAGGACTCCGGCAACAGCGGCTCGATCGCGATCGACTTCATCAACCTGGAGCAGGTCGCCCCGCTGGCCAACCCCGATGCTGCTCGTTATGTCGTGCCGGCCGGTTTCGATCAGCAGTCGGTGCAGAACGCGCTGGACGCCGCCCGGCAGGACGCCAGCAAGCTGGGGGTCTACCTCCCGGCCGGTGACTACCAGACGGCGAACAAGTTCCAGGTCTACGGCCGCTCCCTGCGCGTCGTCGGGGCCGGTCCCTGGTACACCCGGTTCCACACCCCGGACACGCAGACCGAGACGGACGCCGGCTTCCGGGCCGACGCCACCGCCAACGGCTCCACGTTCGCGAACTTCGCGTTCTTCGGCAACTACACGATCCGGATCGACGGTCCGGGCAAGGTGTTCGACTTCGCCAACGTCGCCAACGTGACGATCGACAACATCTGGGCCGAGCACGTGGTCTGCCTGTACTGGGGCGCGAACACCGACAACATGGTGATCAAGAATTCGCGGATCCGGGACACGTTCGCCGACGGCGTCAACATGACCAACGGCAGCACCGGCAACCTGGTCGACAACAACGACGCCCGGTCCACCGGTGACGACGCGTTCGCGCTCTTCTCGGCGATCGACGCCGGCGGATCCGACGAGATCAACAACACGTTCTCGAACCTGTCCACCACGCTCACCTGGCGGGCCGCCGGCGTCGCCGTCTACGGCGGGTACGCCAACACCTTCAAGAACATCTACATCGCCGACACGCTCGTCTACTCCGGCATCACGATCAGCTCGCTGGACTTCGGGTACCCGATGAACGGCTTCGGCGCCAACCCGCCGACCGTTTTCGACAACATCTCGATCGTCCGGGCCGGCGGCCACTTCTGGGGCGCGCAGGTCTTCCCGGCGATCTGGATGTTCAGCGCCTCGAAGGTCTTCCAGGGCATCCGGGTCAGCAACGTCGACATCGTCGACCCGACCTACTCCGGCATCATGTTCCAGACCCAGTACATCGGCGGAAACCCGGTCAACCCGATCACCGACTCGGTCTTCACCAACGTCACCATCACCGGCGCGCAGAAGAGCGGCGACGCCTTCGACGCCAAGAGCGGCTACGGCATCTGGGCCAACCCGCTCCCGGAGACCGGCCAGGGCCCGGCGGTCGGCTCGGCCACCTTCACCAACCTGCAGATGAGCAACAACTTCAAGGACATCGAGAACCCGACCAGCACGTTCACCATCACCCGCAACTGACCCACTCCCGCAGGAAAGCCGCGCGCCCGGACCGTCTCCGGGCGCGCGGCCCCTTCATTTTTTTCGGTACGACCTGTGCACAGCCCCACCGCACACCGCGACGCATCCCCCACTCCCGACCGCGAGGCCGCATCCGGGCCGAATCCGGTGGAGACAGATCCGCCCACCCCCCGCCCCTCCCCCACCAGCCCCCGGCCCCCGCCCCACCCCACCCGGCCCCGCGCCGCTTGCCAGCCAGGACCCCGGCTGGCGCTCAGGGCTGCCTCAACCCCGCCGAGACACCCCTGACCACCAGCCCGGGGCAGCGAGCTGGCCACCAGAGGTGCCTCCGGCCCTCCCAGACACCCCTCACGACCAGCCGACCCCCGCGACACACGCCGCCGCCGTTCGCGAAGGCGAACACCCGACAGCCGCCAGCACCAGCTGTGGACCGGGCCGGCTGGCGCTGACGATCGACGGCTGGCGCTCACGGCCCTTGAAGCGCCCCGATAACGGCCGCCAGGACCAGCTGAACGCGCCCGACTGGTGCTGACGGCCCTCAAACAGCCCGATAACGGCCGCCAGAACCAGCTGAACGCGCACGGCTGGCGCTCACGGCCCTCAAAACGGCCCGATAACGGCCGCTAGGACCAGCTCGGCGTGGCCGGCTGGTCACAACGGTGCCGACGCCACCGGGAGCGCTCGCTGGGCTGCCTGGGGCGCGGGGCGTCCTGGCTGAGGACGTACCGGAAAGGGCGTGCTGCCGGCGATGACCTGGGGGGGGGAGCAGCGGCCGGGACCGGACGCGAGCATCCGGGCCCGAGGCGGGCAGGGAGTGGCGTGGCGGACCGTGACCGGTGGCGGCCCCGCCTGGCTGGCCACCCCGGCCATCCGGCAACCGCGAGCATGCAGCGGGTCCGGCTCCGGCTGGTGCCGGCGGCTGCCTCGAGGCCGTCGAGGCAGCCGTGACCGCCAGCCGGGACCGGGACCGGGCGTGGAAGCGGGGCCGGAGCCTGGTGGCTTCGGCCCCGCGGGGTGGGGTGGGTCAGGCGGCGGGTGTGTGGAGTGGGCGGTGGGTGCCGAGGACCGGGTCGACCTGGTGCATCAGGGCTTCGGCGATGTCGAAGTACATGCCGGTGATGCGCAGCCGGCCGGCGGCCTCGGCGGCCTGCACCACCGGGTAGGTGCGCAGGTTGGCGAGTTGCTGCAGCACGTTGTCGGTGCAGCAGCGCTGCTCGTCGTCGACGTCGGTGAAGTGGACGCCGGAGAGGCCGAGCCAGTCGCCGAGGGCCGAGCCGGGCGGGGCCGCCCCGGACATCAGGGCGCGGACCGCCCCGCAGCCGGAGTGGCCGCAGACCGTGATGGTGGTGACGCCGAGCACGTCGACGGCGTACTCGATGGCGGCGCCGACCGAGGTGTCACCGGCGGCCGGGCGCGAACGGTGATCCGGCGCCGGTCGGTGCGGCGGGACCAGGTTGCCGACGTTGCGGACGCAGAACAGGTCACCCGGCCCGCTCGCGGTGATCAGGTTGGGCACCACGCGGGAGTCCGCGCACGTGATGAAGAGCTGTTCCGGGCTCTGCCCCTCGCGGGCCAGGGTGGCCAGGTGCGGCCGGACCATCGGGGCGACGCTGCGTTCGAACTCGGCGATGCCGGCCGCCATCGCGTCCCGGCGCTGGTGGTTGAGGCCCTGCCAGCGCGACCACGAGCCGATCAGCCGCGGCGTGCTCTTGTTGCTGCCGAGCCGGCCCGAGGTGGCCTGGTGGAACCAGGAGTCGTGCACCTCGCGGATCCGGACCGTGCCGCCGCCTTTCTCGTACGTCTCCGCCCAGTTCTTGATCGTCTCGAAGGCGCCGTGGTCGAGGTAGTCCAGGTGCAGCTCGACCTCGACCTCCTGGCCGGGCGGGATCGCGCCGAACTCCCGGGTGAGGCGGGCCGACTCGATGAACGCGCAGGTGCCGGCGATGTTCACCGACCACTGCCCGGGCGCCTGTTCGACGGTCTGGATCTCACAGCGGGTGAGCCGCCAGAGGATCATCGCGGCGGCCGTGACCATGCCGAGCGCGACCCCGGTGAGCAGGTCGACGGCGACCACCCCGATCGCGGTGACCAGGTAGGTGGGCAGTTCCCGGTGCCGGGCGTAGGTGCGGATCTGGCCCAGGTCGATCAGCCGGAGACCGACCACGATCAGTACGGCGGCCAGCACCGCCATCGGGATCCGTTCCAGCAGCCCGGCGCAGAGCAGCACGAACGCCGCCACCCACACGCCGTGCATGATCGCCGAGGCGCGGGTCCGCGCGCCGGCGGCCACGTTCGTCGAGCTGCGGACGATCACGCCGGTCACCGGCAGGCCGCCGAGCAGGCCGGAGACGGTGTTCGCGGCGCCCTGGCCGATCAGCTCCTTGTTGAGCCGGGCGCGCGGGCCGTCGTGCATCCGGTCCACCGCGACCGCGGAGAGCAGCGATTCGACGCTGGCGACGAGCGCGATGGTGAGCACCGCGACGGTGATCTGGCGCAGCGGCGCGTCCGGCCAGACCGGGGTGATCAGCTCGGCGAGCGGCTCCTCGGGAAGTTTGACCCGGGTCACGTCGGCGCCGGTGACGTGCGCCAGCACTGTCACTCCGACGACCGCGACCAGGGCGGCGGGCAGCAGCGAGACCTTGACGAAACGGGGCCAGAGGATCAGGACCGCGATGGTGAGCAGGCCGAGCGCCGCGGACAGGCTGTGGTGCTCGACGATCTGGGCGGGCAGGTCGCGCAGGTTCGCCCAGGCCGAGCTCTGCGGCGCGCCGCCGAGCAGCACGTGCACCTGGCTGAGCGCGATGACCAGCCCGATGCCGGCCAGCATGCCGTGCACGACGGCGGGTGAGAGGGCGAGGGCGGCGCGGCCCAGGCGGGACACGCCGAGCAGGATCTGGACGATCCCGGCGAGGGCCACGACCGCGGCGGTGCCGGCGAAGCCGAAATCGGCCACCGCTCCCGCCACGATCACGGTCAGGCCCGCGGCCGGGCCGCTGACCTGGAGTGGGGCGCCACCTAGGGCGCCCGCGACGATGCCGCCGACAACAGCGGCGACCAATCCCGCGAGAAGCGGGGCCCCGGACGCCGCGGCGATGCCGAGCGACAGCGGGATGGCGATCAGGAACACGACGATGGACGCCGGCAAGTCCCGGCGCAGGAACTGCGTCAAGTCGGACATTGCGTAAAAATACCTAGAAATGGTTACGGCATCTTTACGACGCTCGTACGCCCAGGCAAAACACAGCTATGTGCCCGCGAATTCCCAGCTACCGGGAGAAAAGCCGCACAACAGGTCCGCCAAACTAAACAAAAGACCTTTTTGTGTACGGAACGGCAGGCGACTACGCCTTCCAGACGTCCTGGTTCGCCTCGTACATCTCGCGGAGGATGGCCGGCACGTCGTAGGTCAGCTTCCAGTCCGGGAAGTGCTCCTCGAACCGGCCGGTGCCGCTGATCCACCACTGGTGGTCGCCCATCCGGTTCTCGTCGACGTATTCGGTGCGCGCCTCGCGGCCGGTGATCTCCTCGGCGATCTTGAAGGCCTCGATGTGGCTGCAGTTCGAGAACCGGCCGCCGCCCATGTTGTAGATCTCGGCGACCCGCGGGGCGCGGAAGAACGCCTCGAACGCGGAGACCAGGTCGTGCGAGTGGATCGCGTCGCGGACCATCTTGCCCTTGTAGCCGTAGATCTTGTAGAGCCGGCCCTCCATCACGCAGCGCATCACGTACGCCAGAAAGCCGTGCAGCTCCGCCGCCGAGTGACCCGGCCCGGTGAGCGTGCCACCGCGGAACACCGAGGTCGGCATGTCGAAGTACCGGCCGTACTCCTGGACCATGACGTCGGCGGCCACCTTGCTCGCGCCGAAGACCGAGTGCATGCTGCTGTCGATCGACATGGTCTCGTCGATGCCGCCGTACCACTTGTGGTCCTCGGGCAGCTCCCAGCGGGTCTCCTGCTCGACCAGCGGCAGCGAGTTCGGCGTGTCGCCGTACACCTTGTTGGTCGAGGTGAAGATGAACGGCGCCTCGATCGCGTGCCGGCGGGTCGCCTCCAGCATGTTGATCGTGCCGACCGCGTTCACGTCGAAGTCGGTGAACGGCTCGCGGGCCGCCCAGTCGTGGCTCGGCTGCGCGGCGGCGTGGATCACCAGGCCGATGTTCTTGCCGAGCTTCGCGAAGAGCTGGTCCAGGCCCTCGCGGTCCCGGATGTCCAGCGAGTGGTGCGTGTAGCGGTCGCCGATCTCCTTGGTGAGCCGCTCCAGGTTCCACTTGGTGGAGCCGTCGGCGCCGAAGAAGTAGCCGCGCATGTCGTTGTCGACACCGACCACGTCCATGCCGAGGCCGGCGAAGTGGCGAACCGACTCCGAACCGATCAGACCGGCCGAGCCGGTGATGACGACGACGCTGCCCATCAGGACCTCCGCGGGGATGTGGTGCCGACGCCCGAGGTTACCGGTAGCGACGAAGGCCCGGCCGCGCCGGTCGGTGTGTCGCGATCATCATGCTTGGCGCGAGCGCGAAACGGGCACGTCACAGATCTGCCACATCCGATGGGAAAGCTCCGGCGATACGAACGCTATGCCGGACTTGATAGCAGAGGCGGTCGCAATGACGGAGTCCCTTCCGGCTTTGGATCCCCCCATGCCCGCCACGAATGCGCTCACCCTCGGTGCCGAGGAGGAGCTGCACGTCGTCGATCTGGCCACCCGGGAACTGGTGCCCAGGGCCCCGGAGGTGCTCGACCAGCTCGACCCGAAGCACTTCTCGGCCGAGCTGCACCGCTCGGTCGTGGAGACGAACACCCCGGTCAGCACGACCCTGGACGGTCTGCGCGAGGGCATCGTGGAACGCCGGCGGGCCGCCCTGGCGGTCGCCGAGTCGCTCGGGCTGGGCCTGGTCGCGGCCGGCACGGTGCCGCTCGTCGACCTGGACACCCTGCCGGTCACCCCGACCACCCGGTACCGCCGGATGCTCAGCGAGTACCAGATGCTCGTACGTGAGCAGCTGATCTGCGGCGCCCAGGTGCACGTCGGGGTGCCGGACCGGGACGAGGCGGTGTCGGTGGCCCAGCGGGTCGTCCCGGCGCTGCCGGTGCTGCTGGCGCTCTCGGCCAGCTCGCCGTTCTGGATGGGCGAGGACTCCGGTTATGCCAGTGCCCGTTCGCTCGTCTGGACGCGCTGGCCGACGGCCGGCGACAGCGGCGAGCTGCACTCCGCCGAGGAGTTCGACATGCTGGTCAACGACCTGATCGCGTCCGGCGCGATCAGCGACCCGAAGATGGTCTACTTCGACGTCCGGCCGTCCGCGCACGTGCCCACGGTCGAGCTGCGGGTCACCGACGCCTGCCCGGACGTGGACACCGTGGTGCTGCTGGCCGGCCTGTTCCGGGCGCTGGTCCGGCGGGCCCAGGAGGACTACCGGGCCGGCAAGCCGCTGCCTCCCTCGCGGCCCCCGTTGCACCGGGCCGCGATGTGGCGGGCGGCGCGCTCCGGCCTGGAGGGCGACCTGCTCGACCTGCCCCGCTCCCCGGTCGCGGTTCCGGCCGCCACCGCGGTCGAGCACCTGGTCGGCGAGCTGCGCCCGCACCTGGAGGCGCTCGGTGACTGGGAGCAGGTCTTCGACCTGTCCGCGCGGGCGCTGAGCCGGGGCAGTTCGGCCGCCCGGCAGCGCCGCGCGTTGCAGCGCCGCGGCCGGATCGCCGACGTGGTGGATCTGCTGGTCTCGGAGACGCGGGGCGGGGCCGCGGCTCCGGTTCCGGGTGGGACCGGGGCACCGGCGAGGCTCGTTCCGTACGCGGTGGTCGGCGACGAGGCGTTCCCCGAGGACGCGGTCACCGACGAGTACGCGGACATGGTGCCGGTGCTCACCGCGCTCGGCGCCACCGGCCTGCGGCACCGGGAGGACGCCCGGGACGAGGAGCAGCGCGCCAACGGCGTCACGTTCAGCGTGGCCGGCGAGGCGGCCACCCGGCTCTTCCCTTTCGACCTGGTCCCCAGGGTCGTGCCGGCGACCGGCTGGACGGCGTTGCAGTCCGGGCTGACCCAGCGGGTCCGCGCCCTGAACGCGTTCCTCGCCGACGTCTACGACGGGCGGCAGATCGTCGCCGACGGGATCATCCCGGAGTGGGTCATCGACGGCTCGCCCGAGCTGCGGGCCAGCGGCGCGCTGGTCGCCGGGCAGGGCACCCGTGCCCAGGTGGCCGGCGTGGACCTGGTCCGCGACGAGGACGGCAAGTGGTGCGTGCTGGAGGACAACCTGCGGGTGCCGTCCGGCATCGCGTACGCCATGCAGAACCGCCGGCTGACCGAGAGCATCCTGCCCGAGCTGCCCCGGCCGCGGAACCTGATCCCGGTCGAGGACACCCCGCGGCTGCTCAAACAGGCGCTGCTGGCCTCGGCCAAGCCGTCCGCCGGCGACAACCCCTCGCTCGTGGTGCTGAGCCAGGGCCCGGACGACTCGGCCTGGTTCGAGCACCGGATGCTGGCCGAGGCGATGGGTGTGCCGGTGGTGCGCAGCACCGAGCTGTTCGTCGAGGACGGCCGGGTGCGGCGGCTGCGCGACGGCAAGCGCTACCCGGTGGACGTGATCTACCTGCGGATGGGCGAGGACAGCCTGGTGCACTCGCCGGGCGCGGACGGGATGCCGCTGGGCCCGAGCCTGGTCTCGGCACTGCACGCGGAGACGGTCACGCTGGCCAACGCGCTGGGCAACGGGATCGGCGACGACAAGGCCGTCTACGCGTACGTGCCCAAAATGATCGAGTACTACCTGAGTGAGAAGCCGCTGCTGGCGGACGTGCCGACGTACCTGTGCGGGGTGCCGGACCAGCGGGCCGAGGTGCTGTCCCGGCTCGACGAGCTGGTCAGCAAGCCGGTCGACGGGTACGGCGGTGACCGGATCGTGATCGGGCCGCACGCGACCGCCGACGAGCTGGACGCGCTGCGGCGGCAGATCCGTACCGCCCCGCACCGGTGGGTGGCGCAGGACCTGGTCCGGCTCTCCACCCACCCGGTCTTCGACGGTCACCAGCTGGCGCCCCGGCACGTGGACCTGCGCGCGTTCGTCTTCACCGGCGGCGACGGGAGCAAGCCCGTGGTGGCGCCGGCCGCGCTGACCCGGGTGGCCCCGGCCGGCTCCATGATCGTCAACTCGTCGCGCGGCGGCGGCTCGAAGGACACCTGGCTACTCGCAGAGGGAGGCAAGTGATGTGTGGCATCGCCGGTGAGATCAGATATGGCGAACGGCAGGCGGACGCCGAGGCGGTCCGGCGGATGCTGCCCTGCATGCAGTCGCGCGGGCCGGACGGCGACGGGGTCTGGGAGCACGGACGGATCGTTCTCGGTCACCGGCGCCTGAAGATCATCGACCTGAGCGAGAACGGCGCGCAGCCGATGACCGACGACGAGCTGCGGCTCACCGTGGTCTTCAACGGCTGCATCTACAACTACCAGGAGCTGCGCACCGAGCTGCAGGGGTACGGCTACCGCTTCTTCTCCACCTCGGACACCGAGGTGATCCTCAAGGCGTACCACCGGTGGGGCGCCGACTGCGTCACGCACTTCCTCGGGATGTTCGCGTTCGCGGTGGCCGAGCACGACAGCGGGACGGTCACGCTGGCCCGGGACCGGCTCGGGATCAAGCCGATGTACCTGGCCGAGACGCCGGGGCGGTTGCGCTTCGCGTCGACGCTGCCGGCGCTGCTGGCCGCCGGCGGGGTGGACACCACCGTGGACAAGGTGGCGTTGCAGCACTACATGACGTTCCACTCGGTCGTCCCGGCGCCGCGGACCATGCTCGCCGGGGTCCGGAAGCTGCCGCCGGCCACGGTACGGGTGGTCACCGCGGATGGGACCGTGTCCGAGCGGGTCTATTGGGAGGCCGGCTTCGATCGTACGAAATCGATGTCCTCCGACGAGTGGGCCGCAGCCGTGCGGGACAAGCTCAACCTCGCGGTGAAGCGGCGGATGGTCGCCGACGTGCCGGTCGGGGTGCTGCTCTCCGGCGGGCTCGACTCGAGTCTCATCGTGGCGCTGCTGGCCGAGCAGGGGCAGCACGGGCTCACCACGTTCAGCATCGGGTTCGAGTCGGGCGGTGGCGAGGCCGGCGACGAGTTCGCCTATTCGGACCTGATCGCCAAGCAGTTCGGCACCGAGCACCACCAGATCAAAATCGGGCACGACCGGTTCCTGCCGGCGGTGGACCGGACCGTGGCGGCGATGAGCGAGCCGATGGTCAGCCACGACTGCATCGCCTTCCACCTGCTCAGCGAGGACGTGGCAAAGCAGGTCAAGGTCGTACAATCGGGGCAGGGCGCGGATGAGATCTTCGCCGGTTACAGCTGGTACCCACCCCTCGCCGGCATCCCCCGGGAGCAGGCCGCCGAGGCGTACGCGAAGGAGTTCTTCGACAGGCCGTTCGCGGCCCTGACGAAGCAGCTCAGCCCGGCCTGGATGCTCGAGGAGGACACCGCGGCGGCCTTCGTCGCGGCGAGTTTCGCCCGGCCCGGCGCGACCACCGCGGTGGACGCGGCACTACGGCTCGACTCGCAGGTGATGCTGGTCGACGACCCGGTCAAACGGGTCGACAACATGACTATGGCGTGGGGGCTGGAAGCACGCGTACCCTTCCTCGATCACGAGTTGGTGGAACTCGCCGCGGCCTGCCCGCCCGAGCTGAAACTGGCCTCGGACGGCAAGGGTGTGCTCAAGGACGCGGCGCGCGGGCTCGTGCCGGACGAGGTGATCGACCGCACCAAGGGCTACTTCCCGGTTCCGGGGATCCGGCACCTGGAGGGGACGATGCTGGCGAAGGTGCGTGACGCTCTCCACGCGCCGGAGGCTCGCGCCCGCGGGCTGTTCCGGCCGGAGTACGTCGACGCGCTGCTCGCCGACCCGAACACTCCGCGCACCACGCTCGGGGCGAACCAGTTGTGGCAGCTCGCGCTGCTGGAGATGTGGTTACAGCACAACAAGATCTAGGGGGACTCGCGTTGGAAGGTCAGCTCCACCGCATCGACGTGACCGTTCTGCCGACCGGCTTCTTCCGCCCAGCCGGGCTCGCCTCGGAGATCGCCGGTAACTGGTCACCGGCGTTGTCCCCGGACGGGCGGCACGCGGCGTACGTCTCCGACCGCAGCGGCACCCCCGCCGTCTGGGTGCAACCGGTCGGCAGCGAACTGACCTTCCAGATAGCGTTCCCGGAACCGGTGACCGAGGTGGCGTGGTCGTCCGGCGGTGGCTGGCTGGCCTGCCAGATCGCACCGGGCGGCGCGCCCCGGCACGAGGTGTGGCTGGTCCGGCCGGACGGGTCGGACCCGCACCAGGTGGCCGGGTTCGGCGAGGACACCGCGGAGAACATGCGGTGGCTGCCCGGACGGCCGGTGCTCGCCCTGACCGAGAACCTGACCAGCACGGTCCTGGTCGACGTGGTGGCCGGGACCCGCGACGTGATCGCGAAGGGCGACCTGGTGTCGCTCTGCGACGTCGACCCGGCCGGGCGGTTCGCGCTGCTGCGGTACGGCCCGCGGGGCTCCCGCCGGATCGTGCTGCGGGATCTCGCCACCACCTTCGACGAGGTGATCACGCCGGGTGAGGTGGCGGTGTTCAGCCCCGGCGGCGGATGCGTCTACGCGCGCAGCGAGGACGGCGAGTTCCCGGCGCTGGTCCGGATCGCCGGCGGCACCACCGAGGTGCTCGCGTCCGGCCCGGCCGAGGTCGAGTCGTTCGCGGTGACCGCGGACGGGCGCACCGCCGCACTGCTGTGGAACGTCCGCGGCGGCGAATCCCTGCTGGAACTGCTCGACCTGGACCACGACGGCCACGGGCAGAAGCAGTCGGTGCCGCTGCCCGGCGCGGTCGTCACCGGGTTGTGCTGGAGCTTCGACGGCTCGACCCTGGCGTTCACCGCCGAGGGACCGGGCCAGCCGCACGGGGTCTGGGCCTGCGACCGGGACGGCGCGAACCTGCGGACGATCTCGGCCGAGCCGGCCGCCGTCGACGCGGTGCACCCGACGCTGGCGACGTTCCCGGCGCACGACGGGCGCACGCTGACCGGGTGGCTGTTCACCCCGGCCGGCACCGGGCCGCACCCGACGGTGATCTGGCTGCACGGCGGGCCGGAGGCGCAGGAGCGTCCGGGGCACGGGCCGCTGTTCCAGTCGCTGGTCCGGCGCGGGATCGCGGTGCTGGCACCCAACGTACGGGGGTCGTCCGGGTTCGGGCGCGACTTCGTGAACGCCGACAACATCGGGCTGCGGTACGGCGCGATCGAGGACGTCCGGTCCTGCGTGACGTACCTGCGGGAGGCCGGGATCGCCAACCGGGTCGGCGTGATGGGCCGCTCGTACGGCGGGTACCTGACGCTGGCGGCGCTGTGTGCGTACCCGGAGCTGTTCGACGTCGGCATCGACGTCTGCGGGATGTCGAACTTCGCGACGTTCTACGAGCACACCGAGCCGTGGATCGCGTCCGCCGCGATCAGCAAGTACGGCGACCCGGGCGCGGACGCCGACCTGCTGCGCGACCTGTCGCCGATCCACCGGATCGACCGGCTGCGGGCGCCGCTGATGGTGGTGCACGGCGAGAACGACAGCAACGTGCCGGTGATCGAGGCGGAGCAGGTGGTGGCGGCGCTGGCCGCTCGCGGGATGCCGCACCGCTATCTGCTGTTCCCGGGCGAGGGGCACGAGCTGCTGCACCGCTCGTCCCGAGCCGCCTACCTCCGCGAGACCATCGACTGGCTCACCACCCACCTGCAGCCCTGACCCCGCGTTGTGTGTGAAGTTCGGGCGCGCTCCGCACCCGAACTTCACACACAACAGGTCACACCCCGCGGCTGGTCACTGGTCGGCGGGGAGGCGCTGCTCCAGGCGCTCGATGCGGGCGAGCAGCGGCTGCAGCGCGCTCGCCAGCAACGCCGCCGGGTCAGGGGCCGCGGCGGACGTGGCGCGCAGTTGCGCATAGCCCGACGCGGCCGCGGTGTTCGCCCGCAGGTGGACATATCCGGCCAGGGCCGAGGCCACCGCCCGGCGGGTCAGCCGCGGCTCGGCGCCGGCCGCGCGCAGCACCTGGCCGGCTGTCCCGTCCGGCTCCGCGACCAGGCCGAGCAGCAGGTGCTCGCAGCCCACGTAGTTGTGTCCCATCCCGACCGCCTCGGTCACCGCCAGCTCCAGCGCGCCGGCCGCCGGCGTGCTGAAGTGCACGCCCGGACCGGGGCCGGCCACCTCGGCGAGCTCCTGCCGGTCCAGGTCGCGCTGCAGCGCCGGCGGTTCGATCTCGATGGCCCGGAGCACGCTCAGGGACAGGTTGGCGCCCTCCTGGATCATCGCGCCGAGCAGGTGGCCGGTGCCGACCGCGGCCGCGCCGCCGGCTCGTTCGACGGCCAACCCCAGCACGGTACGAGCGCGGCCGGTCAGCAGCGGGAAGCGCTCCTCGAGGTCGGCGCTGGACAGCTCGGTCAGGGACGTCTCCCGGATCGCGGTGACCCGGCGCACCGCCTGCTCGAGGGCTCGCTGGCAGATCGCGGAGACCGGGAGGCCGGTCTCCTTGACCGCCTCGGCCAGCTCGTCCGGCAGATACACGTTGATCTTCGGCATCGCGCACACCTCCACAGCAATTGGGGTTACAACGATATACCCCCACAGGGGTTATGCGCAGCACCGGCAGTGAGCAGACGCACGTTGCAACCCGGCGACCTGCGGAGAAGGCTGGAAAAGAATCCACGAGTGGAAGGCCCCACATGTCCCTGCGACCCGGAGCCCGGGCCTGGGCGGTGTGGGCCGCCGGCCTCGCCGCGTACACCGTCGCCGTCCTGCACCGCACCTCACTGGGCGTCGCCGGGCTGGACGCGCAGCAGCGATTCGACGTCAGCGCCGGCACCCTGGCGAGCTTCGCGGTGCTGCAGCTGCTCGTCTACGCCGGCCTGCAGATCCCGGTCGGGCTGCTGCTCGACCGATTCGGATCACTGCGGTTGGTGGTCTGCGGCGGGCTGGTGATGGCCGCCGGGCAGACCCTGATGGCGTTCTCCGACGGGATCACCGGTGCCGTGTTCGCCCGGGTGCTGGTCGGTGCCGGCGACGCGATGACCTTCATCAGCGTGCTGCGGCTGGTCCCGCGCTGGTTCCCGCCCCGGCGCGTGCCGGTGCTGACCCAGATGACCGGGTTGGTGGGGCAACTGGGCCAGATCGTCTCCGCCGTACCCCTGGCCGCTCTTCTTGCCGGGCCTGGCTGGACCACCGCCTTCCTCGGCGCCGCCGGCACCGGATTCTTCGTCTCGCTGGTGGCCTTCGCCGCGCTGCGGGACACCCCGGAGCGGCGCTTCAGCAGTGGCACCGCGGTCAACCTGCGGCAGCTCGGCACCGACCTGGGCGACGCCTGGCGGCACCCGGGCACCCGGCTCGGGCTGTGGACGCACTTCACCACCCAGTTCACCGGCACGGTGTTCGCCCTGATGTGGGGCATCCCGTTCCTGATCGCCGGCGAGGGGCTGACCCGCGGCGAGGCCGGATCGCTGCTGACCATCTTCGTGATCACCGGGATGGCCGCCGGGCCGGTGCTCGGCACCCTGGTGCAGCGCTACCCGCTGCGCCGGTCGCTGCTGGTGCTCGGCATCGTCGCGATCAACCTGGGCGCGTGGGCGCTGGTCCTGCTCTGGCCGGGACGGGCCCCGCTGCCGGTGCTGGTCCTGCTCGTGGTCGCGCTCGGCTCGGGCGGGCCGGGCTCGATGATCGGTTTCGACTACGCCCGCAGCTTCAACCCGCCGCACCGGCTCGGCACCGCGACCGGCGTCGTGAACGTCGGCGGTTTCGTCGCCTCGCTGGTGACCATCGAGCTGATCGGCCTGATCCTGGACGCCCGGACGGGTGGCAGTGCCGACTATCACATCGCCGATTTCCGGATCGCGATGTCGGTGCAGTTCGTGGTCGCCGCAGTCGGCCTGGCGGGCATTCTGCGCAATCGGCGGCTGGCCCGACGCCTGCTCGAGGAGGAGGAAGGCATCGTCATCCGGCCCTTGCGGGTGGTGCTGGCCGAGCGGCGGAGTTTAGCCGCCAGCCGTGCGGTAAAGGCTGAGGGCTGGCACGACTGAAAGGGGGCACATGACTGAGCACGCGCACCACCGGGTCTGGTCCGGTATCGACATCCCGAAGACCATCGCCGGCACTCTGGCCGCGGTCTCCGCGGCAGTGGTCGGTTCGTTCCTCGGCGTGGCCGGCACACTGATCGGCGCGGCCGTGGCCAGTCTGATCAGCTCGGTGGGCACCGAGATCTACCACCGGTATCTGGAACGGGGCACGAAGAAACTGCAGACCGCGTTCGTGACCGCGCCGGCCGCCGTCGGGACACCCGAGGTGGCCGCGGCGCCGCAGCCGCCGTCCGACGAGCCGGCACCGGCCCGGCAGATCCGCTGGAAGCGGATCTCGCTGGTGGCCGCGTCGCTCTTCGTGCTCGCGATGGGCACGCTCACCGCGGCCGAGCTGCTGGCCGGACGGTCCGCGGCGGACGCCACCGGCGGCAAGTCCGGCGGCGCGCCGACCGTGTTCAACTGGACCGGCAACGACTCGTCGAGCGACTCGGACACCGACAAGCCGGTTCCGGCGTCGTCCACGACACCGGCCGGAGCCGACCCGAGCGCGGAGCCGGCCACCGAGCCGAGCTCGCAGCCGGACCAGGGCACCGCCACCACCGCGCCGGCCGACCCCGGTACGGCCACCACCGAACCGGCCGCGGAGCCGACCACGGAGGCGCCGGCCGAGCCGGAGCCGACCACCGGGGCCGACACCGATCAGGGCACCGCGGAACTGCCGGAGCAATAGGAAGGGGATCGAGGAATGGACGCGAAGGGTCTTCTCGAGGACGCGTACGGCCGCCTGCCCGACCTGGTCGGCACGGCGATCCGCGGCCTCACCCCGGAGCAGCTCCGCTGGGCGCCGCAGCCCGGCGCCAACTCGATCGGCTGGCTGGTCTGGCACCTCACCCGGGTGCAGGACAGCCACCTCGCCGAGGTGCTCGGCGCCGAGCAGGTCTACGTCGACGGCGGGTGGGCGGCCCGGTTCGGCCGCAAGCCCGACCCGTCCGACACCGGGTATGCCCACACGGCCGCCGACGTGGCCGCCGTCGTCCCGGAGAGCTCTGAGGCGCTGACCGATTATTACCAGGCCGTGCACGAGCGCACGATGGTCTACCTGGGTGGTCTCACCGACGCCGACCTGGACCGGGTCGTCGACCGGAGATGGGATCCGCCGGTCACCCTCGGCACCCGGCTGATCAGCGTGTACGACGACGACGCCCAGCACGCCGGCCAGGCCGCGTACGTCCGGGGTCTGCTCCCCTGACCGCATGACACCTGTCAGCGGCTGATCGACGTCGATGGGGCTAGCGTCGGGGCATGGTGGAATACCGAGCCAGCCAGACCGCGGTCCTGGTCGCTCAGGGACGGGCCGCCGCACACGAGCGGCTCGCCCCGGGACGGTTCACCGATCCGACCGCGCGGGCGCTGCTGCGTGACGACGAGCTGACCACCGTCGATCTGGTCCGCCGGGATCAACCACCCGCGGACTGGACCGGCCGGGTCACGTACGAGATGGTGCGGCGCTGCGCCGAGATGATGGTGCCGCGGACCGTGGCGATCGACGCGGCGATGCGGGAACGGCGTACCCCTCAGGTTGTCATTCTCGGAGCGGGCCTGGACGGACGCGCCTGGCGGATGCCGGAGCTGGCCGCCGCGGACGTCTACGAGGTCGATCAGCCCGCCTCCCAGCAGGACAAACGGGAGCGCTCGGGCATCCTCGACGGCAAGCCGCCGGTGTTCGTGCCGGTGGACTTCGGGCAGGACCGGCTCGGTGACGCGCTCGCCGCGGCCGGTCACCACGCCGCCGCGACCACGACCTGGGTGTGGGAGGGCGTGGTGCCGTACCTGACACCGGAGCAGGTGGACACCACGGTGCGGGCGGTCGCCGCGCTCTCCCCGCCCGGCAGCCGCCTGATCATCAGCTATCAGGCCCGGTCGGCGCGGGCGCGGGTCGGCCGGCTGGTGGCGCACTCGATGGCGAGGGTCACCGGGCACGTCAGTCCGTGGGCCGCCGAGCCGTGGCGGTCGGCGTGGACCCCGGCGGGGCTGGCCGGGCTGCTGGAGCGGCACGGTTTCACCGTGCTCCGCGACGACAACCTGCTCGACCTGGCCGCCGGTCTGCTGGCGGCGACCCCGCGCACCGTCTCGTTCCGCTCCGGCCGGATCGCGGTCGCCGACATCTGACCGACCCCGGGCTGGTTGTCAGGGGTGTCTCTGGGCTGCGGAGGCACCCCTGACAACCAGCCGGAAAGCCGTCAGACCGCGCTTTCCAGGACCGCTTTCATCTCCAGGATGCCGCGTTCCACGCGGGCCCGGACCGCGGGCGCGAGGGCGTGCGGGAGGACGTCGGTGGTCCAGACGACTTTGGTACGACCATCTGCCGCCTCCACCACCTGAAACGCGGCCTGGTGATACGTCAGCGGCATGGCCTGGCCCTCGACCACCGAGTAGGCCATCCGCCGCAGCTCGTGGTCGATCGCGATGATCAGCTCGCGGATCCGCGCGCCGTTCGGCATGGTCAGGATCCGGAAATCGCCGTCGAGCTCGGCGGCTGCCACCCGGCCGGGCAGCAGCCGCTCGTGCACCGCGCCCACGTCGGCGATCGCCGCCCAGGCACGCGCGGCGGGCACGTCGACGAACGCTTCGACAGCAACCGTGGCCACGTCTACGCCGAGGCCGGCTCGCTCAGCGGCAACCGGACCAGGAACCTGGTGTCCCCCGGCGCTGACTGCAGCGACAGGTCACCACCGTGCCCGTTCACCACGATCCGGTACGAGATGTCCAGCCCCAGCCCGGTCCCCTCGCCCACCGGCTTGGTGGTGAAGAACGGCTCGAACACCCGCTTCTTGATCTCGTCCGGCACCCCCGGCCCGGAGTCGCCGACCGAGACCACGACCCGCTCGTCCTCCTGGTACGTCCGGATGGTCAGCGTGCCCGCCCCGGACATCGCCTGCACCGCGTTGTCGATCAGGTTCGTCCACACCTGGTTCAGCTCGGCCGGGTGGACCGGGATCTGCGGCAGCGTCCGGTCGTAGTCCTTGACCACCCGGATCCCGTCGCCGATCTTGTGCGCGAGCATCACCAGGGTGCTGTCCAGCCCGGTGTGCACGTCGATCCACTGGTGCGCCGAGCGGTCCACGTGCGAGTACTGCTTCGCCGCGTTGACCAGCGACGACACCCGGCCGGTGGCGTCCTCGATGTCGCTCATCAGCTGCTCGGTCTCCAGCGCGTACCCGATCCAGTGGATCGCCTGGTCGAGCAGCTCCGGCGAGGCCAGCCGGTCCTGGATCTCGGTGAGGCAGTCGACGTCGATGCCACCCTGCGCGAAGACCGGCGCGACGTCCCAGCCACCGGTGACCCCGTGCTCGTCCATCCAGTCGCCGAGCTCGTCCTCCCGGTCGGCGGTCTGCATCGCGGTCAGCGACGGCGCCTTGGCGGCCCGCTCGATGACCTCCTCCTGCAGCTCGAGCAGCTGCATCAGCCGGTCCGGGGCGACCTTGCCGGCGGCCAGCTTGCCGAGCTTCATCCGCATCCCGGCGACCCGCTGGCGCAGCGCGCCGGTGGCCCGGGAGGCGGCCGCGGCCGGGTTGTTCAGCTCGTGCATCAGCCCGGCGGAGAGCGCGCCGAGGGCCTGCAGCCGCTGCCGTTCCCCGATCACCGCCTGCGAGCTGCGCATCCCCAGGGTCAGGCCCTCAAGCAGGTGGATCGCCATCGGGAACCACTCGCGCATCAGCCATCCGAAGTCGGCGGCGGAGAGCGTGAAGAACTCGCTGTCGGAGAGCGCCCGCATCGACGCCATGTAGCGCTGCGGCACGCCGTCGTCGCGCAGGTAGGCGGTGGTCGCGCCCATGTAGACGCCGCGCTGCTCGGTGCGGACCGTCTGGACGTCGTCCTGACCGACCCGGCGGGTCAGCGCGACGGTGCCGGTGAGCAGCACGAAGAACTGCTCGGCCGGGTCGCCCTCGCGCAGCACCAGGCCGCCGCCGGCCACCCGCTGGGTGCAGCCGTGCTCGGCGATCCAAGTCAGCTGCTCGTCGGTGAGTTTCTCGAAGAGGAACAGCGACCGCAGGTCCTCGGCGGTGAGCCGGCCGGGCTCACAGGGTTCCAGCGTGATCGCTTCGGGTTCGGTCATGGTTACTGCGCCTCCAGGTAACGATGCACCAGCGCGACGGCCATCGCGCCCTCACCGACCGCCGAGGCCACCCGTTTGATCGAGTTGGCCCGGACGTCGCCGGCGGCGAAGATGCCGGGAACACTGCTCTCCAGATAGAACGGATCGCGGTCGCGATCCCATCCCCGCGGACGGTCCCCGTTCGCAAGAAGATCCGATCCGGTACGGATGAAGCCCTTTCCGTCCCGTGCCACCGCGTCACCCAGCCAGTCGGTGCGCGGTTCGGCCCCGATGAAGACGAACAGGTAGCCGCACTCGACGGTGGCCTTCGTGCCGTCCTTGCTGTCGCAGATGGTGATCGCCTGCAGGTGCCCCTCGCCGAGCGCCCCGATCACCTCGCAGCGGGTACGCACCTCGATGTTCTCCACCCGGGCCAGCTGCTGGATCAGGTAGTACGACATCGACGACTCCAGCGAGTCGCCGCGGACCAGCAGGGTGACCCGGCGGGCGTACTTCGCGAAGAAGAGCGCGGCCTGCCCGGCCGAGTTCGCGCCGCCGACGATGTACACGTCGGTGCCGGAACACGCCGGCCCCTCGGTGGCGGCCGAGCCGTAGAACACCCCGGAACCGGTCAGGTCGGCGACCCCGTCGGCCAGCAACGGGCGGTAGGAGACCCCGGTGGCCAGCAGGATCGCGTGTGCGGAGACCTCGCCGCCGTCGGCGAACGTCAGCGTACGAGCGGAGCCGTCGGCCCGGAGCCCGACCACCTCGCGGGTGTTGAGCGTCTCGGCGGCGAACTTGTCGGCCTGCCGCCGGGCCCGGTCGGTCAGCTGGGCCCCGGAGATCCCGTCCGGGAAGCCCAGGTAGTTCTCGATCCGCGAGCTCTGCCCGGCCTGCCCGCCGACCGCCTGCCGCTCGATCAGCAGCGTCTTGAGGCCCTCGGAGCCGCCGTAGACGGCCGCGCCCAGCCCGGCCGGGCCACCGCCCACGATGATCAGGTCGTAGAAGTCACGGCCCGGGTTGGTGGAGAGCCCGGCCGCCTCGGCGACCTCCTGCACGGTCGGCTGGGACAGCGCCCGCCCGTCCGCGGTCACCACCAGCGGGACCGACTCCGGACCGGCACCGGCCGCCTCCAGCAGCCGGCGGCCCTCCGGCTCGTCCGCGCCGAAATACCGGTACGGCACCAGGTTGCGGGCCAGGAAGTCGCGGATCTGGAACGACGGCTCGCTCCACCGGTGCCCGACCACCCGGATGTCCGGTTGCTCCTGGTCACCGGTCGCCTGCCACGCGTCCAGCAGCGCGTCCAGCACCGGGTAGAGCTTCTCCTCCGGCGGGTCCCACGGCTTGAGCAGGTAGTGGTCGACGTCGACCACGTTGATCGCCTGGATCGCGGCGTCGGTGTCGGCATACGCCGTCAGCAGCGCCCGCCGCGCGTGCGGGAACAGGTCCATCGCCTGCTCCAGGAAGTCGATGCCGTTCATCTGCGGCATCCGGTAGTCGGCGAGCATGACGGCGACCCGTCCGCCACGCAGTTTCAATTCCTTCAGTACGTCGAGCGCGTCGCCGGCCGAACTCGCCCGGATGATCCGGTACTTGTCGCCGTAACGGCGGCGCAGGTCACGCGCGATGGCGCGGGAGACCGAGGGGTCGTCGTCGACGGTGAGGATCGCGGGTTGGCCCATGGGTCGTTACCTCTACTCCACATCGATTTCTTCGGGGTGCCGTTCCAGATAACCGGCGACGAACGGGCAGGTGGCGGTGACCGGCGTGGACCGCGAACGGGCGTCGGCGAGTGCCGCGGCGGCCAGCCGGCCGGCCAGCCCGCGCCCGGAGAAGGCCTGGTCGACCTCGGTGTGCAGCAGCTCGACCCGGTCGCCGTGGCGGCGGTAGTGCAGCACGCCGGCGACCTCGCCGCCGAGCAGGATCTCGTACCGGTCCCGCTCGAAGCTGTCCACCACGATCGCGTCCTCGGCGTTCCAGTCGCCGGCCTGGGCGCTGCCCTCGACCCGCAGCTTGCGCCGGGCCCGCTCGTAGAACGAGGTGGTGCCGAACCGGATCACCTGGGCGGCGGCCGGGAGCGGCTCGATCTCGATGGCCGCGCCCGGTTCGGCGTACCCCTCGATGATCCCGTCCACCTCGATCGCCAGCCGGCCGCTGGTCGACAGCACGTCCAGGCAGAGGTGTTCGGAGGTGTCCAGCACCAGGGACCGGTTGAACGACGAGTGCGCGGCGGCCGCGCTGACGATCAGGCCCTCCACGTTCGGCGAGACGATCGGGCCACCGGCCGAGAAGCTGTACGCCGTCGAGCCGGTCGGCGTGGAGACCAGCACGGCGTCGGCCGCGTAGTTGACGAACCGGCGCCCCTCGACCCGGATCCCGACCGCGGCCAGCCCGTGGCCCGGCACCCGGACCAGGGCGATGTCGTTGAACGCGGTCACCGACCGGCCGTCCGGCAGGGTGGTGCGCACCGCCGTGCGGGTCTCGACCGTGTACCGGTGGTCGTCGATCGCGGAGAGCGCGTCCTTCAGCTCCGGCAGGTCGACCTCGGCGAGGAAGCCGAGCCGGCCGACGTTCACCCCGAGCACCGGGGTCTTGCGGCCCTCGACCAGGCGCATCGTGCGCAGCATGGTGCCGTCGCCGCCGAGGCTCACCAGCAGGCCGGCGCGGTCGACCATCTCCTCCACGGAGACCGCCTCGGCGCTGCAGTCGATGCGGTCGATCTCGTCGGGCAGGCCCAGCACGGTCACGCCGCGGGACGCCGCCCAGCTCACGATGGTGTCGACCGCCGAGCCGCAGTCGCGGCGCGGATGCAGCACCAGACCGACCACTTTGATCATGCCCATCAGTGTGCCCCTCTCCCGGTTCCCCGTCAGCCTCGCACGCCAGGCCGGAGATCGGCGACCATCCGGACCGTGGCGGAAACCACGGGGCGGCATCCGTCGTACGCATGATGTTCAATGCCGTTCATGACGGAATGGCGGGCGGTGGTCACCGATCTGGACGGCACGGTGGTCGGACGGAACGATCGCATCACGCCGGCCACCCTGAACGCGGCCGCTCAGCTGCGGTACCGCGGGATCCCGCTGCTGGCCGCCACCGCCCGGACCCGCAACGGCGTGGTGCGGCTCGGCGCGTTCGCCGGGCACCTCGCGGTCGCGGTCTGCCACGGCGGGGCGCTGGGCTGGGCCCCGGAGAGCGGGCAGACCCTGTGGCAGCGCACCCTGCCCGCGGAAACCCTGCGTGACCTGGTCACCTTCGTCCGGGACCGGCGCGGTGCCGGGCTGTCCGCGTTCGGTGTCACGTCCTGGGACCTCACCCCGGAGTACCTGGCACTGCGGGGCACCCCGCCGGCCGAGCCGTGGCGGCCGGTCGCGCTCGCCGGGATCGCCGACCAGCCCGCGTACGGCGCGGCGATCCGGCACGCCTCGCTCAGCTCGGACGAGCTGATCGCCGAGCTGGCCCAGGCCGGTTTCGCCGCGCGGGCCACCCTGACCTACGCGGCGCCGCACCTGGTCGAGATCGGTCCGCTCGGCGTGGACAAGGCGGCCGGGGTGGCACGCGCCCTGGACTGGCTGGGTGTCTCGCCGGAGCACACCGTGGCTTTCGGCGACATGCCGAACGACCTGAGCACGTTCGCGCTGGTGGGGCACTCGGTCGCGGTGGGCGCGGCGCATCCGGCGGTGCTGGCCGCCGCGACCGCCCACACGGCCGGCGTCACCGACGACGGCTTCGCCCACCACCTGGCCACCCTTGGCCTGATCCACCCCTAGCGCGCGCGAGGAACCCGGCTGGTGCTCAGGGGTGCCTCCGGGCGCCGGAGGCACCCCTCAGCACCAGCCGGGACCGGGACCGGCGCTCGGGCGCCGGGCTGGGCGGGTGCAGGGCGGGTGGTCAGTGGCGGGTGGCGAGGGCCAGGAAGCGGTCTTCGCCGTCCTCGTAATCGGTCAGCAGCCAGCCCGCGTCGGCCAGCAGCGGGGCCAGCCGGACCTCGCTGAGCGCCTCGTCCGGCCGCAGCGTGCGCCCGTGCCGGGTGGCCAGCGCCGCCCGGCCGATCGGGTGGAAGAGCGCCAGCCGGCCGCCGTGCCGGGTGACCCGGGCCAGCTCGGTCAGCCCGGCCGCCGGGTCCGGCAGGTGGTTGATCAGGCCGGCCGCGAAGACCACGTCGACGCTGTGGCCGGCCATCGGCAACCGGCGGGCGTCCGCGACGACCAGGGTGGCCGCCGAGTCCCGGCCGGCCCGGCTCGCCTCGGTCAGCATGTCCGGGGTGAAGTCCAGCCCGACCACCCGACCGGCCGGCCCGACCGCGCCGGCCAGCGCCGGCAGTGCCCGGCCGGTGCCGCACCCGACGTCGATGGCGACGTCGCCGGGGCGGACCCCGGCCTGCTGGACCGCTTTCGCGTACGCCGGCAGGTCGTCACCGAACTTGACGTCCCAACTCGCCGCGCGGGCCGCGAAGAACGCCCGGCTCTCCGAGAGATACCACCGGTCCGGGTCGGCCAGCGACGGGTGCACGTGCCGGATCACCGGCCAGTCCGGGTCACGATGGTCGATCACCACCTGGGCGCGCCGCTCACCGTCCCCGGCGGTGAACCTGTTGCGCGGGCCGCCCCGCAGGTAGACCAGGACCTGGTCGGTGGCCGGTTCGAGCACGTTGAGCGCCGAGTCGAACCCGCCCGCCCCCGGCCCGGTCAGCCCGAGCACCGCGTCGATGTTCCAGGCCCGCGAGCTGGCCGGGAACGCCGCGGCGAGCCGGGACGCGAACGCCGCGGCCGCACCCGGGTCACCGCCGTCGACGATCACCGTCAGCGGGGCGCGAGGCGCCAGGACCTCGGCCAACAGGGCGGTGACTTCGGTTATCCGTTCCGGCACGCCCACCAGAATGCAGCCGCGATGTGACCCGCGCAACACTTCACTCACGCAATTACGCCGGGGTGAGCTGGGCGGATCCCCCGGCTAGCGTTCCGGGTATGCAGTCACTGGAGCTGGCCGATTTCCGGACCAGGGTCGCCCGTAACCACCTGGACGCGACCGACCTGGCCGATTTCCGAGCCCGGCGGGACGCCCTGTTCGCCACCCACCCGCAGTCCCCGATCCCGGCCGGGGAGCGCCGGGAGTTCACCGGGCTCCGCTATTTCCCGGCGAATCCGGAACTGATCGTCGACGTCCCGATGCGGACGGCCGAGGGCGAGCTCTCCATCGACACCGGCGGCCCGGACGGTGTCGTCCGCTACACCCGGTCGGCGATCCTCGAGACACCGTTCGGCGAGCTGACCCTCTGGTGGATCGCCGCCTACGGCGGAGGCCTGTTCCTCCCGGTCCGCGACGAGACATGCGGCAAGCAGACGTACGGCGGCGGCCGCTACCTGACCGACACCGTCAAGGGCACCCACGGTCGCGGTGTCGAGTGGCTCGGCGGCGACCGGGTCCGCCTCGACTTCAACTACCTCTACAACCCGTCCTGCGCCTACGACCCCGAGTGGGCGTGCCCGCTCGCCCCGCCGGAGAACCGGCTCACCCACCGGATCGAGGCGGGCGAACTCACCTACCACTGAACCGTTGACCTGGCCGAACCGGGACCTTTGGCCTTATCGGGCGCCGGTCGGCACGGTCACTATCGAGGTATGAGCGAGGTCAAGCAGGCACTGGTGCAGGCGGCGGATGCGGCTCGGTTCGCCCCTTCGATCCACAACACCCAGCCGTGGCGGTGGGTGGTCCGGGCCGACCGCCTGGAGCTGTTCGCGGTCGCCGAACGGCAGCTGCAGGCGCAGGACCCGGACGCCCGGATGCTGTTGCTGAGCTGCGGCGCGGCGCTGCACCACGCGCAGGTGGCGCTGGACGCGGAGGGCTGGGCGTACTCCGTCGACCGCCCCGCCGCCCTGGCACCGGACGCGCCGCTCGCGGTGATCACCCCGGGTGAGCGCCGGCCGGCCGAGCCGGAGGCCACCCGGCACCTGCAGATGCTGCGGGTGCGGCGGACCGACCGGCGCACGGTCGGTGAGGAGGCGGTGGGCGAGACGGTGCTGGACGAGCTGGTCAAGGCGACCGAGCAGTCCGGCGCGCGGCTGCACGTGCTGGGCCGTGACCAGGTGCTGGAGCTGGCGGTCGCGGTGGAGCACGCCCAGTCGGCCGAGACCGCCGACGACCGGGCGCAGGCCGAGCTGGCCGAGTGGGTGGGCGGTGAGCGACCGGAGGGCACCGGCATCCCGTCCGCGTCGCTGCCGGTCGAGGTGCCGCTGACCACTGTCGCGGAACGCGACTTCCAGACCGCCGGGACGGTCACGGCCGGCGGTGGGCACGACCGGGCCGCGACGTACGCCGTGCTGTACGGCCCCGGTGACGCCGAGCAGGACTGGCTGCGGGCCGGTGAGTCGCTGAGCCGGTTGTGGCTGTCGGCGACCGAGCACGCGGTGAGCCTGCTGCCGTTCAGCGGGCCGGTCGAGGTGCCGTTCGCCCGGGAGGCGCTGCGCCGGATCCTGGGCGGGACCGGAATGCCGTACCTGGCGATCCGTCTCGGCCTGCAGGACCCGGCGCACACCGCGCCCCCGCACACCCCGCGCCTGGCCGCCGATCAGGTCATCGACGTCATGGAAGAGGGGTAGCAGCAACCCGATGCGCATTTCGCCCGTCGATGACGAGAGTGCCGAAAATGGCTAGCGAAGCGTCGGTCATTTTCGGTGCTCTCGTCATCGACTCCTCGGGGCGAAATGCCGCCGAGCGGAGCGAGGCCATGGGTCAGTGCGGGTCGCCCTCCGGGCCGAAGGCGGTCAGGAAGCGGTCGCGGAACGTGTCCATCCGCCAGACCGGCGCGTCCGCGGCCGGCTTCACGCTGCTGGTCCAGCCCCAGGAGGCGATCCGGTCGAAGACCTTGGGGTCCTTGGCGACGATCGTGATCGGCACGTCGTGGCTGGCGGTCTGGCCGACCACCACCGAGGCCGGCTGGTGGTCACCGAGGAAGACCATCACCAGGTTGTCGTCGCCGTACTTGGCGGCCCAGCCGATCAGGCTGTCGACCGAGTAGGCGATCGAGCGGGCGTACTCGGTGCGGATCCGGGCGTCGTCCTTCCACACCTCCTTGGGCGTGGCGGCGCTCTTCACCATCGGGCCGTAGACGCTGCCGTCGCCGAGCTGGTCCCAGTCGAGCATGCTCGGCACCGGGGCCCACGGGGTGTGGCTGGAGGTCAGGGTGATCTCGGCGAGCAGCGGGCCGCGGTTCGGCTTGGCGTACTCCTGCTTCTGGAACTGCGACATCACGAACTGGTCGGGCATCGGGGACCAGCTCAGCTGCGGGCCGTGGTAGTTGAAGGCCTGCTTGTCGTAGACCTGGTCGTACCCGTAGAAGGAACCTTCCGGCCAGGCGAAGATGACGCCGGGCTCCATCCCGACCGTACGATGTCCGGTGTTCTTGAAAGCCCTGGTGAGGGTGAGTCGGTCGGTGGCGACGAGACTGCGGTAACGGGATTCGTTGTTGACCCACATGCCGGACAGGAACGTCGAGTGCGCGAGCCAGCTGCCGCCACCGGCCGTGGACGAGGTGAGGAAGCCGCTGCGGGCGGCGAACCCGGCCGCGGCCAGCTTCTTGTCACCGTCGGCGAGTGAGGTGAGCACCGCGCCGTTGAACGCCGGGTTCTCCACCGCGTCCCGGCCGTAGCTCTCCACGAACGAGACGACCACGTCCTTGCCGCGCAGCGCGGTGAGCAGCTGGTCGCCCGGCCGGTCCCGGTACGCGTCGTCCTGCGCCTCGGCCAGGAACTTGCGCTTGTCGGCCAGGTCCTTGGGCAGTGCCAGCGCGGTGTCGCGGGCCAGGTCGGCGGCCGCGGTCGAGGCCACCGGGATCCCGCCGATGAGCTGGTACCCGGTCAGGAACAGCGCGACCCAGGCCACCCCGGCCACGCCCAGACCCGGCCAGGCGAGCCGGCGGTTCCCGGCGGCGACCACGGTCAGGCGCAGCATCGCCCAGGTCATCCCGGCGATCAGCAGCACCGCGCCGAGGAGCGCGCCGATCGCCACCGCGGTCGCGGACGGACGGCCGGCCGAGTCGATCAGGAAGTTGAAGCCGTCGTCGAAGAGCGTCCAGTCCAGGACCGGGTCGAAGCGGCGGGCCAGGATCGCGTAGAAACCGATGTCCACCAGCTTGATCACGGTGAGCGCGCCGAGCACCAGGCCGAGCGTGGCCGCGGTCCACCGGCGCCATCGGATCGGCAGCAGGAGCAGCACGGCGCCGGCCAGCAGCGCCTCGATCGGGATCCGCAGCAGCGCGGTCTGCCAGTGGTTACCCGGCGGGAGGCGGGTGATCTGGTCCGGCAGGATCAGTGCGAGGAACACCAGGATGGCGGCGAAACCCGTGGTCACGTGACGGACGACCCGGCGGTACGACTTCGGTTGGCTCACGTTCACTTGATACGCCTGTCCGCCATCCCGGGTTCGACGGGCCTCCGGTGACAAAGGTCCGGTACCGGCCCATGACAAAAGTCAGTGGATGAGTGAGCACTCGCTCATTAGTCTTGCCGTCGTGGAATCCCGACGCAGACGACAACCGGCCTTGGCGCCGGACGACCGGCGGGCGGCGCTGATCGCGGCGACCATCCCGCTGCTGCACGAGCACGGCACCGAGGTGAGCACCCGGCAGATCGCGCACGCCGCCGGCGTCGCCGAGGGCACCATCTTCGGCGTCTTCGACAACAAGACCCAGCTGGTGGTCTGCTCGATGGTCCAGGCACTCGACCCGCAACCGACGCTCGACGCGATCGCCGCCATCGATCCGGCGGCCGATCTGCGGGCCAGGCTCACTCAGGCGGCCGAGATCGTGCACGCCCGGTTCGCCGAGAACGCGCACCTGATGCACGCCGCCCGGAAGCTGATCTTCATGAGCGACGCGCACCCGGAGGCCGCCAAGCAGATGGCCTCGACCCGCGGTGACCTGCTGGCCGCGGTCACCGTGCTGATCGAGCCGGACGCGGCCCGGCTGCGCATCCCGGCGGCCAAGGCGGCCCGGCTGCTGATGCTCCACTGCGGTGCCAGCACCTTCGGCCCGTTCGGCGGCGACGAGGCGTTCAGCGGCGACGAGCTCGCGTCGCTGCTGCTCGACGGCATCCTTCAATCTCATACGGGGGAGCAAGTGACGTGTTGATCAAACTGCTTCGTGTGCATCTGCGGCCGTACCGGAAGACGATCGGCCTGATCGTGCTCTTCCAGTTCCTGCAGACGCTCGCGACGCTCTACCTGCCCACCCTCAACGCCGACATCATCGACAACGGCGTGATCAAGGGCGACACCGGCTACGTGCTGAAGCTCGGCGGCGGCATGCTCGGCATGACCGTGCTGCAGATCGCGGCGCAGGTCGTGGCGGTCTATTTCGGCGCGCGCACCGCCATGGCGGTGGGCCGGGACCTGCGCGAGGCGATCTTCGCCAGGGTGCAGACGTTCTCGGCGCGCGAGGTCGGCCAGTTCGGCGCCCCGTCGCTGATCACCCGGACCACCAACGACGTGCAGCAGATCCAGATGCTGGTGCTGCTGACGTTCACGCTGATGGTCTCCGCGCCGATCATGTGCCTCGGCGGCATCGTGCTGGCGCTGCGCCAGGACGTCCCGCTCTCCGGGCTGCTCCTGGTGATCATCCCGATCCTGATCGGCATCGTCGCCCTGATCATCAGCCGGATGCGGCCGCTGTTCCGCAGCCTGCAGGTCAAGCTGGACCGGGTCAACCAGGTGATGCGCGAGCAGATCACCGGCATCCGGGTGATCCGGGCGTTCGTCCGTGACGAGCGCGAGCAGGCCCGCTACGAGGTGGCCAACGACGACCTGACCCAGGTCTCGCTGAAGGCCGGCAAGATCATGGCGCTGATGTTCCCGACCGTGATGCTGATCGTGAACCTGTCCAGCGTCGCGGTGCTCTGGTTCGGCGGGCACCGGATCGACAGCGGGCCGATGGAGGTCGGCGCGCTCACCGCGTTCCTCAGCTACCTGATGCAGATCCTGATGTCGATCATGATGGCCACCTTCATGTTCATCATGATCCCGCGGGCCGAGGTCTGCGCCGAGCGCATCCAGGAGGTGGTCGGCACCGAGAGCAGCGTGACGCCGCCTTCGGCGCCGATCACCGAGGTGACCCGGCACGGCGAATTGGAACTGCAGTCGGTCAGCTTCCGCTATCCGGGGGCCGAGGCCGCTGTTCTTTCCGACGTACGACTGATCGCCCGGCCCCGGGAGATCACCGCGATCATCGGGTCCACCGGCAGCGGCAAGACCACGCTGCTCAACCTGGTCCCCCGGCTCTTCGACGTGACCGAGGGCAGCGTGCTGGTGGACGGCGTGAACGTCCGCGAGCTCGACCCCGGCCTGCTGGCCCGGCTGGTCGGGATCGTGCCGCAACGGCCGTACCTGTTCACCGGCACGGTCGGCTCCAACCTGCGGTACGGCAACCCGGACGCCACCGACGAGGAACTCTGGGAGGCCCTCGAGGTCGCACAGGCCAAGGGCTTCGTCGAGAAGATGGACGGGCGGCTGGAGGCCCCGATCGCGCAGGGCGGCACGAACGTGTCCGGCGGGCAGCGGCAGCGGCTGGCGATCGCCCGCGCGCTGGTGCACCGGCCGGAGATCTACCTGTTCGACGACTCGTTCTCGGCGCTCGACTACGCCACCGACGCCGCGCTGCGGGCCGCGCTGATCCCGCACATCGCGGACGCCACCGTGGTGATCGTGGCGCAGCGGGTCAGCACGATCCGGGACGCCGACCGGATCGTGGTGCTCGACGACGGCAAGGTGGTCGGGACCGGGACGCACGAGGAACTCATGGACGGTAATCCGACGTACCGGGAAATCGTTCTTTCGCAGTTGACGGAGCAGGAGGCCACGGCGTGAGCGACTGCACCGCAGCGAAGCAAGGGCCAGGAGCGCACGCCCAGGGAGGCACAGCATGACCGCGCCCAACCGGCCCGGGCCGCCGATGGGTGGGCCGCCGGCCGCCCGGATGATGATGGGGGCCGGCGGGCCCCCGGAGAAACTGCAGGACTTCAAGGGCTCCACCAAGCGCCTGCTCGGCATGCTCGCCCCGCAGCGGGCACTGGTCGGCCTGGTGCTGTTCTTCGGCGTGGTCTCGGTCTCGCTCGCGGTGCTCGGGCCGCGGCTGCTCGGGCACGCCACCGACGTGATCTTCGACGGTGTGGTCGGCAAGATGCTGCCGGCCGGTGTCACCCAGCAGCAGGCCGTCGAGGGGCTGCGCCAGCAGGGCGACACCAAGGTCGCCGACATGCTCGCGGCCATGGACGGCGTCGTACCCGGCCGGGGCATCGACTTCGACGCCCTGAAGCGGGTGCTGCTCTGGGTGGCCGTGGTCTACCTGTTCGCGTGGGTGTTCGGCGTGCTGCAGGGCCGGATCACCGCGCGGGTGGTGCAGACCGCCGTGTTCGACCTGCGCAACCAGGTCGAGGCGAAACTGTCCCGGCTGCCGCTGTCGTACTTCGACAAGCAGGCGCGTGGTGAGGTGCTGAGCCGGGCCACCAACGACACCGACAACATCGCGCAGACGCTGCAGCAGACGTTCGCCCAGCTGGTGACGGCGCTGCTGACGGTCGTCGGCGTACTCGGAATGATGTTCTGGATCTCGCCGTTGCTGGCGCTGATCGCGCTCGTCACGATCCCGGTGTCGTTCTGGCTGACCAAGTTCGTCGGCAAGCGGGCCCAGGGCCAGTTCGTCGCCCAGTGGAAGACGACCGGCCAGCTCAACGGGCACATCGAGGAGATGTTCACCGGCCACTCGCTGGTCAAGGTCTTCGGACGGCAGCACGAGGCCGAGGAGACGTTCCGCGGTCACAACGACAAGCTGTACGCGTCCAGCTTCCGCGCCCAGTTCATCTCCGGGCTGATCCAGCCGGTCATGATGTTCATCAGCAACGTGAACTACGTGCTGGTGGCGGTCGTCGGCGGTCTGCGGGTGGCGTCCGGCTCGTTGTCGCTGGGTGACGTGCAGGCGTTCATCCAATACTCCCGGCAGTTCAGCCAGCCGCTCACCCAGGTGGCCAGCATGGCCAACCTGGTGCAGTCCGGGGTGGCCTCGGCCGAGCGGGTGTTCGCCCTGCTCGACGCCGCGGAGCAGAGCCCGGATCCTGTTTTTAAAGAAATGCCGCCCGTCGAGGGGCGGATCACGTTCGAGAACGTGTCGTTCCGATACCTCCCCGACCAGCCGCTGATCGAGAACCTGTCGCTCTCGGTCGAGCCGGGCCAGACGGTCGCCATCGTCGGACCGACCGGCGCCGGCAAGACCACCCTGGTCAACCTGCTGATGCGGTTCTACGACGTGACCGGCGGGCGGATCACCCTGGACGGGGTGGACATCGCGACGATGCCCCGTGAGCAGTTGCGCGAGCAGATCGGGATGGTGCTGCAGGACACCTGGCTGTTCGGCGGGACGATCGCGGAGAACCTGGCGTACGGCGCGGATTCGCACGACCAGGCGGCGATCATCGAGGCAGCGGAGGCGGCGCACGTCGACGGCTTCGTCCGGATGCTCCCGGACGGCTACGAGACGACGATCGACGAGGAGGGCTCGAACGTCAGCGCCGGCCAGAAGCAGCTGATCACGATCGCGCGCGCGTTCCTGGCCGAGCCGAGCATCCTGATCCTGGACGAGGCCACCAGCTCGGTCGACACCCGTACCGAGGTGCTGATCCAGCGGGCCATGGCGACGCTGCGGACCGGCCGGACGAGCTTCGTGATCGCCCACCGCCTGTCCACCATCCGCGACGCCGACCTGATCCTGGTGATGGAGAACGGCACCATCGTGGAACAGGGCACCCACGACGAGCTGATCGCGGCGGACCGCGCTTACGCCAGGTTGTACTCGGCCCAGTTCGCCCAGGCGGTCGCCGAGATCGACTGACCCTTCCGAAGAGCCGGCCCGCGATGATCGCGGGCCGGCTCTGTCATTCGTAGTGGTAGCGGCAGAAGACGATGGTGATCTCATTCGGCGTCACGGCATACACCAGGCGGTGCTCGTCATCGATACGCCGGGACCGGAGACCAGCGAGATTGTCACGCAGAAGTTCGGGTTTGCCGATGCCCGGACCGTCGGGATTCCGCTTGATGTCGGCGATCAGCGCGTTGATGCGCTTGAGCGTCCTGCGGTCCTGAGTCTGCCAATACAGATAGTCGTTCCAGGCCTGATCGGTCCAGCTCAGCTTCATTCCTCAGGACCGAGCTCACGTTCGGTGGCGAGGCCGGCGCGCCACTGCTCGACGCTCTCCATGAGCCGCCTGGCATTCGCAGGTGTCCGGAGCAGGTAGTTGGTCTCCACGATCGAGTCCCAGTCAGCCTTGCTGACCAGCACCGCGTTGCCCCGTTTGGAGACGATCTCGATCGGGGTGTGGTCGTCGTTGACACGCTCGATGAGCGGGAAGAGAGTCTTGCGTGCCTCACTGGCACTGATCGCTTCGGTCATGACGCCTCCCAAGTCGTACCGAATACGGTACCACTTTCCCGGTATGAGACACAGACGAAGCAGCGGGGACGGCCTGTCGGCCGCCCCCGCTGGTTTCGGATCAGGTGGTGCTTACTTGATGGTTACGGCCTTGCTGGCGGAGTAGCCCGAGTTGATACCCATGCTGCTGTTGCCGGAGACCATCGCACGCACCGTCACCTTGGTCTTCGACTTGAACGACCAGGAGCCCTTGTAGCCGGTGCTGGTGGTCTTGCCGGAGGCCAGGGTGACCCACTTGCCACCGGTCCACCGCTGGATGGTGACCGTCTGGCCGGTGGCCTTCGGGTTCCCGACGACCGAGACGGTGAGCTTGCCCTTCGTCGAGGTCGCGGTCAGGGCCGGGTTCTGCGTCAGCCGGACCTGCTTGGCCGTGGAGTTGGTCTCCTGCGACTGGGTGACGAACGTCCAGCCCTGGGTGATCTTCCGAGCGCCGAACTTGAAGTTGCCGGAAGCGTCGGCCTTCGTGCTGACCAGCCACTTCGTCTTCAGCGGGTCGGTGACCGGCAGCGGCGCGCCCCACAGCTCGACAGTCGCGCCGGGAGCGGCCTTGCCGGATGCGACAACCGAACCGATGCCCTTGGCCGGGCTGGTCAGGTCCAGCGTCGGCCGGATAACCGCGCTGTCGTCGGACGTGACCGTGACGGTCGCATCGCCGTTGACGATCTGCGCGCCCTGCGGGTTGGCGTTGGTGATCCGGACCGAGAAGGTCTCGTTGTCTTCCTTGTCCCAGTCGTCGATGACCGGGACCTTGATCCAGGCCTTCATCGTGCCCGGCGGAACCGTCAGGGTGCCCTTGGTGAGCTTGTAGTCCTTGCCCTGCTTGGCCGTGCCGTCCGCGGTGTCGTACTGCAGCGTCACGTTCTGCACGGTGGACGTGGCGTCACCGGTGAAGGTCAGGTTGACCGGGACGTCAGCGGTGCCGTCCTTCTCGCTGACCGTCACGTCACCGATGGAGGCCGCCGGCGGAAGGTCCAGCGGGTCATCGGCGATCTTGTAGGTGCCGACCGAGTTCGCGAAGCCGGTCAGCGCACCGGTCTTCTCGTTCGCGGTGACGTTGAAGCCTTCGGCCGGCTCGTCGATCTGGTCGTCGAGCGCCTGGATCCACCAGGTGTAGCCGCCGCCGACCATGGGAATGTCGGTGAGCGCTCCGGTGTAACCACGCGGAACCTGGACCGTCGCGGTCGCGAGGGTGTCGGGAGCCGTGAAGTCCGTGTCCACCGTGGCCGGGTTGGTTGCGGCACCACCCACGGTGAGACCGACGTTGTACGGGTACTCCGACACACCAACGATCTTGCCGGTGACCCCGATGGACTGGCCCTCGCTCACGTTACCGGTGGTGAAGACCAGCGTCGGCTGGGCGTCGTCGTTCCCGATGGTGACCACCGCGAGGTGCTTGACGAACGGCGTGTCCGTGGCAGTGACGTCCGAGCTGGCCGTCGTGATGCCGACGGTCAACTTCTGGTCCTTCTCGTACACCGTGTCGCCGTTGATCGGGATGCTCAGCGTCCCGGTCTTGTCCCCGGCCTTGATCGTCACGGACGAGACGGTCGGCTGGTCGTAGTCGTTGTCGCCCGCCAAGGTGCCCGAGTCCACCGCGGTGTCCACACTGGGCGCCGGGTTGAACGAGGTGGTGAAGACGGTGTCGGTCGGAGCGGCACCGGTCAGGGTGATCGGTACCTGGGCCAGCGTGGTGCCGCTGTTGCCTTCGGTGACCGAGACGTCGCCGACGTTGAAGGTCGGCTTGGCGTCGCCTTCCCCGAACTCGGTGATGGTGGTGCTGAAGTCCCCGGCGTTGCCGATGGTGCTCGTGGAACTGGAGATCGCGAGATCGAAGGCCTCGTCGCCCTCCAGGACCGTGTCACCGTAGAGCGTGACCGGGATCTCTTCCTTCCAGGTCCCCGGGACGACGCCCGCGGGGATCGTAACCGTGCCCGAGGTGGCCTTGTAGTCGGAGCCCGCCTTGGCGGTGCCGTCCTTGGTCGCCCAGTCGATCTTGATCGGCACCGGGTAGGTGCCGGCGTCGATCGTCAGCTTGAGTTTCTGCACCTTCTCGCCCGAGTCGCCTTCCGGCAGCGAGGCACCGCTGACGGTCGTGAGCGCGACGTCCGGACCCGGGTCGTTGTCGTTGATGAGGCCCACGGCGGTGGTCTTGGTGCCGAGGGTGACACCGGTCCCGCCGGTGATGACCTCCTTGATGTTCTCCGTGCCCTCGAAGGTGCCGTCGTCATCCGTCGGGACCGCGATCGTCCGCGTGGTCGCGTAGGCCGGGATCGTCGCCGATCCCGGGACGCCGCTGGTGTAAGGGGTGGTGATGTCCGCGGTGGCGGCCGCCGTCGAGTCGTCCCGGGTCGTTCCGGCGGTGGCGTAGTAGCCGATCGCCAGGCTGGCCGAGTCCGAAGGCCGGTCCAGGGTCACCGGGAAGTTGAGGGCACCACCCTCGGTCACGGCCGCCATGGCGTCACCGATGGTCGCCACCGGTGCGGCGTCGTCGTCCGTGATGGCGATGGTGGCCGTGTTGGCGCCGACGCCCGACTTCAGCACCACCGGGGTGTCCGTCGCGTTGACGGTGAAGGACTGGTTCGTCGCCGTCTCGTCGATGTTGTCATCGTAGAGCTGGACGGTGGTGGTACCGGTGTACGTGTACTCGGGGATGGTGAACAGCGCCGTCGACGGGAGCGCGTCGTAGTCCCGCAGAACTCCACCGCCAGAGACGGCGTTGTTCAAGACGGTCATGCTCCCACCATCGGCGGTAGCCACCGGAATGGTGAGCGGGTGCGGCAGAACCTTGTTCAGCGTCGCGGTGACGGTGACCTTCTTTTGCACGGTCGCGCCTGCGGCGTCCTTGGACGCGGTCTCCGCCACGGTCGAGGTCGACGGTGAAACCGTGTAGGTCGGGTAGTCGGCGTCGGCGACCGCCCAGATCGTTCCGGTCCCGGACTTGGTGTTACCCAGCGTGTCCGTCGCTACCAGGTTGAACGTCTCATCGGCTACGCCGGCGTCAGCCTGGGTGTCCGCACTGATCGTGATCGTGTTGGAGCCGCTCGACGACGTCCCGGGGAAGGTGATGGTCCCGGTCCGGCTCAGCGTGGTGGAGTAGTCCTCGGTGTCAGTGGTGGTGCTGGCGGCGACGGGGGGAATGGCGCCAGGGTTGGCGGCGGTGAAGGAGGCGACACCGGTCGCCGTGCCACCCGAAGCCGCGAAGGTGAAGTCAGCCGGCGCCGCACCCGTGTAGGTGATCGTGAAGGTGACCTTGCTACCTTCCCAGCTTCCGGCGTTGCTGATCGTCAGGTTGTCAACGGAGGACGGGTTGGCCGCCAGCGCCGGCGAACCCACCATGACCGCGGGCACCATTCCCACCGCGGCGGCGACGACGGTCGCCAGGACTGTCCGGATCCGAGGTCGTCCCCAGAACGTGACCGGCACTCGCTCGTGCGACGCCGCTTGGATGGGTCGATGAAGCATTCTCTTCCTGTCTCCTTCGGCGGCTGGGCAACCTCCAGCGGGGAGGCCCCTGGCTTTGCGTCCTCGTCACCCGACGAGGCTGCCTGTTCGGGTACCGCACCTTGGGGCGGTTGGGGGCATCGGCGAACCGGCCCTCAGCAGCGCAAACACGGGACATGAGAGCCACGTGAGGCGGAGCCATACGTAATCTAACCGGCATATCAGCCCCTTTTCGGCGGAACGCCTTTTTCCGGCAGAGAGACCTTCACGTGCTCGGGGGTCACGGAGGTCGGGCCGGGCGCGAGAGTACCCACGACAACGGCTGCCAGCGGGGAACCCGGGTTACTTGACCTTGACGGTTTCGGTGTCCGAAGCGCCGGAGAGCACGCCGATCGACGGCGTGGAAGCGATCACCGCCCGGTACACGTACGTACCGCCGGACTTCAGCGATCGCAGCGTCGTGGTGTACTTCCCGGCCCGGTTGAGTTCGCCGGTGTCGACCTCGCGCCACTCGCCGGACACCCGGCGCTGGATGATCACCCGCTGGCCGGGTTCGTCCGGGTCGCCCCGGACGGCCATCGTCACGGTGCCCTTCGAGGACGAGACCACCACGAGGGTCGGGTCCTGTTTCACCGAGACCGTACGGACCGGCGAGGTCAGCTTGTTGGCCCTGGTCATCACCCGGTACCCGAGGGCGAAGGTGAGGGTGAACCGGTAGACCCCGTCGTCGTCAGCCGTCGTCGTCATCGCTTCCCGGAACGAGCCACCGGACGTGCCGACCGCGCGGAGCAACTCGACCTGGGCGTTCGCCCCGGCGACCCCGGACAGGGTTACCCGCCCGGGGCCGACGATGCTGGCCGGTGCAGTCAGCGTGGGCGCGGACGGCTTGTCGTCATCGGTGATGGTGACCTTGCCGTCCGGCTTGGCCAGGGTGACGCCGGCCGGGGACGGCGCGCCCAGTCGTACGGTGAATGTCTGGGTCGCCTCGTCCCGCTTGTCGGCCAGGACCGGAATGCGGATGGTGTCCGTCGAAGACGGTGAGGTCAGCGTCAGCTGACCGCTTGACGTGGTGTAATCCTTGCCCGCGTCGGCCGTGCCGGCGACGGTCGCCCAGGGCACGGTGATGGTCCGCTCGGTCGCCTTGGTGCCTCCGCTGAAGGTCAGGGAGACGGCCAGCTCGGCCGACCCGTCGCTCTCCCCCACCGTCGCGTCGCCGATCGTGACAGCCGGTGGGGTGTCGGCCGGGTCGTCGGCGACCTGGAAGGTCAGCACGTTCCCGCCGAAGGAGACCCTGAGAGTCTCGGTGTCCTCGTCAGTGGCGTCCCGGTTGAAGTGGATCGAGCCGAGTTTGACCTTGCTGCCGCTGAGCGTGCCGCCCGGGATCGTGACCTCGTCGTCGGTCAGGTCGTAGTCGGTGTTCTCGGCGGACGTGGCGACCACCGGGCTGTCGAAGGTCAGGTCGCGCTGCGCCACCCCCGTGATCGTTCCGGCCAGCTCGAACGTGTCACCCTCCATGAGCGCCGCCGAGGTCTGGTTCAGCGTGATCGCCGGTTTGGTCTCGTCGTCCGTGATCGTCAGCTGGCCCTGCTGGGCGGGGCCGGCGGCGTCCAACTCGCCGGCGGCGAGTTCCACGGACAGCCGGGCCGACTCGTCGCCCTCCCAGACAGTGTCCTGGCGGATCGGCACGTCGAGCGTGGCGCTCGTGCTGCCCGCCGGGATCCGCAGCGCCCGTGGCGGGTCGGTGTAGTCGGTCTCGCCATCGTCGTTCCCGCCGGGCGTGGCGGTGCCCGGCTGCATGCCGACGGTGAAGTCGACGGCCTCCTGCGCCGGCGCACTGAGCGTGACCTTGAAGCTCGCGGTGCCGCCCTCGGCGGCAAGCACGTCGCCGGTCACCGCGAACGACGGCACCGGCAGGTTCCGATCGTTCTCCAGAATGGTGACGGTGCCGGTGCCCGCTCCGACGGTGGCGCCGGCCGGACTGGCCGACAGCACCTGGACCTGGAAGTACTCGCTCGTCTCGACGCGGATGTCGTCGACGATCGGGATGTGGATTACGGCATCGCGCCCGCCGGTCGGCAGGGTCAACGAGCCCTCGGCGGTGGCGAAATAGTCGGCGGTGTCCGCGGTGCCGGGCAGGATGCGGTAAGCGACTGTCACCGGCTGCTCGCTGGCGGTCGCGCCGTTGCCGCCGGTGAAGGCGAGCCGGACCGGTACGTCGGCGACGCCGGCGTTCTCCTGCACGCTCACGTCCCCGACCGAGACGGTGGGCGGCAGGTCGGCGGGGTCGTCCGTGATGGTGTACGTCGTGACGACCGGGTCGACCCCCTCCACGGTCGTATTGGTCGCGGTCATCGTCAGGGTTTCGACCGGCTCGTCGATGGCGTCGTCGAGTAGGTAGATCGTGTGGATCGACACCGGGCCCGCAGTGCCCCCGGCGATGAACCCGAACGTCTCGACGTCGTCCACCGAGTAGTCGTCGGCCTCGGCCGGGTTCGCCCCGCCGCTGGTCGCGCCGGTGAACGTCAGGTCGTAGAGCATGTCGTTCTGCGCCGGCCCGCTCGGCGTGGCGATCACGTCGATCTCGTCGCCCTCCGCACCCGGCGCCGCGTTGAGCGTGATCGTCGGTACCGACTCATCGTCGGCAATGATGATCTTGCTGGTCTGCTCGGCCCCGGTCGCGTCGGTCTCGTCGTCGAGCAGCCTCATCGTCACCGCTATGTCCTCGGTGTACTCGTACACCTCGTTGTCGGTGATCGGTATGTCGATCGTGCCGGTTCGCTGTCCGGCGGGGATGGTCAGGATCCCGTCGTCCGGCGAGGAGAAGTCGTCGCTGTCGGCGATCCCGTCCCCGATCGACATGTCCAACTCGACGTCGCCCGGCGCCGCGGCGCTCAGCGTGACGGTGATCCGGGCATAGGCGTCGTCCCCCTCGGTCACGCGCACCTCCGGGGTCACGCTGAAGGTCGGCAGGTCGGCGGAGTCGACGATCGTGGCGGCGGTCTGGCTCGGGTTGCTCCCCGAGGCGTTGACCAGGTTGCTCAGATCGACGAGTACTGTTTCGCCGCCCTCCTCGACGTCGTCCGCGACGGTTTCGAACGTGATCGGCTCCGACAGTTGGTCCGGCGCGAAGACGAGCTTGCCGGAGGTGTCACCCGTGTAGTCGACATCTTCGGTAGCCGTGCCTTCAGCCGTTTCCGGGTTGAGCGTGTAGTCGACCTCGACCGTCTTCTCGGTCTTGGTGGCGGTGTTCCACGGCATGCCGGCGAAGCTGAGCCGGACCGGGAGCGAGGCGCTCTGGCCTTCGACAATCCGGGCGGGGTCGGGCGCCATGACGTTCGGTCCCAGCTCGGTGCTCGCGTCCTCGACGGTCGACGTCGCCGAGAACGTGCCCAGTGCGCCGTCGACACCCAGCTTGACGACGACGTCCACGGTCTCCGGGAACTCGTCGGTCTGGTCGACCAGCAGATCGACGGCGCCCAGGTCGATATGGTCGTCCCCGGGCTCGATCGAACCGGAGAGCACCAGGTCACCGGTGGTGAAGTCGCCGGCCTCCGCCGGGTCGCCGGACATGCCCGGCTTCACCTCCGCGGTCCACGGGATCGAGTCCTGCCCCGCGTTGCTCACGTCGGCGCCGAGTTCGACGTGGGCGCCCTCCTCCTGGTCGAACGTCCTGACGTCCAGTCGCGTCGGGGCGGTGTCGTCGTCCTCGATCGAAAGGGTGGCGGTCGAGCCCGCCTCCTCGCCGGCCAGGACCACGGTGAGAGTCGCTGTCTCGGTGGTTTCGTAGACCTCGTCGTCGAGGATCGGCACCTTGATCTCGCCGGTCTCGGACATGGCCGGAATCGTCAGTTCGACCGGCGGCGCGGTGTAGTCCCCCGCGGCGGTGCTCTGGTCGGCGATCGAGACGTCGAAGTGCACGTCCTCGGCGGCCGGCTCGGTCAGCGTGACGGTGAACGTGGCCGGATCCGCCTGGCCCTCGGTGGCCGCCACCTCGGACGTGACGGTGAAGTCCGGCCGGACCTGGTTGGTGATGGTGATGGGGACGGGGTTCCCGACGAGGTCGCCGGCATTCTGCGGATCGCTCAGCGCGAGGCTGAGGGTCTCGTCGGTCTCCACGTCGGCGTCGGCCTCGGTGGTCACGTGGATGCTCCCGGCGGTCGAGCCCGGCTCGAAGGCAAGGGTGCCGCTGGTCTCGCCGCTGTAGTCCGAGCCGTGGACGGCATCGACGGAGGACAGCGTCCAACTCGCCGACACCGGCTTTTCGGTCCTGGTGGCGGTGTTGCCGGGCACGTCGTCGAAGTCGAGGGAGTACGGCACGTCGAAGGAGGCGCCCTCCTTGAGGGTGACCGGGTCGGACCCGACGATGAGCGGCGGCAGGTCGGAATCCTTGTCCTCGATCGTCTCCAGGTTGCCGAACGGGTACCCGTTCATGTTCAGGCTGCCCAGATCGACCACGACGTTGAAGGTCTCCGCGAATTCGTCGGCCTGGTCCTCGGCCAGGCTGACCGTGCCCAGATCGACGTGCCCGTCTCCTGGCTGGATCGTTCCGGAGGCGACCACGCTGGCGGAGAAATCGGCAAACGCCGCCGGGCTGCCGGCTTCGACCCAGGCCGGGAACACCGACGCGGTCCAGGGGATCGGTTCCTGCGTCTCACCGATCACCAGTGCGTCGAGCACCATCGTCGTGCCCTCGGCCTGGGTGAGCGCCGGGACCGCCACCCCCGGCGCGTGGTCGTCGTTCGTGATGGTCAGCGTGGCGCTTGCCTCGCCGGACACCGGGGATTGCCCGTCCGCCGGCGCCACCGAGACGACGGCGGTCTCGTCCTTCTCGAAGACCTCGTCCCCGATGACCGTCACCGCGAACTCTTCGCTCTTCTTGCCGCCGGGAATCGTCACCGTGTCCGGCACGGCGTAGTCCGCGCCGCCCACCGTGCCGGCCGGCTGCACCGCGGTGTCGTCGTCGCCGGTCACCTTCAGGATGATCGGGGTGCTGCTGGGGTTGCTCAGCTCCACGGTGAACGGCACGTCGTGCGGGCCCGCCTCGGCGCTGCCCTCGTCCAGCGCGTCGCCGAAGGTGAGCGAGGCAACCGTCGGCGCGTCGTCGTCGTCCGGGATCGTGATCTCGTGCGAGCCGACGCCCGTCCCCACCTCGTTCCCGGGACTCGCCACCACGAACGAGTAGGTTTCCCCGCCCGGTTCGTAGATGTCGTCGCCCAGGATCTGCACTGCCACCTGTTTGAGCGTCTCGGCGGCGTCAAAAGTCAGATCTTCATCGAACGCCATGAAGTCGTCGCCCAGGGTCGCAGTCCCATCGGCCTCGGTCTCCAGGTGCACGGTGACCGGCGCATCCGGCGGAGGGCTCAGCATGACGTTGATGTACTCACCGCTCGGGCCCGACGTGCCCTCCACTGCCAGAGTGTCCTCGACGCTGATCGTGATGGTGTATTCGCCGTCCGCGCGGGCGGGTGGGGCGAACACGAAGATGCCCGGAAGCGTGCCCAGTGCCGCGGCGGCCGCAACCGAGAGTGCACTCCGAAACCTCGACGGCGACCACAACCGCGGGGGGACCCGATAACGCATGCGCTTCTCCTCTGATCGCCACCATCGGGCGAGAGGCCGAAAGATCGGACCGTGATCAGCGCATTGAGCTGCTAAAACGCGTCACACCGGATGAGTATGGCCGCCACCGGCGGCCATATCCGGCTGTTCCCGGTTTCCGCGCCCATCGATCACCGCGGTTGCCGTGTATCAGTCCCGCGCGTCCCGCTAGAGCAGGTCGTGCCGCATCGCGGTGGTCACTGCGGCCGTGCGGTCCGCCACGTCGAGCTTGTTGAAGACACGCAGCAAATGCGTTTTCACGGTCGCCTCCGCGATGAACAACCGCTTGCCGATGTCGGCGTTCGTCAGTCCCGCCGCCACCAGCCGCAGCACCTCGGTCTCCCGGGCCGACAGCGCCGGCGGCGCCGGGCTCCGCACCTGGCGGACCAGCGTCGACGCCACGCTCGGCGCGAGCACCGTCTCGCCCCGGTCGGCCGCGCGCACCGCCTCGGCCAGCTCGGCCGGTGTCGCGTCCTTGAGCAGGTAGCCGCAGGCGCCGGCCTCGATCGCGCGCAGGATGTCGCGGTCCGACTCGTAGGTGGTCAGCACCATCACCCGGATGCCCGGGTCGGCGGCCAGGATCCGGCCGGTCGCTTCGACGCCGTCGCCGCCGGGCATCCGCAGGTCCATCAGGACGATGTCGGGACGCTCACGGAGCGCGAGGTCGGCGCCCTCGGCACCGGAGGAGGCTTCGCCGATCACGGTCAGGTCCGGTTCGGCGTCGAGCATGCCGCGCAACCCCATGCGTACGACGGGGTGGTCGTCGACGAGCAGAATCCGGATCACGCGGGGACCTCCAGTTCGACGGTGGTGCCGGTGTCCGGATCGCTGCGCACGGTCAAGGTGCCGCCCACCTGCTCGGCCCGTGCCCGCATGCCGCGCAGCCCGAACCCGCCCGCCGCCCCGGCATCGAACCCGCACCCGTCATCCCGCACCACCACGCGCACCGACGACGAAGACACCGGCGCCGGGAAAGCCGACGACGGAGAAGCCGGCGCCGGGAAAGCCGACGGCGAAGAAGCCGGCGCCAGAGAAGCCGACGCCGACGGGGCCGGGACCGGCGAATAGGCGAGCAGCACACCCACCTCGTTCGCCCGGGCGTGCCGACGCACGTTGGTCAGTGCCTCCTGAGCCGCCCGCAGCAGCACCACCTCCACGGCGGTCGGCAGATCGCGGGGCTCCCCCGTCGTACGAAATAGGGCTTGAACTCCGGTTTCCTCGGTGAACCGCGCGGCCTGGCGGCGTACCGAATCCAGCAGACCGGAATCCAGCGCGGACGGTGCGAGGGCGGCGACCAGGGACCGGCTCTCCGCCAGATTCTCCTTCGCGGTGCGGACCGCGAGCGCCAGGCGTTCGTCGCGCAGCCCCGGATCGGCGGCCTGGACCAGCGTGATGATGCTGGTGAAGCCCTGCGCCAGGGTGTCGTGGATCTCGCCGGCCAGGCGGGTCCGCTCGGCGGTGACGCCGGCCTCGTGGGAGAGCCGGGCCACCTCGGCACGGCTCGCCTCGAGCTCGGCGATCAGGTTGGCGCGGTCGGTGCTCTGCCGGATCACCTGGATGATCCAGAATCCGAGCAGGATGCCGGCGGTTGCCGAGATCGCCGCGATGACCAGGTCCATCAGCACGCTGCCGGACCCGGTCACCAGATCGGCGACGACCGGCACCGCGTTCGCCGCCACCACCGCGACGATCGCGACCCGCAGCGAGGCCAGCTGGAAGGCCATCGGGATGATCACGAAGAGCAGCCAGGTGGCGACCGGCATCGCGATCGCCACCACCGCGAACAGCACGATGTGACAGGCCAGGACGACGAACGAGAGCACGTCGTCCCGACCGGTTCGGATCAGCCGCGCGCCGATCGTGACGTGCAGCAGGACCATCGCGGCGACCGTGCCGAGGCTGAGCCACTTCCGCTCGGCGGAGGTGTCGGTCATCAAGATCGCGGCCGCTACGGCGATCTCGATCGCGATGAAGTAGAGGTCCCACAGCCGGGCCAGGGACGGCGGGGCAGCCGATGGTGCGGTCATCGGTCCTTTTCGCTCCACCGGAAGGTCGCCAGGCACAGCACCAATCCGATCACACACCACGCGCCGAGCACCATGGCGATCCGCCCGAGTTCCCAGGCACCGGCCGCTTCCAGGGATTTCATGCTGTCCGGCAGGAAGACGTACCGGAAGCCCTGCGCCATCCACTTGACCGGGAAGAGCGAGGCGACGGTGATCAGCCAGGTCGGCAGCTGGGTGATCGGGTGGATGAAGACGCCCGAGATGAACTGCAGGATCACCACCGGGACGTTCAGGATCGCGCCGGCGCTGCGGGCGTGCTTGACGATGCCGCTGACCGCGACGCCGAGCAGGGTGCAGACGATCACCGACAGGCCGAACAGCCAGGCGAAGGTGAGCCAGTGACTCGCGTCCGGCAGCGGCATGTCGAAGACCACGACCCCGACCAGGATCAGCAGCGCCGCCTCCGCGACGGCCATGGTCAAAACCAGAATCAACTTCCCGATCAGGTACGACGTGAGCGGCAACGGCGTGCCCCGCAGCCGTTTCAGCGTCCCGTCCTCACGGTCCATCGCCAGGCCCGCGCCCATCGTGACGAAGCCGGTGGTGAGGATGCCGTAGGCGAGCATGCTCGACGCGTACACCTGGCTGGCGCTCACCCCGGCCTGGTCGTACGAGTCGCCGAAGATCGTCCCGAACAGCAGCAGGAGCAGCGCCGGGAACAGGAACGTGAAGACCACCGAGGTGCGGTCGCGGAGGAACTGCAGGACCTCCACGTGGCCCCGGGCCAGGCTCATGCTCGTCATTTCCGCGCTCCGATCAGGGTGAGGTAGGTGTCCTCGAGGGTGGGCCGGGTGACCGTCAGGGTGCGCAGGTCGGCGCCGTCGGCGACCAGCTTGCGGAGCAGCTCGGTGGGGTCGGCGAGCTGCTCGGTCCGGGTCCGGCCGCCCTCCTGCCAGCTCACCTTGGCGCCGGCCGCGGCCCGTCCGCCCAGCGTCGCCGGGGTGCCCTCGGCGACGATCTGCCCGCCGGCCAGCACCGCGAGCCGGTCCGCGAGCGCCTCGGCCTCGTCCAGGTAGTGGGTGGTGAGCAGGATCGTGGTGCCGTCACCGGCCAGGGTGCGGATCAGGTCCCAGAACTGGCGGCGCGCCTCCGGGTCGAACCCGGTGGTCGGCTCGTCCAGGAAGAGCAGCTCGGGGCGGCCGACGATGCCGAGCGCCACGTCGACGCGACGGCGCTGGCCGCCGGAGAGCGTACGGATCTTGCTGGTCTTCTTGGCGGTCAGGCCGACCAGCTCGATCACCTCGTCGGCCGTGCGCGGCTCCGGGTAGAAACCGGCGACGTGCCGCACCATCTCGGTCACCGTGAGGTCGGCGGCGTCGTCGGCGTCCTGCAGCACGATGCCGATCCGGGAGCGCCAGGACCGGCCCGCCGTGCCCGGGTCCTCGCCGAGCACCCGCACGTCACCGCCGTTGCGGCGCCGGTGACCCTCCAGGATCTCGACGGTGGTGGTCTTGCCGGCGCCGTTCGGGCCGAGCAGCGCGAAGATCTCGCCGCGGGCGACGACCAGGTCGATCCCGGCGACGGCCTCTCTGCCTTGATAGGTCTTCCGCAGACCCGTTACCTCGATCGCTTCCATACCGACGATCGTCCCGTCCCGGGCGGTTCCGGCGGGACGACCGCGCGGGGGTCAGCGGTTGTCCACCGATCGATGGACAGTCGCGGCTTGGGAACTCACTCCCAGCGGAATTTGCGGGCGGCTGCGGTCAGCCAGACGACCGCCCACGCGGCCAGCGCCAGCCAGATCGACAGCGGGATGCTGCCGCCGCCGCTGAGCGTGTCCCGCAGCGCCTCGGCGTGCGCGGCCAGCGGCAGCAGGAACCAGCCGGCCGTGCCCAGGTCCGGTGCGGCGAACATGATCCCGCCGACCGAGAGCATCAGCACGTAGATCAGCGTGGCCGCGCCGGTGGTGGTCTCCGGCTTCAGCACGCTGGCCAGCAGCAACGCCAGGCCGCTGTATCCGGCCGCGGCCAGCACGGTCACCCCGGCCGCGGGCAGCAGGTGGCTCAGCTCCGGCCGCCAGCCGACCACCACACCGACCAGGCCCAGGAACAGCACCTGGAACACGATCTGGACCAGCACCGCGGCGGTCTTGGCGAGCAGCAGGCCCGGGCGGGTCAGCGGGGAGGCGCCGAGGCGCTTCAGGACGCCGTAGCTGCGCTCGTACCCCGTGGTGATCGCCTGGCCGGTGAAGGCGGTCGACATCACGGTCAGTGCCAGCACGCCGGGAACCACAAAACCCAGGCGGTCGTCGGTTGGCAGGTTCGTCGCATGCGTCAGGCCCGCTCCGAGCAAAACCAGCAGGGGTACGCCCATGGCCAGCACGACTGCCTCGCCCCGCCGCGCGGTGAGCACCAGTTCCATCCGGATCTGACGGGCGATGACGGTGCGCATCGGTGCCCGGCCGGGTGCCGGTGCGAACGTTCCGGTGCTCACTTCGCGGCTCCAACCGTGGTGGTGGTCTGCCCGGTGCTCACTTCGCGGCTCCAACCGTGGTGGTGGTCTGCCGGGTCAGCGACAGGTAGACGTCCTCGAGGGTGCGGCGGCGGCTGCTCAACGCCGTGACGTGCGCGTCCACCCCGGCGAACCAGCCCAGCACGTCGGCCAGCGCGCGGGTGTCCAGGGCGCCGGTGATCGCGTACTCCCCGGGTGAGCTCTCGGCGACCTCGTGGCGGGCTTTCAACCCGGTCAGGTCGAGACCCGGGTCGGCGCGCACCTCGAGCAGGTCGATGCCGGCCGCCGCGGTCAGCTCGGCCGGCGTGCCGGTCGCCGCCACCTGGCCAGACCGCATGATCACCACGTCGTCGGCGAGGCGCTCGGCCTCGTCGAGCAGGTGCGTGGTGAGCAGCACGGAGACGCCGTCGGCGCGCAGCTCCTCGATCAGCTGCCAGGTGGTGTGCCGGGCCTCGGTGTCCATCCCGGCCGTCGGCTCGTCGAGGAAGACCAGCTCGGGGCGGCCGACCAGGGCGACCGCGAGACTCAACCGCTGCTGCTCGCCCCCGGAGAGCCGGCGGAACCGGGTCTTCTCCACTTTGCGGAGTCCGAGCCGGTCGATCAGCATCCCGGTGTCCAGCGGGTTCGCGGCGAACGAGGCGAACAGGCGCAGGATCTCCCCGGCTGCGGCCCACGGGTAGACGCCGCCGGACTGCAGCATGATGCCCAGGCGCGGCATCAGCGCGTCGTGCTCGGCGACCGGGTCCATCCCGAGGATCCGCACGGTGCCGGCGTCCGGTTTGCGGAACCCCTCGCAGACCTGGAGCAGGCTGGTCTTGCCCGCACCGTTGTGACCCAGCAGCGCGAGCACCCGCCCGCGCGGGGCGCTGAGGGACACCCCGTCGACGGCTGTCGTGTCGCCGTAGCGCACCACGACGTCTCGTACCTCAACCGCGGCCACGTCGCCACCCACCATGAGCTCCGCCCATCCGATCCGCCTCCGGCCACCATACGGCGAGCCGAGCCGGCGCCCGATCTCGGCAAGCCCCCCGATGGTCTCCCTCACTCACTCTCGCCACCGGCCGCGCCCGCCGCGTCCTACCCAGGACCCCCTCACTCATCCTCCCCGCGGGTGGTGGGTGGGCCGGGCGGGTTTCGGTAGGGTTCGCGGCATGAGTGAGCAGAGCCGCGTCGTGGAGATCTACACCGACGGGGCCTGCGCGCCGAATCCCGGCCCAGGCGGCTGGGGCGCCGTGCTCCGCTGGGGCAAGGCCGAAAAGGATCTGTGCGGCGGCGAGGCCGGCTCGACCACCAACAACCGGATGGAGCTGATGGCCCCGATCCGCGCCCTGGAGACCCTGAACCGCGCCCCGCTGGTCGTCGACATCTACACGGACAGCGTCTACGTCCGGGACGGCATCACCAAGTGGGTGTCACGCTGGCGCGCCAACGGCTGGCAGACCTCCGCCCGCCAGCCGGTCAAGAACGTGGACCTCTGGCAGCTCCTCGACGCCGCGGTCCGCCGGCACGAGGTTCGCTGGCACTGGGTGAAGGGCCACGCCGGCCACCCGGAGAACGAACGCGCCGACCGCTTGGCCACCCGCGGCCTCCAGGAAGCAGTAGCAGCCACCTCCCCCACATAGCCGACTTCCCCGCCGCGCTCCCGGCGCTGCTCTCCCGGCGCCGCGCCGCGATCTTGACGATTTGTGCGCATATTCGGCCGCAACTCACCACGATCGGGGAGTTCAGTGGTCGAGCGCGGCCAACGTACGCAAAAAAGCCTCACGGTCGTCCGCCGGCAGGTCCCGCAGCATCACGTCCTCCGCGGCCCGGATCTCGGCCTGCACCGCCCCATGCCGAGCGTGACCGATATCGGTCAGCCCGAGCAGGCGCACCCGGCGGTCGGCCGGGTCGGGCTCACGCTCGATGAGCCCGCGCTGCTGCAGGTCGTCGAGCACCGGAATGAGCCGGGTCTTGTCCGCGCCGATGCTCGCCGCCAGCGCCGCCTGGGTCCGCATCGGCCCGCTGGCCAGCGCGTTCAGCACGATGTAGGCCCACATCGACACCCCGTGCCGGGCCAGGATCGGCTGCTCCATCGCCAGCAGCCGCCGCCCCACCCGGGAAACCATCGCGCCGAGATCGTCCCTCTCCACTCGCGCAGCCTTTCACGCCCCCGACCCCTCCCCGCGCGACAGTCTCCGCGTTCCCGGCGCCGATCGGGGTTGACGAATAGTAGGCTTGGGTAGATCGTAGGCAGATGCCTACGATTGCCGAGGACCTCCGTCAGATCCACGCCGCCGCCGTCCGCGCCACCGTCGACCTGGTCGCGCACGCCACCCCGGACGACCTCACCCGCCCGACACCCTGCGCCCGCTGGGACCTCGCCGCCCTGCTCGGGCACATGACCGCGCAGCACCACGGTTTCGCCGCCGCCGCTCACGGCCGCGGCGCCGACCTCACCGTCTGGACTCCGACGCGCCCCGACGCCGATTTTCTCCATCGGTACGCCGAGGCCACCACCGCGGTACTCGACGCCTTCGCACCGGCCGACGTCCTCGACCGCCCCTTCGACCTGCCCGAGTTGAGCACCGACCGCACCTTCCCCGGCCACCTGGCGCTCCGTTTCCACCTGGTCGACTACGTGGTACACGGCTGGGACGTGGCGACGACCCTGTCCCTTCCCTACGCACCGGGCCCGGACACCCTGGCCGCCACCCTCCCGATCGCCCGCGCCGTCCCCGACGGACCCACCCGCCTGACCCCGGACGCCGCGTTCGCCCCTGCCCACCCCGTCCTTCCCGGCACCGACCCGCTCACCGAGATCCTCCTGCTCCTGGGCCGCCACCCGTCCCGACCCGGCGCGTCTGCCTGACCCCGGCACCCATCTCCCCACGCCACGGCCAGCCCAACCAAGCGTGTGAAGTTACGGCGCCCAGCGCACCCAAAACCCCCACACAACAGGGCGCAACAACCGAGCGTGTGAAGTTGCGGCGCGCTCCGCACCCAAAAACCCCACACCACAACCGCAACAACCCAACGTGTGAAATTACGGCGCGCTCCGCACCCAAAAACCCCACACAACAACCGCAACAACCCAACGTGTGAAGTTGCGGCGCGGAGCCGACCGTTACTTCACACGCCGGAACCCGCCGGAACGCCGGCGGGCGGGGCGGGCGGCCATGGGGAGTCAGGCGAGGCGGGGCAGGTAGGCGGACCAGACCTTCTTGGGGACGGTCATGCGCCACGCTTCGAGGACGAGCTCGGGCATCTCGTCCTCGTCGAGGTGGGACAGGTGGGCCTGGACCCAGTTGAAGCGCAGGTCGGACTCGCGGGGCAGGTGGAACGTCTGCGGGTTGGCGGCGATCAGGGCGTCACGCTCCTCCTTGGGGAAGCCGAAACCCATGATCGTCTCGTCGCGGGAGAAGGCGACATAAACGATTTTGCCGACGCGGAACTTCACTCTGTCCCGGATCAGGTGTTCCTCGCTGCGTGGCAGATCCCGGGCGATCCGCCGGACGTCATCGACGGTGACCATGCCGGAAATCTAGACCCGGGGTCTGACAGAAACCCCGATCAGAGACCCCGCGGACGAGGCACCGGCGGCCGCCCGCCCGGTTCCGGCGACGATGGCGACGTCGGCCGGGCGGAGGACGGGGCGGTGTTCGCCGGCGCGGGGGCGGCGTCGTCCGGGCCGATGACCTTGGCGCGGGCCACCCGGTCGGCGGCGAGCTTGTAGGTGGCTGCCCGCACCAGTTCGTCCGGCACGGTGTGGCGTCCCGAGCTCTCCACCTCGACCACCGGCTCCGACGGGTCGACGGGTCCGCTCGCCGTCCCGGGGTAGAGCGCGGGAACCGGCTCGGCATACCGCCAGCCCGCCGCCTGCCTGCCCGGCTTCACCTCCGGCTCCCGCTGCGCGGGAAGCGGCCCGGACCGCGCGGAAGGCTGACCGGCGTCTCGAAGCCCCGAATGAAGACCAGAACGCGGAGCCGACGGCAACCCGGAGACCGGCGCGGAGTCCGGACCGGAACGCGGGGCAGAGAACGGAGCGGAATGCGGGCCGACGAGCGGCGCGGGATGCGGGCCGGAGACCGGCGCGGAGTCCGGGCTGGAGCGCGGAGCGGGATGCGGGGCAGCGAGCGGCGCGGAAGCCGGACCCGGGAGCGGCGCGGAAGGCGGGGTGGGGAATGGCGGCTCGGTGACCAGGTCCTCCTGGCCTGCCCAGCGCGGATCCGGCAACTCCGAATAGTGCACCCCGCCGTCCGCGGGCGGCTCCGGGATGCCCGGCACGACATGCGTCGGCGCCGGGAAGCCGACCTGCGGAAGTGCCGACGCCCTCGGCCCCGGCCGGGCAGCTGCTCTGCGACGGCCCGGCACCGGCGCCAACTCTGCTGCTGCCGCCGCGGCCGAACCCCCCGTTCGCGAGAGCGCTTCCCCCGTCGAGGCAGCCGCCGCCCAGGACACCGCCGGAGACACCCCGGAGGCCGCAGACGGCGGCACAGAATCCGCGGGAGACACCGCGACCCCGGACGGAGCGGAGGCCGGGAAGGTCACCGCGGGAGGGGCCGCGGACGGGACGGAGGCTGCGGGAGGCGGGGAGTCACTCGTACGGGAGACACCCGTCCGTGAGCCTCCCGCCTCGCCACCCACCACCGCGGACGCCCGCACCGCCCCCCGCCGCCGCGGCCCGGCGACCCGGGCCGCCAGGCTGAACACGCTGCGCGCCGCGTGGTCGTAGCCGCTCTGGTACGCCTCCTCGCGCTCCTCACCCCCCTCGCGGCGCTCGTGGAGCCGCCCGGCCACGTACCCCACGCACGCCACGAAGACCGTGAGCAGGATGAGCAGAATGACGGAGTTGCCGGGCGCGTTCATGCCGCGAATTGTGCCGAGCTTGATCGACCGTTAGCTATGGCCCGTTTGACGTACCCCGATGGAATTAACTCGAAAGATCACTGGCGAGCCAGCCGGCGATCTGGGTGCGCCGGGCCACTCCCAATTTCGTACGGATGTGTTCGACGTGCGCGGCCACCGTCCGCGGTGAGATCACCAGTTGCCCGGCGATCTCCCGGTCGGTCCGGCCCGCCGCGACCAGGCGGGCCACCTCGAGCTCCCGCGCGGTGAGCACCCTGGGCTGCGCGCCGGCGCTCCCGGTGCCGGCCAGCCACACCGCCGGCGGCCCGGCGCTCCCGGAGGCGCTTCCGGAGGCGGTCCCAGAGGCACTCCCCGAAGCGCCCCCGAGCGCCGCACCCCACGCCGCGCGCGCCGCCGTGACCAGTGCCGCCGCCTCACCCGGCCGCCGGGACCGGTGTGCGCACCGCGCCTGGTCGAGCAGCACCGCGGTGCCCTCCCAGAACCGGCGCCGACCGGCCCAGAACCCGGCCGCAGCGTCCAGGGCCAGACGCGCCTTCCCGGTCTGCCCCTCCGCCAGGCTGATCAGCCCCCGGGCGTGGTCGAGCGCGCCCAGGGTGCCCGGGATCCCCCGCTCGACGAGCAGTTCGGTGACCCGGGCGAGCCACTCGCGGGCCTGCGTCGGACCCGACCCGGCGAGGTACGCCCGGGTGCCGGTCACCACGTACGGGAAAAGGTAGGAAGCGTCCCGGACAGCGGCCGAGGCCGCGTAGCCCGCCTCGCACCGGGTGATCGCCGCGTGGTGGTCGCCGTCGAGAACCGCGAGCTCGGCGAGGCCCCACCAGGCCGGCGAGACCCGCTGCAGCTCACGCATCGACCCGCCGAGCTCGGCCGCCTCGGTCAGCGCGGCCCGGGCGGCCGGCGGGTCGGCGCCGAGCGCGGTGTAGCCGAGCACGTGCAGCGCGGTGATCCGGGTGGTGATGCCGCCGCGCCCGTCGGCCAGCGCGGCCTGGGCCTGTGCCCGCGCGCCCGCCACGTCACCGGTCGCCCAGCGGACGTGGGCCAGGTGCGCGGCCATGTAGTGCCGGTCGTTGACCAGCTCGGCCCGTTCCGCGTAGGCGATGCCCTCGGCCAGCCACCGCTGCGCCCGCGGATATTCGACGAGCACCGAGGTGGACGAGCCGAGCATCCGGTACGCCCGCGCCGCCGACCGTTCCCGATCAGCCGCCACGGCCCTGGTGATCACGCTTTCCAGGAGCGCGCACCCCTCGTCCAGCCGGCCCAGGAAGAGCAGCACCGAGCCGACCGTGGCGTCCAGGTCGTGATCGGCGGCCGAGCTGAGCGCGCGAGCCCGTTCCCCGTGCTCGAGGGCCTCGGTGAGCCGCCGGTCCAGCATGTACGCCGCCGCCAGCGCCGCGTGCAGCCGGGCCAGCACCCCGCTGTCACCGGCCGCGAGCGGCAGCCCGGCCCGCAGCACCGCGGTACGCCGGTCCAGCCCGTCGCCGAGCAGGTGCCGGACCGCCACCCACTCCGGGAGCAGCGCGGCCGCGGCGAGCCGGTCACCATCGGCGAGCCGGAGCCGGGACGCCTCCGCGTACGCCCGGTCGGCCGCGGCGTTGTCGTCGATCGCGGCCAGCTCGCCGGCCAGCGCGGTCAGCACGGTGGCCCGGTCGCCGGCCGGGTCCATGGTGCGCAGTGCCCGCCGGTACAGCCCGGCAGCCTCCTGGTGCGCGGAGAGCGCGGCGGCCTCCTCGGCGGCGGCCATCGCGGACGGGAACGCCTCGCCCGGACGCTGCGCCCGCTCGAACTGGTCGCTCACGAACGCGGCCGCGAAGCCCGCCGCCCGTGCCGCCTCGGCCGCCCGCCCGTGCAGGTCACGTCGCCGCAGCGGTGGCAGGTCGGCGTAGAGCGCGTCGCGGATCAGCGCGTGCCGGAAGTCGTACCCGGTGCCGTCGCCGCGCGGCTGCACGAAGAACCGGTCGCCCAGCTCCCGCAGCGCCGCGTCGATCGTCTCCGGCGGGTCACCGGTGATCGCCACGATCAGGTCCAGGTCGAACGACCGGCCCAGCACCGACGCGGCACCGGCCAGCCCCCGCGCGTCCGGGCTGAGCTGCTCGGCGCGGAACAGCACGGCGTCGGCGAGGGTGTCCGGCACACCGGCGGCGGCCGCCAGGAACTCCTCGACGTGCAACGGGATCCCGTCACTGCGGTCGAAGAGATCCGCATGGGTACGACCGGAGATCGCCTCGGCCAGCGCCGCGGTGTCGGCCCGGCTCAGCCTGGGCAGCCGGGACTCCTCGGCGAGCCGCTGGGTGAGCAGCCGGGCCCGCCAGGAGCGCAGCGGCACCCGCGGGTACAGCTCGTCGCTGCGGTACGTGCCGGCCAGCAGCAACGGCAGCTTCCGGGCGCGCGGCGCGAGCCGGGCCAGCAGGTCGAGGGTCAGGTCGTCGGCCCAGTGCAGGTCCTCGAGGGTGATCAGGGTCGGCCGGGCGGCGACCTGCTCGAGCATCTCGACCAGGTCGGCGACCAGCAGCCGGCGGTACCGGTCCGGGTCGCCGTCGGCGCTCTCCCGCAGCCGCCCGGTCATCCGCTCGCCGATCGCCGCGGTCGCCGGGTCCCGGCGCAGCTCGGCGCCGAGATCACCGGCCAGCGCGCCGGCCACCTCGGTGTCGCCCGGCGCCGCCGCCGCGCCGATCACCGCGAACCCGGCGACGGCCGCCCGCCGGCTGATCTCGCGGAGCAGCCGGGTCTTGCCGATGCCCGCCTCGCCGGCCAGCAGGAGCAGTCCACCCTCGCCGCCGGCGGCCGCGGCCAGCCGCCGGTCGGCCAGGTCGAGCAGGTCGTGCCGTCCGATCAGGACTCCGCTGGTGAGCGCCACAGCGGAACTTTAGGAGCCGCCGCCGAGCTTCCTAGGTGTTATGACCGATGTCCGACGGCGCGGCCGGGAGCACGCTGAGCGAGTCGGTTACCACCGCACCACCGGGAGAGTTATTGATGGCGAAGTTCATGGACGTCCACGACGGGTTCTTCGGCGTCACCGCGGAGCAGTTGAACGCCGCGCACGACGCCGACCTCAAGATCGAGGGCGAGGAGGGCGTGCACTTCGAGCGCGCCTGGCTCGACCCCGAGGCCGGCAAGGTGTTCTGCCTGAGCACCGGACCCAGCAAGGAGGCGGTGATGCGGGTGCACGAACGTGCCGGCCACCCCACCAGCCAGGTCTTCGAGCTGACCGCCGAGGTCTGAGCGCCGGCGGGGTCTCGGGTTTGCTTGGGGGCCGGCCCGAGACCCCGCTGGCGTTCTCACCAGGAGAACGGGTTCCACCAGTGGCGGTCCTTCTTCTTCTGCGGCTGACGCGGTTTCGGCGCGGCCGCGGTGGTCGTCGCGCTGGGACTGACGGAGGCCGACGCGGACGCGGACGACGACGCGGACGCGCTGGCGCTGGGACTGACGGACGGAGCGCCGGACGGCGGCGCTCCCGACGGCGGGGTGCCACCGCCGCTCTCCTCGGTCCCGCTCGGATCCACCGCCGCCGTCAGGGTGGCGACGAACCCCGCCGTGACGCTGCCGGTGACCGTCGCCAGCTCCCGCGCCGCCGAGTCCTCGCCGAACACGTTGTCGGTGGCCAGGGTGATCTGGCCGAGGTTGGTGACGCTCTGGCTGTAGCCGTCCGTCGCGTACACCAGATCCGCGACGTCCTCCGGGATCGCGATCTGCGACGTCTTCACGATCGGTCCCGCGCCGCTCGTCGCGTTCGCCACCGACGAGTACACCTCGAAGTGGATGTGCGGCCACCGCCCCGAGTAGCAGGCCGGGAAGATGCTGGTGAAGGTCGCCGTCCCGGTGTCGTCGGTCTCCTGGATGCCGCGCAGGTAGTTCTCGTCGGTGATCCCGGTCGAGTAGAGCGAGTAGTTGCCGTCCCGGTCGCAGTGCCAGGCGTAGACCGCCGCGCCGGCCAGGGGCGTGCCGGCCAGGTCGACGAGGGTCAGCGCGAAGGTCAGCGGGATGCCCTCGGCCACGGTCGTCGAGGTGCCGAACGACGACCGGATGTCGCTGCGGACGATGCCGGACTCGGTGCGCACGTCGACGCCGTTGGAGCCGTCCGCCGGGTACGGCCCGGCCGTCTCCGACTCGACCTCCTCCAGCGCGGCGAGCGCGGGAGAGGCCGTGCCGAGCAGTGTGCCGGTGGCCATGACGGCCGCGCCGGCGCCGCCGATCAGGGTGAGCATCCGGCGCCGGTTCATCGTGCCGAGGTCGAACGCCAGGCCTTTGTCGTGGACCTCGCGGACGTACGCCGCGTTGTCCAGGTGTGGCTCAGTCAAGATTGCCGCCCTCCTGAGTGGATTGGTGTCCGGGAGAGAAGACCATCGACGGTTGTGCACGCACTGTCGGTGACCTATGCGCGGGGTAAGGCCACCGCGGACAGCTTTGTCAACAATCGTGCCGACGACGGGCACTGAGTAAAGAACTGTTGCGCAACAACTCTTTACCTAGCATGCTGGGTGCATGACCGAGATCAGGGACGAGGCCGTTCTCAAGGCGCTCGCCCACCCCCTGCGCCGCCGCCTGCTCGACACGCTGCGGGTCGACGGGCCCTCGATGCCGAGCGCGCTGGCCCGCGCCACCGGCCAGGCCGTCGCGAACGTCAGCCACCACCTGCGGGTCCTCGCCGACGCGGGGCTCATCCAGGAGGCGCCCGAGCTGGCCCGCAACCGCAAGGAGCACTGGTGGCGGATGAACGACCCCCGGCTGAGCTGGAACCCGGCGCACTTCCCGCAGGAGGCCGCGGACGCCGCCGAGGCGATCGGTTTCCAGCGGCAGATCGACCTGGTCAACACCTGGCTGGGCAGTCCCGCGTCCCGCGCCGAACCGTGGGTGACCAGCGCATTCGCCACCGACTCCTGGCTGCGGCTGTCGCCCGAGGAGCTGGCCGGGCTCGGTGAGGAGCTGCAGGAGCTGATCGGGCGGTACCGGGACCGCCCGGAACGCGACGACCGGGTGCCGGTCTTCGTGCTGGGCCGAGGTTTCCCCGCCCGACCGTGATCTCTCGAGGAGGCATGTGATGAGCACCGGCATCGCCACCGACCCGGATTTCCGCAAGCTCTGGGGCGGCCTGACCGTCAGCCAGCTGGGCACCTCGGTCGCCTCCGTGGTGACCCCGCTGATCGCCCTGCAGGTGCTGAACGCGAGCGCGTTCACGGTCAGCCTGCTCACCGCCGCGGCCTGGCTCCCCTGGCTGCTGATCGGCCTGCCGGCCGGCGCCTGGGTGGACCGGGTGGCCAAGCGCCCGGTGCTGCTGGCCTGCGACGCCGCGAGCATGCTGCTGGTCGCCAGCGTCCCGGTGACCGCCTGGCTGGGCCGGCTCACCGTCGCCCACCTGCTCGTGGTCGCGCTGCTGACCGGGGTCGCGTCGGTGTTCTTCGAGGTCGCGAACACCGGGTTCCTGCCGGCCATGTTCGAGTCCGGGCAGCTGGTGCGGGCGAACGCGCTGGTGCAGGGCAGCACCTCGGCCGTACAGATCGGTGGTCCGGCGCTGGCCGGCGCGCTCGCCGCGATCCTCGGCGCGGTCACCGGCCTGGTCGTCGACGCGACCAGCTTCGCCGTCTCGTTCCTCGGGCTGGCCCTGATCCGCCGCCCGGAACGCCCGGTCGCCCGCGCGCCCCGCAAGCACCTCGCGCACGAGATCCGCGATGGCGTCCGCTGGCTGCTGCACGACCGCTACCTGCGGAACCTCATGCTGCAGGGCGCCACCGCGAACCTCGCACTCACCGGATACGGCGCGCTCACCGTGGTCTTCCTGGTCCGCGACGTGGGCGTCGGCGCCGGCACCGTGGGGCTGCTGATGTCCGCTTCTGGTCTCGGCGGCGTCGCCGCCGCAGGAGCAACACCCTTTCTGGTACGACGGTACGGCGCGGCCCGCGCCATGCTCGCCTGCAAGCTCGCCGCCGGGGTGTCCGCGCTGCTGATCCCGTTCACCGGCCCCGGGCCCGGCCTGATCGCGTTCGTCGCCGGCACCGCCCTGGTCGCCGCGTTCGTGGTGGCCGGCAACGTGATCGCGGGCAGTTTCCGGCAGGCGTACGTGCCCGCCGCGCTGCTCGGCCGGGTGTTGACCGCGATGCAGTTCGTCAACCTGGGCACGATTCCGGTCGGCGCGGTTCTCGGCGGGGCGCTGGCCACCGCGTACGGATCACGGGTGGCCATCGCCGCGATGACCACGACCTACGCGCTCTCCGGTCTGATCCTGGTCGTCGGCCCGTTCCGGGGCCGGCGGGATCTCCCCGTGCTCGACGGCGGCGCTTCCTCCCGTTCGGTAATAGTCTGAGCATCATGCGAATGGTGGCCGTTCTCGCCGTGGCCGCGGTGCTGGGCGTCGCCGCCTGCGGCTCCGGGGGCGACGACGACGTGACCGCACCCAGCACCGTCGAGGTGTTCACCTGGTGGGCCGAGGGCGGCGAGAAAGCCGGACTCGACGCGCTGGTCGCCCGGTTCGGCGCGGACTGCCCCGGCCAGCGGTTCGAGAACGCCGCGGTGGCCGGCGGCGCCGGGGTGAACGCGAAGCAGGCGCTCGCCGACCGGATGGCCCGCAAGGACCCGCCGGACACGTTCCAGGCGCACGCCGGCGCCGAGCTGACCGAGTACATCGACGCCGGCCGGGTCCAGGATCTGACCGGCTACTACGACGCGTGGGGTCTGCGCGCCGTCCTGCCCCGCGGCCTGATCGACGACCTGACCGTCAACGGCAAGATCTATTCGGTCCCGGCCAACATCCACCGCGCCAACGTGATCTGGACGAACCCGGCCGTGCTGGCCCGCGCCGGGATCACCGGCCCGCCGAAGGACCTGCCCGCGTTCATGACCGATCTGGCCCGGCTGAAAGCCGCAGGCGTGGAGGCCCCGCTCGCCCTGGGCCGCGACTGGACCCAGCTGATGCTCCTCGAAGCCGTGCTGATCAGCGACCTGGGTGCGGAGAAGTTCGCCGGGCTGTTCACCGGCGCCACCCCGTGGACCGGTGCGCCGGTGACCACGGCGATCACCGACTTCGTCCGCCTGCTCGGGTATGCCAACCTGGACCGCGACAGCCTGGACTGGCCGCAGGCGGAGCGCCTGCTGATCGACGGCAAGGCCGGGTACCAGCTGATGGGTGACTGGGAGGCGGCCGACCTGACCGCCAAGGGCCTGCCCGGGTACGGCTGGTTCACGTTCCCCGGCAACGGCACCACGTTCCAGTGGCTCGCCGACTCGTTCACCCTGCCCACCGGCGCGCCGAACGCGACCGGTACGACCTGCTGGTTGAAGACGGTCGGCTCGGCCGCGGGGCAGCAGGCCTTCAACACCGCGAAGGGCTCGATACCGGCGCGCACCGACGTGTCACCGGCCGGGTTCGCGCCGTACCAGCGGGCCGCGATGGCCGACTGGAAGACCGCGGTGCCGGTGCCGTCGTGCGCACACGGCTCGGCCTGCTCCCAGCCCTGGCAGAGCGCGATCAACGCCGCGTTGACGGCGTATGCCACCGGCCACGACGCGAGCACTCTCCAGGCCGACCTGGCCACCGCCGCCGACCAGTTCGTCCGCCCCTGACCTTTCCGGTGCGACGCGAGCGCCGCGCTCCCCGAGGCAGCCCCGCGCGTCCCGACCACAGCTGGGCCTCACGGCCCTTGAAGCCGGCCCATAACGGCCGCCACGGCCAGCCGAGCTTCTTGGCTGGGCCTCACGGCCCTTGAAGCCGGCCCATAACGGCCGCCACGGCCAGCCGAGCTTCTTGGCTGGGCCTCACGGCCCTTGAGGCGGGCCGATAAGGGCCGCCAGGACCAGCCAGGGCCGGGAGCGGACCGGGGACCGGGACCGGCCGCGGCCCGGGCGGTGACCACACGGAATCGCCCGGCGGGCGCCGGGCGATCCGAGGCACCCGCTGCGTCGCGTGCGCCGCCCGGGACTCTGCCCAGGTCGTACAAAATGGGGTTTACAGCATGGCTTCCAGCGGGGTGTCGGCGCCTTCCATGAAGAGGCGACCGGCCTCGGCCGCCGGGACCGGGCGGGAGAAGTAGTAGCCCTGGGCGAACCCGCAGCCCATCTCCCGCAGCGCGGCCAGCTGGCCGAATTCCTCGATGCCCTCGGCGACCGTCGCCATGCCCAGGCTCTTGCCGAGGCGGACGATGGTGTCGGTGAGGGCGGTGTCACCGGTGAGAACGCCGCCGAGGCGCTCGACGAACGAGCGGTCGATCTTCAAGGTGTCGATCGGGAAGCGGCGCAGGTAGGCGAGCGAGGAGTAGCCGGTGCCGAAGTCGTCGATGGCCAGGGTGAGGCCGAGGGCCTTGAGCCGGACCAGCTGCTCCAGGTTGGCCTCGGTGTCGGTCATCAGCACCGACTCGGTCATCTCCAGGCAGAGGCAGTCGGCCGACATGCCGGTTTCGGCGAGCACCGCGACAACGGTCTCGGCGAAATCGGTCTGGTCGAACTGGCGGACCGAGACGTTGACGGACATCTTCAGCGGGCGGCCGCCGGCCTCGGTGCTCCACTCGACCGCCTGGCGGCAGGCCTCGTGCAGGACCCACTTGCCGAGCGGCACGATCAGGCCGGTGGCCTCGGCCAGCGGGATGAAGTCGAGCGGGTTGATCATGCCGCGGGTCGGGTGCGGCCAGCGGACCAGGGCCTCGAAGCCGATGACCTCGTTGGTGTCCAGGTCGATGGTCGGCTGGTAGTGCAGGCGCAGGGCGTTGCGCTCCAGCGCGTCCCGCAGGTCGTTCTCGAGTTCGAGGCGTTCGACCAGGCCGTCCCGCATGTCCGGGCGGTAGCTGGTGAAGACGCTGCCGCCGGCCGCCTTGGCCGCGTGCATGGCCAGGTCGGCGTTGCGCAGCAGCTGCTCGGCGCCTTCCGCCGGGCCGTCGGCGAGGTCGGCCTCGCCGAGCAGCGTCGCCACGGCCAGGCCGATGCTGGCCCGGATGTGGATGCTGCGGTGTCCGACTTCGATCGGCTGGTCCAGGTCCTCGAGGATGCGGCGGGCCACGTTCTCGGCCTCGTCGGTGGAGGCCGACTCGATCAGCACCGCGAACTCGTCGGCGCCGAACCGGGCGACCACGTCCTCGGCCCGCACGCAGGCCTTCATCCGGTCGGCGACCTGCACCAGCAGCTGGTCGCCGGCCAGGTGGCCGAGGCTGTCGTTGACCCGCTTGAAGCCGTCCAGGTCGAGGTGCAGCACGGTCAGGTCGGTGGTCCGGGCCAGCGCCGCGGCGGCCCGGTCGCGGAACAGCGCGCGGTTGCCGAGCTGGGTGAGCGAGTCGTGGTACGCCTCGTGCACCAGCTGTTCCTGCAGCTCCTTGCGGTCGCTGATGTCCCGGGTGTTGAGCACGTAGCCGGCCACGTGCGGGTCGTCCACCAGGTTCGTGATGATCACCTCGGACGGGCGCTTCCGGCCGTCCCGGTGGGTGTGCACGACCTCCAGGGTGACCGTCGAGTACGGCCGGGCCGCCACCTGCCGCATCGCCCGGGCCAGCCGCATCGCCACCTCGTCGTCGACCAGGTCGATGTACCGGCGACCGACGAACAGCTCGTGGCCGTACCCGAAGACCCGCTGCATCGACTCGCTCTGGAAGGTGATCGTCCCGTCCGCGTCGATCACCGTGACCACGTCCGAGCTGTGCCGGATCAGCGCGTGGAACTGCTGCTCCCGGGCGTAGAGCTCGGCGGTACGGTCCTCGACCCGGGCCTCCAGGGTGCCGGTCAGCTCCCGGTTCTCCAGCAGCGTCAGCACCTGCCGCCCGATCAGCAGCAGGATCAGCAGCGACCGGGTGTACGCCACGAACGGGCTGCTGTGCCCGGTCGTGATGTGGAACAGCACGCTGGCGAACAGGGCCGCGCCCACCGCCACGTACGGCAGCATCACCGCGCCGAACCGCATCCGGGGGCTGAACTCGCTCTTCAGCGGCTCGGCGTCCCGGGACCGGGCGGCGCCGACGATGACCAGCCCGAAGCCGAAGATCCAGCCGAGGTCGATCACCGAGCCGGACTGGTAGTCGTGGACCATCCGCAGGTAGGCGTAGCCGATGTCGGAGACCGCGAAGGCCGCCACGCCGAGCCCGACGAACATCAGGTCGGCCGAGCAGCGGTAGAGCGCCCGCCGCTGCGGCAGCATGTAACCGATCATGGTGGCGATCACGATGTCGCCGAGCGGGTAGAGCAGGGTCAGGTAGAAACCCAGCCCGTCGTCACCCGGCTGGATCCGCGGATCGACCACGAACACCCAGCTGACCAGCACCAGCGACGCCGCGACCAGCAGGCCGTCGAGGACGCTGCGGGCCCGGCTGGCCAGCGGCTGCGACGCGCTCGGCAGGATCAGCAGGCCGATCGGGATCAGCAGCAGCAGGCCGAGGTAGCCGGCGTCGGCCGGGGACGGGATGTCCAGGTCGCCGCCGTGCGGGAAGGTCTGTGCCAGCGTGTAGGCCTCTCCGCCGGCCCAGCTCAGCAGCCCGGCGGCGATGACCATCCAGCCCCAGCGGCCACGGCCGGTGAAGAGCCGGCTGCGCCACAGGCAGGCGCCGGCCGCCGCGGTCGGAAGGACGACGAGCGCCCAGGTGGATACGTCGTTAGCGATGTCAGGACCGCCTACCTCGGCGCCGAGCATTACGGCGAGGACTACGAGGACCGAAAAGACGGCGAGACACACCCGGAGCCACCGGCGGATGTCCACCGGTCCTTCCGCGTTGTTGAGAGTCATCTCGACGCCTCCGCCCTCAAATTGTGATCAACCGGGGCTATCGGGTCGTAACGCTGCGGCATGAGGAAGAGGCCGGGAGCAAAGCGGTTACACCAGGCCGTCCTGGTACGCGACGATCACCAACTGGACCCGGTCGCGGACGCCGAGCTTGGCGATCGCCCGGGTGATGTGGGTCTTCGCGGTCAATGGACTGATCACCAGACGGGCGGCGATCTCGTCGTTGGAGAGCCCGGTGGCGACCAGGGCGACCACCTCGCGTTCCCGTTCGGTCAGCGCGGCCAGCCGATCGCCGCGCTCGGCCGGCCGGACCGGCCGCTGGGCGAACTCACCGACCACCCGCCGGGTGACGCTCGGGGAGAGCAACGCGTCACCGGCCGCGACCACCCGGACGGCGGCGCGCAGGCCGTCCGGGTCGATCTCCTTGGTCAGGAAGCCGCTGGCACCGGCCGCGAGGGCGGCGAAGACGTACTCGTCGGTCTCGAACGTGGTCAGAATGATGATCTTGGAGGTGGCGAACTCGAGGATCTTCCTGGTCGCCGCGATGCCGTCCATCCCGGGCATCCGGATGTCCATCAGGATCACGTCCGGGCGCAGGCTCCGGGCGGTGCGGACCGCCTCGTCGCCGGTCGACGCCTCGCCGACGACCTCGATGTCCCGGCCGCGGCGCAGCAGACTGCGGAAACCGGCCCGGACCAGGTGCTGGTCGTCGGCGAGGAGCACGGTGATCGGCATGGGTCTCCCTATCCCCGCAGGGGGAGGCTGGCTCGGACCGCGAAGCCCTTGTCCCCCGGACCCGCGGTGAGCGCGCCGCCCAGCGCGGCCACCCGCTCCCGCATGCCGGAGATCCCGTGCCCGTCGACGATCGGCGCCGCGCTGCCCGGGCCGTCGTCCTGCACGTCGACCAGGACCCGGTCCGGGGCGTATCGGATGGTGACCGTGGCCCGGGTCGCGCCGGCGTGCCGGACCGTGTTGGTCAGCGACTCCTGCACCACCCGGTAGACCGCGGCGGCGACCGGCGCGGGCACCTCGACCGGGTCGCCGAACTCGTTCAGCGACACCGCCAGCCCGGACGCGCGGATCTGCGCGACCAGCCCCTCCAGGCTGTCCAGGCCGGGCAGAGCGCCGCTGCGCAGCACACCGACCAGGGTCTTCAGGTCGGTCATCGCCCGGCCGCGGACCTCCTGGGCGAGCCGCAGCGAGGCCCGCGCCTCGGCCGGGTCGTCGTCGAAGGCGTCGAGTGCCACGTTGAGGTGCACGCCGACCACCCCGAGCGTGTGCGAGACGACGTCGTGCAGGTCCCGGGCGATCTCCACCCGCTCCTCGACGTGCCGGTGCAGGCTCTCCTGGGACACCCGCTGGGCCAGCTCGTCCCGCCAGCGCCCGGTGTTGCGGTAGGCCACCGCCGCGGCCAGCGCGGCGATCAGCCACAGCCCCTCGCCGCCCAGCCGGGAGAACACCCACGCGGAGGTGTGCTGCTCGACCGCACCGTCCCAGGCGACCCCGAAGGCGAGCAGGACCACGGAGGTGATCACGGCGGTGCGCAGGTGACCGGTGAGCGCGACGACGACCAGGGCGGCGGTGGCCGGCCAGACCCAGCCGGACTCGATCAGGTGAGCGGTGTGCCAGGCGCCGACGATCGACACCGACGTGACCAGGGTGGTGCGGGGCCAGCGGCGGGCGGCGAAGACCAGCCCCGCCATGGTCACCGCGAGTGAGACGGTCATCACAGTGTCGGCGTCGCCGCCGGTCATGGCGAGCCCGGCGGGCACGCCGAGCAGGGTCGCCAGCGCGGCGAGATAGATGAAGTTCATGGTCAGGACGCTAGGGGCCGGGGCCGGTGCGGCGCGTCGTCCGGCCGTTGTCACCCGCATGGACTCCTCCCGCGTACGAGCTACACCATTCGATGTATGCGGTCTTGCTGGTTAAGGTAGTCCCGTGACCGCCGCGGAACTGCTCGCCGCCTCCGGACGCTTCACGATCGCGCCCGGACTGACCGATCGTGAGGTCGCCGACCTGGAGGCCGAGTTCGCCTTCACGTTTGCCCCCGACCACCGGGAGTTTCTCAAGGCCGGCCTGCCCACCGGCATCGGCTGGCCCGACTGGCGCGGCGGCGACCGCCCCTCGCTGCGGTCGGCGCTGGCCGGGCCGGTCGAGGGTGTGCTGTTCGACGTGGCCGAAAACGATTTTTGGTACGAGGGGTGGGGCTCCCCGCTCGGCGATCGGGTCAGCACCGCCCGCGCGGGCCTGATGATCGCGCCACGGATGATCCCGCTCTACGCGCACAGGTATCTGCCGGCCGTCATCCCCGGCCACCCGGTGCTGTCGATCTACCAGAGTGACGTGCTCTGCTACGGCGTGGACATCAGCGACTGGGTGAACCGCGAGTTCGGCCTCGGCGAGCCGGCCAACCGGCGGGTGCGCCCGACCGTGCCGTTCTGGAGCGCCCTGGCCTCCTGAAGCCGGCTGGTCCTCAGGGGTGCCTCCGGGCCTCGGAGGCACCCCTGAGGACCAGCCGTCAGCCTTCCGCGTCCCGCTTCGCCTTGGCCCGGCGTTTGCCCTCGTGCATCGCCTGCACCCGGGCCACCGGAATGGTGTGCCCCTCCTCGATCAGCCCCGCGCTCAGCTCCTGCGCCGCCGGCATCCCCGCCACCCACGGGTCCCGGTCGCCCAGCAGTTCCGCCGCGTTCAAGATCGTGAAGTCGCCGGGTGTCACGTCGTCCAGGTCGTCCCAGCCGAGCGGGAACGACACCGGCACCCCCGGCCGGATCCGTGGGCTGTAGGCCGCCGCCACGGTCGCCCCACCGGCCCGGGTCGCGTCCAGGAACACCTTGCCGTTCCGGTCCTCCCGGATGAACGCCGTGGTGGCCAGCTCCGGGTCGATCCGTTCGGCGCGGGCCGCGACGGCGCGCTGCGCGGCGGCCACGTCCTCCGGCGCCGGATCACCGGCCAGCGGGACGAAGACGTGCAGCCCCTTCGAGCCGCTGGTCTTCACCGCGCCGCTCATCCCGGCGTCGGCGAGCGCCTGCCGGACCAGCCGGGCAGCGCTCACCGCCACGGCGAAACCACCACCCTCCGGCGGGTCCAGATCCATGATCAGGTGGGTCTGCCGGTGCGGGGTCGCCGCCAGGGCCAGCGCCGGATGGAACTCGACGGCGCGCTGATTGCCGAACCACAGCAGGGTGCGGCGGTCGTTGCCGAGGGCGTAGATCACCTCGCGCTTCGACGCCTCGGCCCACACCGTGGTGCGCGGCACCCAGTCCGGCGTGTATTTCGGCAGGTTCTTCTGCATGAACCGGTCCTGGCCGCGCAGCACCCGGATCACCGAGAGCGGCCGGTCCCGCAGCACCGGGATCAGCCGGTCGGCGAGCACGTCGAGATAGTCGATCAGGTCCCGCTTCGTCGCACCCGCACCCGGGAACAGCTCCTGATCCAGATTGGTCAGCGGCACACCGTCGCGCTCATCGGCCATGCCGTCCATCATCCCCCGGGGCAGCGGGTGTCGCCGCCGCTGAGCTCCACACAATGTCGCGCGGGTGTCGTCGCGACGACCGGCGCCGGTTTCTCCACCAGCCCGGTCTCCCGCAGCCCGCTGAGCGCGATGAGTCCGCCGGCCACCAGACCGGCCAGGCTGAGCACGGCGCAGACGGTCGCGTAGATCTTCCGCTGGTGGCGTACCCCGATCCCGGTCGCGGTCAGCGGCGCGGCGACCAGCAGCACCGCGCAGGCCAGCAGGAACCAGCCGCCCCGCACCGGATTCGCCGGCTCGGTGTCGGCGAAACTGAACAGGTCCCGCAGCGCGAGCAGCGACAACACCGCCCCGCCGACCCCACCGCCCACCAGCAGCCCGGTCATCCAGGCAGCCGGATCCCGCTCCCGAGTCCCTCGCACGCCGCCGACTGTAGATCCCGGCGCGGCCCCGCCGCTCGCCGCGCCCCGCCGCTCGCCTCGGCCCGCCGCTCGCCTCGGCCCGCCGCTCGCTGACGCGGAACCGGCTGGTGCTGAGGGCTGCCTCCGCCGCCGGGACACAGCCCTGAGCGCCAGCCGAGGGCCGGGACACGCGCCGCCACCAAGACCAGGCGTCACCCGCCGCGGGGTCAGCGGGCGCGGCGGTGGAGCCAGGTCAGGAGCAGGGCCGGTGGGACGATGCCGGCCAGGTACCAGAACAGGTCGGCCGGGTCGAAGCTGACGCCGAGGATCAGGCGGGCCGCCACGCTGCGCGCGGAGAGCCACGCCGGGATCGGGCTGAGCTGCAGGAACTCGACCGCCCAGCAGTACCCGGCGGCGATCAGCGCGACCCACCCGGACGCCAGCCGGGGCCACAGCGCCACCACCCCGGCGAAGACGGCCGCCGCGTACAGCGCGGTCCCGGACGCCTGCTCGACCAGGCCGTTGCTCAGCAGCGGGCTGCCGGTGAAGCGCCGGATGCCGAACGCCAGCACCACACAACCCACCGCCGCGCCGAGTGCGGTCACCCGCCGTCCGACGTCCGCAACAGGCTGGACGGTCAGGGGTAGACCCGGGTCGGGGTGATCAGGACGGCGGCGCGGCGGTCGTCGACCATCGTCCGGTCGTACGCGGGCCAGTCGTCGTGGGTGCCCCCGGCCGCCGTGAAGATCTCGCGGAGCAGCAGGCGCAGGCGTTCCGCGTCGAGCCACGGCTGCGGGTCGTCCGGGCCGGCCAGTTGTGCCCGCCCCTCCACGGTCGCGTACCGCCAGCCGCTGCGGAAGGCCACCGCCAGGTCCGGGCGCTCCCGCAGGTTGCGCAGCTTCACCGGCCCGTACGTGACGAACGCCAGCACCGGGGTCCCGTCGCCGGGATGGTTGATCAGACCGGTGTTGACCAGTGTGGACTGCACCGTGAGATCGGCTCGCGCGGTGGACACCACGGCCAGCCCGGTCTCGCCCCGGCTCAACTCCCAGGCACCTTCGAGTGTGGTCACCCGGCCCACGCTACCCGGTGACTAACCTGCCCTCATGCTGATCAGTTTCGGGTGCCCGGTGTCCGGCGCGTGGGCCCAGCCGGAAACACTCACGTCGATCGCCCGGCAGGCCGAGGAGCTCGGCTATCACGGGCTCTGGGCGTTCCAGCGGCTGCTCGCCGGCCGTGATCAGGACCTGGCCCCGAGCTATCAGAGCGTGCTGGACCCGATCGTCGCGCTGACCTGGGCCGGCGCGGCCACGTCCCGGATCCGGCTGGGCGTCTCGGTGATCAACCTGCCGTACCTGTCGCCGGCCTACCTGGCGAAGCAGGTGAGCAGCCTGGACCGGCTCACCGGCGGCCGGTTCGACCTGGGACTGGGCACCGGCTGGTCGGAGCCCGAGTTCGTGGCCACCAACGCCGACCCGCGTCCGCGCGGCCGCCGGACCGAGGAGTACCTCGCGGTGCTGCGCACGCTGTTCACCGGCGAGGAGACCGCGTTCGAGGGCGAGTTCTACCGGGTGCCGCCGAGCCGGATGCTGCCGCGCCCGGTGCAGCCCGGCGGCCCGCCGATCCTGCTCGGCGGGACCGCGGAGGTCGCGTTGCGCCGGGCCGGGCGGATCGCGGCGGGCTGGGTGAGCAGCAGTCGCGCCAGTCTGGCCGAGGTCGAGCACGGGGCGCGGATCGTCCGGCAGGCCGCGGCCGAGGCCGGCAAGAACCCCGATGACGTACGGGTGGTGGTCCGGGCCGCGGTCGACTCCGGGACCGAGTCCTGGGATCAGATCCGGACACGCGCCCGGCAGTACGCGGACGCCGGCGCCACCGAGCTGTTCTACGAGCCGAACTGGGACCCGCGGATCGGTGGCCCGGATGCGGATCCGGACGCCGCCGCCACGCTCGGTAGCGAGATGCTCGTCAATCTCGCACCGGTGTGATCACCGGCGGATCAGGGTGTTTACCCTTGCCGGGTGGACCAGCCCTCTCCGTCCGTCTACCGGACCCGCGCCTGGACGAACCGCAACCGGGCAGTGGCCGGCGCCGCCGGTCTCGGCCTGCTGTTCGTCGGCTATCTGATCGGCCGCTGGCAGGACACGCCCGCCGCGACCCCGGTGCCCGCGTCGATGGCCTCGACCGTGCCGTCCGCCGCGCCGACCACCCCGTCACCGGCGCCGACCACGCCCGCGCCGACCCCGGTGAAGTACCCGCTGCTGCAGGCCGAGTCGGCGAACGAGCTGAAGGGCCTCGAGGCGCAGGACACCGAGGACGAGGGCGGCGGGCAGAACGTCGGCTGGATCAACCGGGGCGACTACCTGCGATTCGACAACTTCGTGTTCGGCGAGGTGCCGGCGACGAAGGCGAAGATCCGGGTGGCGTCCGACGCCGGGGTGGCCGGCCGGGTGCAGATCCGGCTGGACGCGGCGGACGCCGCCCCCGTCGGTGAGCTGTCGGTGAGCAACACCGGCGGGTGGCAGAACTGGCGTACCGACGTCGCGGCGCTGACCCCGGTGACCGGGACGCACACGGTCTACCTCACGTTCACCGCGGGCGACGACAGCGAGTTCATGAACGTCAACTGGATCCAGTTCGAGCACTAGGCCGCGGCGGGCCGGTGCTCAGCGGGCCGCGGCGACCTCGGCCTTGCGGGGCTGGCGCTCGTCGACGACCGGGATGCTCAGGGTCAGCACGCCCTGGTCGTAGCGGGCCTCCAGGCGGTCGGTGTCCAGCAGGTCGGCGAGCTGGACGTCCCGGCTGAAGCCCACCGGGCGCTCCGCGATCACGTACTGGACGTCGGCACCGGCGGCACACTTGCGCTCGGCGCGGATCGTCAGCACCTTGCCCTCGACGGTGATGTCGATCGACGCGGCGTCGTAGCCGGGCAGGTCGATGTCGATGAAGAAGTTGGCGTCGTGGCGGTACGCGTCGATGCGCGCGCCCGCTGTCCGGGTCGAGTTCTCCAGGACCCGGGCGGTGAGACGCTCGAGGTCGCGCACGGTGGGGGTGGTGAGCAACATGGGTGGTTCCTCGATTTCACGTGAGCGTGGGTGACTCGATTCTAAAAACCGAGATTTCCAGGACGCGATTCCCTCGCTTTTTGTGACCGCCGTCGCGTTTTGTCCCCTCAGTAACGGGAACATTTGGGGCCCTTTGCGAGGTGAACCCGACGGGAAGATCGGGAAGTGCTCGAGCGGGTGATCGACCTCTCATAGGGTCGCCGCATGAAGCCGCGGGTCGAGCACCTCGAGGAAGCGTTCGGGATCGGCGAACGGTCGCCACGGCTGTCCTGGCGGCTCCCGCCCGGCGCCGACGCGCAGACCGCCTTCCGGGTGCGGACCACCGACGGCCAGGACACCGGCTGGCTGCCCGGCACGGACCACGTGCTGGTGGCGTGGCCGTTCGCCGCGCTCGGCCCGGCGCAGCGGGTCACCTGGCAGGTCCGGGTCCGCACCTCACTCGGCGAGAGCCCGTGGTCGCCGCCGTGCGTGCTGGAGACCGGGTTGCTCTCCCCCGCCGACTGGAGCGCCCGGTGGATCCGCCCGGCCGAGGACAGCGTCGCGCCGGCCGGGCAGCGCCCCGGGCACGAACTGCGCGGCGAGATCGTCTGCGCCGGGCCGGTGGGCTCGGCCCGGCTCTACGCCACCGCGCACGGCCTCTACGAGGCCTTCGTCAACGGGGTCCGGGTCGGCGATCAGGAGCTGACCCCGGGTTTCACCCAATACGCTTCGCGTCTCCAGACCCAGACGTACGACGTGAGCGCCCTGCTCCGGCCCGGCGTCAACGAGATCACCGTGCTGCTGACCGACGGGTGGTTCCGGGGTCAGGTCGGCCTGTTGCGGGCCGCCGACCAGTGGGGTGCGGCGACCGCCTTCCTGGCCCAGGTGCACGTGGACGGCCGGGTCGCCGGGGGCACCGGGGACGGCTGGACCAGCCGGGTCTCGGCAGTGCGGGCGGCCGACCTGATCGAGGGCCAGCACGCCGACCTCGCCGCCGGGCCCGGGCCCTGGTCTCCGGCCCGGCTCGCGCCGGAACTGGGCTTCGACGGGCTCGTCGGCGCGGTGGCGCCACCGGTGCGCCGGATCGAGGAACTCCGGCCGGTGGCCATCACCACGCTCGCGCCCGACCGGCGGGTCGTGGACCTGGGCCAGAACATCAACGGGTGGGTGCGGCTCACCGGCCCGGCCGGCGCTGAGGTGACGCTGACTCACGGGGAGGCGCTCGGCGCGGACGGCGACGTGGACATGACCCACCTGGCGCCGGCGCTGCCCTTCCTGCCGCATCCGCTGTCGGCCGGGCAGGTGGACCGGGTCACCTTCGCCAGCGCCGGCGTCTTCGAGCCGCGGCACACGACACACGGCTTCCGCTACGTACGGATAACTGGTCTTGCGGATTTTTCGGCCGACGACGTGACCGGTGTCGTGGTGCACTCCGACCTGACCATGACCGGCTGGTTCAGCTGCGACGACGAGCGGATCGAGCGGCTGCACGAGGCGGCCGTGTGGAGTTTCCGGGGCAACGCCTGCGACATTCCGACCGACTGCCCGACCCGGGAACGGGCCGGCTGGACCGGGGACTGGCAGGTCTTCGTGCCGGCCGCGGCGTTCCTCTACGACGTGGCCGGGTTCAGCACCAAGTGGCTGCGCGACCTAGCCGCCGACCAGTGGGACACCGGGGTGGTCGCGAACATCTCGCCGACCCCGCCGGCCGAGGGACGGCACGGGCCGCTCGGCGGCTGGAACGGGTCGGCCGGCTGGGGCGACGCCGCGGTGATCGTGCCGTGGGAGATCTACCGCGCCTACGGCGACGTGCGGCTGCTCGCCGAGCAGTGGGACTCGATGCGGGCGTGGCTCGGCTTCGTCGAGCGATCCGCGGCGGCCGGCGCGCACCCGGACCCGCACCTCTGGGACTCCGGCTTCCACTGGGGTGAGTGGCTGGTGCCCGGTGACGTGATCGGGGACATGGCGACCTACCAGGCGCGGGACTTCACCGACGTGGCCACGGCCTACTTCTACCGCTCCGCGTCCCTGATGGCAGAGATCGCCGCGGTGCTCGGCCACGACCCGGCGCCGTACGCGGAGCTGGCCGAGCGGGTCCGGGCCGCGTGGCAGGCCGAGTTCGTCGCGGCCGACGGCCGGATCCGGCCGGACACCCAGGCCAACCTGGTCCGGGCGCTGGCCTTCGGACTCGTCCCGCCGGAGCACACCCGGGCCGCCGCGGACCGGCTCGCCGCGCTGATCCGGGACGCCGGGACGCATCTGGCCACCGGGTTCCTGGCCACCGCGGACCTGCTGCCGGTGCTGGCCGAGCACGGGCACGCCGCCCTCGCCTACGACCTGCTGGCCCAGGACACCGAGCCGTCCTGGATGACCATGCTGGATCGTGGCGCGACAACCGTCTGGGAGTGGTGGGACGGGGTGAACGCCGACGGGGTGGCGCGGGACTCGCTGAACCACTACTCGAAAGGGGCGGTGATCGGCTTCCTGCACCGTTACACGGCCGGGATCCGGTGCCTGGAGGCCGGTTATCGGCGCTTCCGGATCGCCCCGATTCCGGGTGGCGGGCTCACCCGGGCGTCGGCGACGCACGACAGCCCGTACGGCCGGATCCGCTCCTCATGGGAGATCACCGACGGCGTCCTCCGCCTGACCGTCGAGGTGCCGCCGGGGACGTCTGCCGAGGTCGTCGTGCTGTCGGCGACAGAAGACGTCGGCCCGGGCACTCACATCTTCGAACATGCGTACTAATATGACGTCGTGATCCTGCACGCGGACCTGGACTCCTTCTACGCGTCGGTCGAGCAGCGCGACGATCCGGCGCTGCGCGGCCGGCCGGTCCTGGTGGGCGGCGGCGTGGTGCTGGCCGCGTCGTATGAGGCGAAGGCGTTCGGCGTGCGCACCCCGATGAGCCTCGGCCGGGCCCGCGCGCTGTGCCCGCAGGCGGTGGTGGTGCCACCCCGGATGAGGGCGTATGCCGAGGCCAGCGAGGCGGTGTTCGCGGTGTTCCGGGACACCACGCCGATCGTCGAGCCGATCTCCATCGACGAGGCGTTCCTCGAGGTCGACGGGCTGCGGCGGATCAGCGGCACGGCCGAGCAGATCGCCGCCCGGCTGCGGGCCGAGGTGCGCCGCCGGGTCGGTCTGCCGATCACGGTCGGTGTCGCGGCGACGAAATTCCTGGCCAAGGTCGCCAGCGGCGTCGGCAAACCGGACGGGCTGCTGGTCGTGCCGCCCGGGCAGGAGCTGGCCTTCCTGCACCCGCTGCCGGTCGAGAAACTCTGGGGTGTCGGCCCGAAGACCGCGGCCAAGCTGCGCGAACGCCAGATCCACACGGTCGGGCACGTCGCCCGGGTGGGTGAGGCCGCGCTCGTCGCGATGCTCGGCGCGCACGCCGGCCGGCACCTGCACGCCCTGGCACACAACCACGACCCGCGCCGGGTCACCACCGGCGCCCGGCGCTCGTCGATCGGGGCGCAGTGCGCGCTGGGCCGGGGCCGGCGCTCGTTCGCCGACGTGGAGGCGGTGCTGGCCGCCCTCGTCGACCGGGTCACCCACCGGCTGCGCGGGGCGAAACGGGCCGGGCGGACGGTCACGGTGCGGCTCCGCTTCGACGACTTCGCGCGGGTGACCCGGTCGCGCAGCCTGCTCAAGGCCACCATGCAGACCGGTGCGGTGCTGCGGGTCGCGGTCGACCTGCTGCGCGAGGCCCAGCCGATGATCGACCAGCGGGGCCTGACCCTGGTCGGCGTCGCGGTGAGCAACCTGGACGGTGAGGGCAGTGTCCAGCTCGAGCTGCCGTTCGAGCCGCCGCGGGCGGACGGGCTGGACGCCGCGGTCGACCGGGTCCGCGACCGTTTCGGCGCCGCCTCGCTCCAGCGCGCCGACATGATCGGCCGGACCCTGCACCCCTCGGTGCCCCTGCTCCCCGACCCCTAGGGCCCGGTGAGGCAGACTGCACTGCGTGCGGAAGATCTACGTGATCGGGATCGGCGCGGGCGACCCGGACCATCTGACCCTGCAGGCGGCCAAGGCGATCGGCCGGACCGACGTGTTCTTCCTGCTGGACAAGGGCGAGACCAAGCAGAGCCTGGTCGACCTGCGGGAACGGATGATCCGCGGGTATTCGACCCCGCGCCGCCGGATCGTCGAGGGCCGCGACCCGGACCGTGACCGGGCCCCGGCCGACTACACCGGGACCATCGCGGACTGGCGGACCCGCCGCTCCCAGGTGATCGAGGACCTGATCGCCGAGCACCTGAAGGACGAGGAGACCGGGTCGTTCCTGGTCTGGGGCGACCCGTCGCTCTACGACTCGACGATCGCCATCCTGGACGAGATCCTCGGACGCGGCGCGATCACTTTCGAGTACGAGGTGATCCCCGGCGTCAGCAGCGTCTCCGCCCTGGCCGCCAAGCACCGGATCGGGCTGAACCGGGTCGGGCAGCCGTTCCAGGTGACCACCGGCCGGCGGCTGGCCGAGGGCTGGCCGGAGGGCGCCGACGACGTGGTCGTGATGCTCGACGCCCAGCAGGCGTTCACCGGGCACCCGGACGCGGAGATCTACTGGGGCGCCTACCTCGGCACCGAGGACGAGCTGCTGGCCTCGGGCCGCGTCGCGGACGTCGCCGACGAGATCCTCTCCACCCGCGCCGAGGCCCGCGAACGCCACGGCTGGATCATGGACACCTACCTCCTGCGCCGCCACGCCTCCGACTGACCGCGCCGCGCCTCGCTGTTTCTGGCTGGTTGTCAGGGGTGTCTCCGCAGCGCGGAGGCACCCCTGACAACCAGCCGGGAGAGCACGACCGGGCCGCGCTGGCCCTGGCCGAGTACGCGACCCGGCTGGCCGACCGGCCCGACCCGGTGCCGGACGAGATCTGGGACGAGGCGGCTAAGCACTTCGCGGAGAAGGAGCTGGCGGCGATCGTCCTGTGGATCGCCACCACCAACTTCTTCAACCTGATCAACGCGGCCACCAAGCAGCCGGCCCCGCAGAACGGGGGCTGACCCGCACCACCGGGCGTGTGACGTTCGGGTGCGGAGCGCACCCGGACGTCACACAGCCGGCGACACGCCCGCGGGGCCGGAATCCTCGAGGTCGCCCTCGGTCTCCAGGTAGAGCTGCTGGAGCGCCGCCAGGGTCGCCGGCTCCGGCGAGTCCCACAGCTTGCGCTCGGCGGCCTCCAGCAGGCGCTCGGCGATGCCGTGCAGCGCCCACGGGTTCGACTGCCGCATGAACTCCTGGTTCTCCGGGTCCAGCGCGTAGGACGCGGCGACCTGCTCGTACATCCAGTCGGTGACCACGCCGGCGGTCGCGTCGTACCCGAAGAGGTAGTCGACGGTGGCGGCCAGCTCGAAGGCGCCCTTGTAGCCGTGCCGGCGCATCGCGGCGATCCACCGCGGGTTGACCACCCGGGCGCGGAAGATCCGCGCGGTCTCCTCGGTCAGGCTGCGGGTCCGCGTCGCGTCCGGGTTGGTGGAATCCCCGATGTACGCGGCGGGAGCCTTCCCGGTCAGCGCCCGCACCGTGGCGATCATGCCGCCGTGGTACTGGAAGTAGTCGTCGGAGTCCATGATGTCGTGCTCGCGGGTGTCGATGTTCTTGGCCGCGATGTCCATCCGCCGGTACGCGTTCTCCATGTCCGCGCGGGCCGGCACCCCGTCCAGGTCCCGCCCGTACGCGAAGCCGCCCCACACCGCGTACACCTCGGCCAGGTCGGCGTCGTCGCGCCAGTTCCGGCTGTCCAGCAGCGGGAGGATGCCGGCGCCGTACGCTCCCGGCCGGGACCCGAAGATGCGCATGGTGGCGCGCCGCCAGTCGCCGTGCTCGCCCTGGTCGCGCAGCGCGTGCTCGCGGACGTAGTTGTCCGGCTCGTCGAGCGCCGCGACAAGCGTGAACGCGTCGTCGAGCATCGCCACCACGTGCGGGAACGCGTCCCGGAAGAACCCGGAGATGCGCACCGTCACGTCGACCCGCGGCCGGCCCAGCTCCTCGCGGGCGATCGGCTCGAGGCCGGTGACCCGCCGCGACGCCGGGTCCCAGATCGGGCGGACCCCGATCAGCGCCAGGATCTCGGCGATGTCGTCGCCGGCGGTGCGCATGGCGCTGGTCCCCCACGCGGACAGGCCGACCGATTTCGGCCAGTCGCCGTAGTCCTTGCGGTACCGCTCCAGCAGCGAGTCGGCCATCGCCTGGCCGGTCTCCCAGGCGAGCGAGCTGGGGATCGCCTTCGGGTCGACCGAGTAGAAGTTGCGGCCGGTCGGCAGCACGTTGATCAGGCCGCGGAGCGGGGAGCCGCTGGGACCGGCCGGGACGTACCCGCCGTCCAGGGCGTGCAGCACGTTCGTCAGCTCGTCGGTGGTGCGGGCGAGCCGGGGGACGATCTCGGTGGCGGCGAAGGACAGCACGCGCAGAACATCCGGATTATCGGACAAATCCGAGAAATCGGCAGTGGGCCAGCCGCGCTCCTCCATCGCGATGATCAACGCGCGCGCCGTCGCCTCGACCGCGTCGGTCTCCGACGTCGACGCGTCCTCCGCCAGGCCCAGCGCCTCCCGCAACCCGGGCAGCGCGGCCACCTTCCCGGCCCACATCTGCCGGGCCCGGAGCATCGCCAGCACCAGGTTCACCCGGGCCTCGCCGACCGGGGCGGCGCCGAGCACGTGCAGCCCGTCCCGGATCTGCACGTCCTTGACCTCGCACAGCCAGCCGTCGATGTGCATGATGAAGTCGTCGAACTGCTCGTCGTCCGGCCGGTTCGCCAGGCCCAGGTCGTGGTCCATCTTCGCGGCCTGGATCAGCGTCCAGATCTGCGCCCGGATGGCCGGCAGTTTCGCCGGGTCGAGCGCCGCGATGTTGGCGTGCTCGTCGAGCAGCTGTTCGAGGCGGGCGATGTCACCGTACGACTCGGCCCGCGCCATCGGCGGGATCAGGTGGTCGACGAGGGTCGCGTGCGCGCGCCGCTTGGCCTGCGTGCCCTCACCCGGGTCGTTGACCAGGAACGGGTAGATCAGCGGCAGGTCACCGAGTGCCGCGTCGGTGCCGTCCGACGCGGACATCCCGACGTTCTTGCCGGGCAGCCACTCGAGGTTGCCGTGCTTGCCCACGTGCACCACGGCGTGCGCGCCGAAGTCGTCGGCCAGCCAGCGGTACGCGGCCAGGTAGTGGTGGCTCGGCGGCAGGTCCGGGTCGTGGTAGATGGCGACCGGGTTGGCGCCGAAACCGCGCGGCGGCTGCACCATCACCACGATGTTCTCGTCGCGCAGCGCGGCCAGCACGATGTCGCCGTCGTGGGTGTAGAGCTCGCCGGGCGGCGGTCCCCAGTGCTGCACGATCCGGTCGCGGAAGTCCTCCGGCAGCGTGTCGAAGAACGCCTGGTAGGACGCGCCGGAGATGCGCACCGGGTTGGCCGCCAGCTGCTCCTCGGTGAGCCAGTCCGGGTCCTGCCCGCCGGCCGCGATCAGCGTGTGGATCAGCCCGTCGCCGTCGTAGGAACCGAAGTCACCGATCCGGTAGCCCTGTCCGGCAAACGCCGCCAGCAGCGCCACCGTCGAGGCAGGGGTGTCCAGGCCGACCGCGTTGCCGATCCGCGAGTGCTTGGTCGGGTACGCCGACAGCATCACCGCGATCCGCCGCTCAGCCGGCGGGGTGTGCCGCAGCCGGGCGTGCGCGACCGCGATCCCGGCCACCCGCAGCGCCCGCTCCGGGTCGGCCACGTAGACCGACAGCCCGTCCCGGTCGATCTCCTTGAACGAGAACGGCACCGTGATGATCCGGCCGTCGAACTCCGGGATCGCGACCTGGGTCGCGGCGTCCAGCGGGCTCAGCCCGTCGTCGCTCGCCTGCCAGGTGGCCCGCGAGCTGGTCAGGCACAGCCCCTGCAGGATCGGCACGTCCAGGTCGGCCAGCACGCCGACGTCCCACGCCTCGTCGTCGCCGCCCGCGCCCGCCGTGGCCGGCTTGGTGCCGCCGGCCGCCAGCACCGTCACCACCAGCGCGTCCGCCTTGCGCAGCTCGGCCAGCAGCTCCGGCGCGGCGGTCCGCAGCGAGGCCGTGAAGATCGGCAGTGGGCGGGCGCCCTTGGCCTCGATCGCGTCGCAGAGCGCGTGCACGAACGCGGTGTTGCCGGCCATGTGGTGCGCGCGGTAATAGAGCACCGCGACGGTGGTCCGCACGTCGGCGGCCACTTCCGGCCGGGGCAGCAGGCCCCACTGCGGGCTCTCCACCGGCGGCGCGAAACCGTTGCCGGTGAGCAGCACGGTGTCGGAGAGGAAGTCGTGCAGCGCCACCAGGTTGTCCGCGCCGCCCTGTGCCAGGTAGGTGTGCGCGTCGGCGGCGATGCCGGCCGGGACCGAGGAGAGCTTCATCAGGTCGGCGTCGGGCAGCATCTCGCCGCCGAGCACGAGCACCGGGAGGTCGCCGCCGAGCAGCGCGTCCAGGCCCTCTTCCCAGGCCCGGCGGCCGCCGAGGATCCGGACCACGACCAGTTCGACCCCGTCGAGCAGGGCCGGCAGGTCGTCGACGGAGGTGCGGGCCGGGTTGGCCAGCCGCCAGGCCGAGCCGCTGGCTCGGGCACTGAGCAGGTCCGTGTCGGACGTCGACAGCAGCAGAAACACGCGTGCGCTCCCCTCGGGGTCCGCGCCCCGGGTAGTGGTGAGAAAACGGCGACCGGAGTTCCTGGCTCCCGGGCTCGGTGCAAGCCCGGTGACAGTGGCGGGACCGCGCCGGACTCGCACCGGCTTCCTCCGCGGCGTCGCCGCTCGATTTCGTCTGTTCCGGTACACGGTACTGGAGGCCCGGAACCGCTCCGGTTGTGATGCTGCCGACCCGAGGATGTGATCGCGCCGGAGCCCGCCCGTAGTATCCGGGCCGTGACACCCCTCCGTCAGTCCGACACCGACGCCTGCCCCGGCGCGCTGCGGCTGCATGCCGCCGCCGACGGGCTGCTGGCCCGGGTCCGGCTGCCCGGTGGCTCGCTGACCGGCGCTCAGCTGCGCTCGCTGAGCACGCTCGCCGCGGAGTTCGGCGACGGTCGCCTGGAGCTGACCTCCCGGGCGAACCTCCAGATCAGAGGCCTGAAGCAGGACCACGCGGAGACGTTGGCGGTCCGCTTGCGCGCCGCCGGTCTGCTGCCGTCGGCAAACCACGATTCGGTACGGAACATCGCCGCGCCGCCCCTCGCCGACATCGGCACCCGTCACCTGGTGACCGCCCTGGATGCCGCCCTGCTCGCCGAGCCGGCGCTCGTCGCGCTGCCCGGCAAGTTCCTGTTCGCGATCGGTCACGTGCCCCTCGCCGCGGACGTCGCCGCCGTGCCGGACGGCCCCGGGTTCGCGATCCGGTTCGCCGGCCACGACACCGGCCTGCGGGTGGCCGCCGGCCGGGTGGTGGCCACGCTGATCGCCGCCGCGCACGCGTTCCTGGCCGAGCGTGCGGCGCAGCGCGACGACCGGGCGGCCGGGGCGGCCTGGCGACTGCGGGAACTGGCCGACGGACCGGCGCGAGTCTCGGCCCGGGTCACCGCGGCGACCGGGGTGACCGCGGTGGACGTGCCCGCGGCGACGCCGGTCGAGACGGTGGAGCCGAGCGCCCTGGTCGGCGTCGTGACCGGGAATGGTCAGAGCGCTGCCGGCGCGTCGGTGCCGCTGGGCCGGCTCGAGAACGTACCGGCAAAGGTGTTGTCGGACGCGGAGCGTCTGGTTGTCACGCCGTGGCGTGGGGTCCTGGTGCCGGACCTCACCGAGGCCGCGGCCGCCGCCTGGACCGACCGGATGGCCGCGACCGGCCTGGTGGTCACCGCGACCTCGCGCTGGACCGGGGTGAGTGCCTGCGCGGGCCGGCCCGGATGCGCGAAATCGCTCGCCGACGTGCGGGCCGACGCCGAGAACGCGACCCGGTTCGTGGCCGGGCTGCCGGTGCACTGGGTCGGCTGCGCCCGGGCCTGCGGGAGCCCCGCGGGCCGGCACGTGCGGGTCGAGGCGACCGATTCCGGCTATGCCGTGAGCCGCCGGGACGACCCGGACACGGCAACGAGGACATTCCCGGCGACGAGCGACGCGGCGCTGGGCGAGACGGTGGCGGGGGCGAGGAGAGCCTGATGGAGTACGAGAAGGACGGCGCGGAGATCTACCGGCGGTCGTTCGCCACCATCCGGGCCGAGGCCGACCTGGCCGGGCTGCCCGAGGACGTCGCCCGGGTGGTGGTCCGGATGATCCACGCCTGCGGCATGGTCGACCTGGTGCGGGACGTGCGGTTCAGCCCCGGTGTGGCGACCGCGGCCCGCAAGGCGCTGCTCGGCGGCGCGCCGATCCTGTGCGACGCGCAGATGGTGGCCTCCGGCATCACCCGGTCCCGGCTGCCCGCCGCCAACGACGTGGTGTGCACACTGCGCGACCCGGCCGTACCGGAGATCGCCCGGACGATCGGGAACACCCGCAGCGCCGCGGCCATGGACCTCTGGGGTGACCGCCTCGGCGGCGCCGTGGTGGCCATCGGCAACGCGCCGACCGCGCTGTTCCGTCTGCTGGAGATGGTCGCGGCGGGCGCGCCGCGACCGGCCGCGGTGCTCGGCATCCCGGTGGGCTTCATCGGCGCGGCCGAGTCCAAGGACGCGCTGGCCGAGTCCGGACTGGAATACCTGATCGTGCGCGGGCGGCGGGGTGGCAGCGCGATGACCGCGGCCGCGGTGAACGCCCTGGCCCAGGAAGCGGAATGAGCAAGATGACGAACGACGTGCGCCCCGGCCGGCTCTACGGTGTCGGGCTCGGTCCCGGCGACCCGGAGCTGATCACGATCAAGGCGGCCCGGCTGATCGCGGCGGCCGACGTGATCGCCTACCACGCGGCGCGGCACGGTCGCAGCAACGCCCGCGCGATCGCGGCCGGTCACCTGCGGGCCGACCACGTCGAGGAAGCCCTGATCTACCCGGTGACCACCGAGACCACCGACCACCCCGGTGGCTATCAGGGCGCCATCGACGATTTCTACGAGCAGGCCGCGGCCCGGCTCGCCGCGCACCTGGACGCCGGGCGCGACGTGGTGGTGCTGGCCGAGGGCGACCCGTTCTTCTACGGCTCCTACATGCACATGCACAAGCGGCTCGCGCACCGCTACGAGACCGCGGTGGTACCCGGCGTGACCTCGGTGAGCGCGGCCTCGGCGGTGCTCGGGCGGCCGCTGATGGAACGCGACGAGGTGCTCACCGTGCTGCCCGGCACGCTGCCGCCGGACGAGCTGGCGCAGCGGCTGGCCGGCACCGACTCCGCCGCGGTGATGAAGCTGGGCCGGACGTTCGACGGCGTACGGTCGGCCCTGGAACAGGCCGGGCGGCTGGACGACGCGTTCTACGTGGAGCGCGCCACCATGGCCGAGCAGCGGGTCGGCCGGCTGGCCGAGGTGGACCCGGCGACCGTGCCGTATTTCTCGCTGGCCCTGCTGCCGAGCCCGGCGGCGACCGCGTTCGTCGACGGTCCCCCGGCGGAGTCGGCGGAGCAGCAGCCCGGCGGGGTGACGGTGGTCGGGCTGGGTCCCGGCGCGCGGGAGTGGCTCACCCCGGAGGCGCGGGCCGCGCTGGCCGGCGCCGACGACGTGGTCGGCTACACCACCTATGTGGATCGGGTGCCGGTGCGCCCGCGGCAGCGGCGGCACGCGTCCGACAACCGGGTCGAGGCCGAACGCGCCGCGTTCGCGCTGGACCTGGCGAAACAGGGCCGCCGCGTGGTGGTGGTGTCGTCCGGCGACCCGGGGGTGTTCGCGATGGCCGCCGCCGTGCTGGAGGTGGCCGAGGACCCGCAGTGGAAGGACGTACCGGTGCGGATCGTGCCGGGGCTGACCGCGGCGCAGGCGGTGGCCAGCCGGGCCGGCGCGCCGCTCGGGCACGACTTCTGCGTCATGTCGCTCTCCGACCGGCTCAAGCCGTGGTCGGTGATCGAGAAGCGGCTGGCCGGTGCGGCCGCCGCGGACCTGGTCATCGCGCTCTACAACCCGGCCTCGCAGACCCGCAAGGAGCAGCTGGTCCGGGCCCGGGAGCTGCTGCTGGAGCACCGGGCGGCGAGCACCCCGGTGGTGGTCGGCCGGGACGTCGGCGGGCCGGAGGAGTCGGTGCGGGTCACCACGCTGGGCGAGCTCGACCCGGCGACCGTCGACATGCGCTGCCTGCTGATCGTCGGCTCGTCGCAGACCCGGGCGGTGACCCGGGGCGACGGCGACACGGTCGTCTACACGCCGCGGCACTACCCGCAGCCCGCCTAGCCTGCGCACAGCCGTGGCCGACCATCGGCTACGAGCGGGGAAATGAAGCCGGTGCTTTTGTCCGCTCCCGAACCGCAACGGAGGGCAACCGCACTGCACGGCGAGTTGACTGACGGCGGTGCCGGCACAGCCGAATGAAGAGGGGCCACCCGAAAAGCACCTTCAGCAAAGGGCCCCCACCTGATGACTCGCCATGGTCGCCGCGCCGCTGTCCTGGCTTCCTCGCTGCTCCTGTCGGTGTTCGCACAGACCGGTGTGGCGTCGGCGGCGGCCAAGAGGCCCGCCCCCGCGCCGGCCGCGACGAAGAAGCCCGCCGCCAAGCCCCCCGCGAAGCCGGCCACCAAGCCGGTGGTGAAGCCCACGCCGTCGAAGGCCGCCGGCCCGGTCAAGGAGGCCGCGCCGACCCTGGCGAACCGGCTGGCCGCGGTGCGGACCGCCAAGACGATCAACTACTACCCGTCGAACGCGGGCTGGTCGGCGATGTGGACCCACTTCGACGCCGTGAAGATCGAGGCGGACCTGACCAAGGCCGCGGCGCTGGGCGCGGACACGGTCCGTGTGATCGTCTTCCCGACCGCGTTCGGCTACCCCACGCCGAAGGCCGACTACGCCACCAAGCTGAGCAAGTTCGTCAGCATCGCCGACGGCGAGGGGCTCTCGGTCAAGCTGACCCTCTTCGACTGGTGGGCCGGGTACTCGGACGCGGCCGGCAGCGCCGCGTGGGCGAAGGCCGTGCTCGCGCCGTACGCGAACGACCCGCGGGTGCTCTCCGCCGAGCTGCAGAACGAGTTCGACCCGACCGACGCGGACGCCGTGGCCTGGATCCGGAAGCTGATCCCGGGTGTCCGGGCGGCCGTGCCGACGATGCCGCTGACGCTCTCCGTCTCCGGCACCACCGGCCAGGCCGGGCTCACCCGGATCCGCACCGCGCTCGCCGGCACCCCGCTCGACTACCTGGACTTCCACTTCTACGGCAACTCGGAACGGGCGCTCGCCGAGATCCGCAAGGCGCAGGCCGCGGCCGCTCCCTACCCGATCGTGATCGGCGAGACCGGGCTCAGCACGGCCACCGGCAGCGAGGGTGAGCAGGCCGCGTACCTGGCCCGGGTGTTCGAGGCGGCCAAGGTGGCCGGCATCGGCTCGGTGGCGCCGTGGACGCTCTCCGACTTCAGCACCGGCGCGATTCCGGCCAACTCGGCGGTCTCCAAGATCCCGGCGCAGTACAAGTTCGGCCTGTACCGGGCGGACGGTTCGGCGAAGCCCGCGGCGGCCGTGGTGAAGACGTACTGGACCGGTCAGGCGATCACCAGCGCCAGCGTGCTGGACCTGGGCTTCGAGGCGGCCGCGGGCAACTCGCCGTGGCGTCCGTACCTGGCCGAGGACGGCGCCGCGGTCCGGGCCAGGGACGCCGCCCGCACCGGGACCTGGTCGGTGAAGTTCTCCGGCACCAACCGCAGCGACACCGGCCTGCCGTCGGTCCGGACCGCACCGGTCACCCCGGTGCAGCCCGGCCAGAAGTGGCACGCCGAGGCCTGGGCCAAGGGCCAGAACGTGACCGGCACCAGCGAGATCGCGCTGAGCTGGTTCGACGCCGGCGACAAGTGGCTGGGGCAGGCCTCGTCGAAGCCGGTCCCGGCCGGCACCAGCGGCTGGACCCGGCTGACCGTGGACACCACCGCGCCGGCCGGTGCGGCCAGCGTCCAGCTTCACCTCAAGTCGGGTGACAACAAGGGCGCCGTCTGGTTCGACGACGTGACGCTCTCCTGATCGATCCCGATCCGGGTGAAGAGGCGCTGATACGCGTCGAGGGTCCGCTCCCAGGAGGACGGATCCGCGTGCCGCCGGCCGGTCAGGCCGGCGGCACTCTTGATCCCGGCGGCCAGTTCGCCCGGCTCGGCCGGCGGGACGAAAACCGTTCCCGGGTACGGCCCGGCCGCCTCGACCAGCCCGCCGACCGAGGTGACCACGACCGGCAGCCCGTGACTCATCGCGATGTGCAGCGGCCCGCTGGCCGAGCTGCGCCGGTACGGCAGCACCACCGCGTCGGCCGCCGCGAAGTAGTCGTTCACCTCGGTGTCCGGCACGTACCGGTTGACGAAGGTGATCCGGTCCCGGGCCGGCGAGGACGCGATCAGCTCGGCCGGCCGGGTCCAGCCCTCCCAGGTCTCGCCGACCACGGTCAGGTGGTACTCCGGTCCCAGCGTCCCGAACGCCTCGATCAGGTCCTCGAGACCCTTGTACGGCCGGATCGTCCCGAAGTACAGCAACCGGCACACCCCGTCCGGCCCGGGTGTGCGCGGCGTGTCCACCACGTGGTGATCGAACGGCCCGTGCAGCGCGATCTCGGCCGGCACCCCGGCCAGGTCGTACGCGCAGGCCAGCGCGTCCCGGTCGTACGCCGAGTGCACCACCACCCCGGCGGTGCGCCGCAGCAGCGGGCGGATCGCGGCCCGGACGTACCGGGCCGCCCACCGGTGGCGCAGCTCCGCGGTGTCCTGCACCTCGTGGAACTCCACCACCACCCGGATGCCGAGCCGCCGCGCCGCCAGCGCCAGCGCCAGGTACGAGTGCAGCACCGCCCCGGTCCACCACTGCAGCACCAGCACGTCCGGCTGTTGCTCGCGCAGGAAGCGGGTGGCCCGCCGCACGCTCGGCACGACCCACCAGTCGATGCCGTCGAAGACCCGGACGTCGTCGGCGTACCGCAGGTCGCTGAGCGGCTGACCGACCCGGTCCCGGCCCGGGTAGAGCCGGGCCGGCAGCAGCCGCCGCATCAGGATGGTGCCGACGTCGTAGCGCTCCTGCAGCGCGTTGCTGAGCCGGCAGGTGTAATAGCTGATGCCGGACAGGAAGTGCCAGCCGGAGCCGACCACCACCACCCGGGTCCTACTGGAAAGCGGCGATGCAGGCACGGTAGACCTCCTCGATCTGCGGAACGACCCGGGCCGCGGTGAAGTCCAACCCGCGCTGCTGGCCGGCCGCGCGCAACCGCGCGGCCAGGTCCCGGTCGGTGAGCACCCGCAGCAGCGCGGCGTGCAGCGCGACCGGGTCGCCGGGCGGCACCAGCAAGCCGGTCACCCCGTCGGTGACGACATCGGTGAGGCCACCGGCGGCCGAGGCGACGAGCGGCGCGCCGGCCAGCATGGCCTCCACGGCGACCTGACCCATCCCCTCGTTCAGGGACGGGACCGCGCCCGCGACGGCGCCCCGCCAGGCGGCCATCACCTGCGCGTGCGGCACGTCGTGGCGGATCAGCACGCCGGGCGGGGGCGGCGGGGTGTCGTCGCGGCGGGTGCCGAGGCAGACCAGGGCCGGCGCCGGTCCCGGCCCGGCCCAGCCGGCGACCAGTTCCCGGTACGCGTCGAACAGCACGTCGATGCCCTTGTGCGGCCCGAGCGCCCCGACGAAGAGCAGGTAGTCGCCGGTCGGCAGCCAGTCCGGCCGGGGGGTGTCCCGGGCCAGGGCGTCCAGGCCGTCCGGCACCAGGCTGGAGACCACCTGGACGGGCAGGTCGCCGGGCAGCCGCGCCTGCTCCAGGGCCTGCGCGACCGAGGTGGAGATCGCGGTGAGCGCGTCGATGCCACGGTGCCGGTGCGCGTGCAGGCCGGTGGTGAGCGCGATCGAGCGGGGCCGGCCGTACTGGGTGGTCGCGCAGCTCATGCACTTGGCCAGCGCCGGGCCGGGGCAGCGGCCGCCGTCGCGGGCGAACGTCTTGCGCACGCAGGTCAGCCCGAAGTCGTGCGCGGTGTGCACGTGCGGGCGGCCGATCCGGGAGCGCCGCAGCGGCAGGTAGCTGTACATCAGCCAGTCGTGGCTGTGCACCACGTCGTACTGCTCGGCACGCAGCAACCGGGCGATCGCGGCCGTGGTCAGCGGGTCGGGAGCGGTCGGGTGGAACGGCTTGCCGGGATCCTGGTTGATCAGCGGCAGCAGGGTGTTGGCGACGCTGCGGACCCGGTGCACCCGGACCCCGTTGATCGTCTCGTCGCCGGGCGCCCGGGGGGTGGCGAGGGTGAGCACGGTGACCTCGTGACCGCGCCGGACCAGCTCCTCGCTGCTGGTCGCGATGCTGCGTTCCAGGCCGCCGATCACCGGGGCGTACAGGTTGGACAGGTGCAGGATCTTCATCGGCTCTCCTTTCTGGAGCTCAGGACCACCGCGCCGACCAGCAGCGCGCCCGCCGTCTGGCCGGCCAGCCAGGCGACGCCGGCGCCGGTCACCCCGGCACCGGGCAGCAGCAGCCAGGCCAGGCACAGGCAGCTGACCGCGCGGACCGCGTTGACCCGGCGGCAGAGCCGGAACTCGCCCCGCGACCGCCAGTGCGCGACGGCCAGGTTGGTCACCGCGTCCGGGAGCGCGGCCAGCACCAGGATCTGCAGCAGCAGGCCGCCCTCGGCCGCGTACCCGGCGCTGAACAGGCCGAGGATCCGGTCGCCGGCGATCAGCAGCAGCGCGGCCGGGCCGCCGACCATCGACAGCACCACCAGGGCGGCGCGGCGCAGGCCGACCCGGGCCGCGTTGGTGCGCTCGGCGTAGAGCGCCGAGGAGACCGCCGGGGACACCATGAACAGCATCGACGCGGTCATCCAGGCCAGGTAGAAGTGCGCGTTGGCGCCCGGGCCGAGCACCGCGGTGACCAGCACCGGCAGCAGCGCGGCCGGGCCGGCCTGGGTCAGGTTGATCAGGTGGTGGCCGGTCAGCGCGGCGCGCAGGTGCGGCAGCTCACCGGCCAGCCCGGCCAGCCGCAGCCGGACGCCGGGCCGCAGCCGGCTCAGCCCGGCGGTCATCGTCGCGACGCTGACCAGCAGGATCGGGAGGGTCCAGGAGAGCACCACGGCGCCGGCCGACTGCGCGCCGGTGGCCAGGATCGCGATCAGCGCCAGGATCTTTCCCCCGGCGAGGAGCAGATTTCGTACGAACATGCCGTGCCCGGCGCGGTGTGCCACGTAGACGTTGTCCAGCAGCGTGGTGGCGGTGACCGCGACCGCGGCACAGATCAGCGCGGTGGCGCCGACCGGGCCGGCCAGGAAGCCGAAGTTGACCGCGACCATCGGGACCAGCACCGCCCCGGCGGCGGCCAGCGCCGCGGTGGCCGCGCAGCCGGCTGCCAGACCGCCGCTGACGATCCGCGACCAGGCGTCCGGGGCGCTTCCCGGCAGCCGCTGGATGAACATGTGCCCGGCGCCCAGGTTGGCGGCCATGCTGATCGCGGTGGCCGCCGAGATGAGCGCGGTGGCCGTGCCGATCTGCGGCTGCGGCAGCGCGCGGGCGGCGAGCATCCAGTACAGGTAGCCGAGCCCGCCGTTGGCCACCGTGGTCGCCATGATCAGCAGGCTGTTGCGGGCCAGCGAGTCGTTCAGCACCCGCCGGGTCGCCACGATCAGCACGCGGCCCGTCCGGCGGTCTTCGCTGCCCCGGCGGTCTTCGCTGCCCCGGTCGTCGCTGGGCCGGTCTTCGCTGGGCCGGTCTTCGCTGCCGCCGCGGTCTTCGCTGCCGCGGCTGTGCTGGTGGTCGTCGCGGAGCGGGCGTAGAAGACCGTGCTCGCGCCGCCGACGCTGATCCCGACCGCGCGCAGGCAGCCGTCCGGTGGCAGCGGCGGGACCCGGACGCTCAACGCATAGACCTTTCCGGTCATCACGGTCACCGGGCGGGCCGCGACCACCACGCCGCCGACCCGCATCCGCAGCCACTGGGTGGTGGTCGGCAGACCGGAATTGGTCACCCGGACCGGCACCGCGAGGCCGCGGGCCGGCACCGTCACCGGGTGGGTGATCCCGGCCGCCCAGCCGTTCAGCGCCACCGTCAGATAGCCGGGCAGCTCCGGGTGCGACCCGCGCTCGACACCGCGGACCGCGATCCCGCCCACCACCAGGGCCAGCGCGATCGGGATCGTGACGGCAGCGGCGGTCCGCGACGTCGCGGCCGGTTCCTCGGCCTCGGCCGCCGGGAAAGCGGGCGCCGGCCCGGCGAGCCGTTGAACCGGCACACCGGGCCGGCCGCCGTCACCGGCCCGCCCGAACCGACCGCGGCCGGTCAGCAGGCTGAGCAGCTCCCGGCCTCGGCTGGCTCTCAGGGGTGTCTCCTCAGGGTCGAGGCACCCCTGGAAGCCAGCCGGGTCCGGGAACCGCGCCGCGGTCCGGGCGTGGCTGGCTTCCAGGGGTGTCTCCTGAGGGTCGAGGCACCCCGGAGAGCCAGCCGGGATGCGGGACCGGGCCGCGGACCGGGTGGTGGCGTGGCCGAGGAGGAGCCGGAGCAGGCCGGCCGCGCCGAGCACGGTGGCCAGCAGCGCGGCGCCGGCGATCAGCGGGAGCGGCGTGACCCGCATGCCGAGCGGATGCAGCAGCAGCGCCAGCGCCGGCAGGGTGAGCAGGCCGGTCAGCACGACCAGGCCGGCCCGGACCGCCGGGAGGCCGGCCTCGGCGGGCCGGCCGGTGACCGCGACCAGCCACAGCTCGCCGATCGCGAGCAGGGCCAGCAGGCCGGCCGGCAGCAGCACCGGCCAGGGCAGCCCGGCGTCCGGCAGCAGGACCGACAGGCCCGCGTACGCGACCACCAGCGGCCGGAAGATCGTCTTCATCGGTTTCCCTCGCGGGCCGGCCGGTCCCGGCGCGCGGTCCGGTCCAGGCTGCCGAAGTCGAAGCGGTAGATCGCCAGGTGCGGGCCGTCGTAGATCTTGATCAGCCAGGGCATCGAGTCAAACTTGGTCAGCTGGGAGCGATCGAAGGCCGGCACCCCGTCGTGGCGCAGCGGCTCGTTCGTCTCGAAGTAGATGTTGATGTCCGGCACCTGCTCGGCCATCCGCCGGTCGACGATCAGGAACGCGAAGCGCCAGTCGCGCAGCTGGGTCAGCAGCGCCGGCGAGATCGGCTGCCCCGGCTTCGCCCGGTAGAGGTCGTAGGCCGGGAAGCTCTCCGAGCCGGTGTTCGGGTGCTGCTCGCCGTAGGAGCCGAGGACCAGACCGGAGTAGCGGTCGGCGACCAGCCGGAACCCACCACCCTGGGTGTCGCGCAGCCACTTCGCGGCGGCGAGCACCTCCGGGGTGGCCGCCCGGGTGTCCGAGCCGTAGACCGGCGGGCCGGGGAACCGGTAGGACGGGTTCATCCCGGCCGCGTTGTTGCCGACCAGCATCAGCGCGCAGACCGCGAGCAGACCGGTGCCGGCCGCGATCGGGCCGGCCGGTGCGAACCGGGCCGGCAACCGGGCCGGCCAGTGCCGGGCCTGGTCGAGCAGCGCCACGACCACCGGCGCGACCACGATGGCCAGGCCGAGATAACTGAACGCCCAGGAGCGGCGCGCGCCCTCGGCGCCGGCCGGGGTGAGGATCAGCAGGGTGGCCGGGAAGTACAACGCGCCGACCAGCAGCAGCGCGGAGGTGCCGGCCCGGGTGATCGGGTCGTCGGTGTACCGGCGGTGCCACCACAGGGTGACCGCGGCGAGCATCCCGGCCAGCGCGACCCCCGGCGTGATGTACGCCGCGGTCTGCTCCCACCAGGGCAGCACCGACTTGCTGAACAGCTCCCGCCCGCCCTCGTCGCCCCCGGCCAGCCCGCTGATCTGGTCCAGCGCCCGCCCCAGGTACGGGTCCAGGTAGCTGCCGGTGCGCGGCGCCACGATGCCCAGCCAGGCGGCCACGATCAGTGCGGTGCCGGAGGTGAGCGCCCAGGCCACCCGGGCCGGGGTGACCAGCTCCCGGGCCTGGATCGAGTGGATCGTGCAGACCACCGCGAGCAGGCCGAGGATCCCGGTCATCCACAGCGCGGTGAGGTGATGGGTGGCGGTGGTCGCGCCGGCGAGCAGCAGGGTGAGCCCGGCCCAGCCGAGACGGGACGGCACCGTGGTGGCGCGGGTGGCCCGGATCGCCGCGGCGAGCGCCCAGACCAGCACGCCGATGGCCAGCGACTCGTACCCGAGCTGGGTGTCGAAGAACAGGAAAGAGCTGTTCAAGCTGTAGACGATCGCGGCCGCCGCGGCGATCCGCTGGTCCGGCCAGAGCTGACCGGCCAGCACCGCGACGCCCAGGGTCAGCAGCACGTGCGCGGTGGTCAGCACGAACAGCGCGGCCTGCCAGATGCTCAGGCCGGTGAGCGAGGCCAGCGACGCGACGCAGGCGTGCAGGCCGGGGTAGTCGCCGATCACCCGGACGATCGAGTTGGCCTCGAAGAGCCGGCCGTCGGCCAGGATGCCGTGGCTCTGGCCCCAGTGGGCGTACTCGTCGTGGTAGAGCGGGCCGCTCGGGTGGCGCAGCAGTTTCGGCAGGTAGGTGAAGGCGCCGTAGCCGATCAGCACGGCCATCCGCAGCCGGGCCGAGGTGGCCCGGCGGATCGACCACCAGGCGACCGGCAGCGTGAACACCAGCATGCCGGCCCAGAACCAGCCGAACTGGCCGCCGGCGCCCCACTCGGCCCGGCGGTAGGCGATCACGATGGCGGCGGCGCCGGCCGCGCCGGCCACGGTCAGGGTGACCGCGCACCAGATCGCCTCGGCCGCCGGGCGGGGCGCGCCGGTGCGCGCCCCGGTCAGTCCGGGCGCGGGCCGCTCGGTGACCGCGCTCATCGGCCTCCCGCTCCCGCGCCCGTTTCCGCGCCCGTTTCCGCCGGACCGGGTCGCGCTTCCGGCCGCGGGCCGGGTGTGATCGCGGCGGTCGGTGCGGGCACCGGGATGCCGGTGATCGCGGCGTACACCTCGCGGGTCGCGGTGACCACGTCGTCCCAGGTCGGCAGCGGCGCCGAGACCGACGACCGGCCGGCCGCCGCGGCGTCGCGCAGCGCGTCGGCCAGGGCGTCCGGGTCCTCCGGGTCGGCCAGCCGCAGCCAGGCCGAGGCGCCGGCCAGCCCGGCCAGCTCCTGGTGCGCCGGGATCGGCGCGGCGACCGTGGGGATGCCGGCTGCCAGCGCGTCGGCGACCGTCATCCCGAACGCCTCGTGCGCCGAGGCGGAGACCGCCACCGACGCCCGGGCCAGGCACCCGGCGAACGCGGCGTCGTCGAGCCGGCCGTGGAACACCACCCGGCCGGCCACCCCGAGGCGGCCGGCCAGTTGCTTGAGCGACGACAGCGCCGGGCCGTCGCCGACCACGTCCAGCCGGTACGACGGCCCGAGCGGGACCACCGCCCGGATCACCCGGTCCACCCGCTTGTAGTGCTCGAGCCGGCCGACGCAGAGGATGCCGCGCACCCCGGTCCGCCGGCCGGGCACCACCGGGCGCGGGTCGGTCCCGTTCGGTACGACCACCACCCGGCCGGCGACCTCGGGGAAGTCCCGCAGCACCAGGTCCCGCTCGGCGCCGGTGACACAGACGATCCGGCCGGCCCGGCTCATGATCCGACGTCCGAAAGGCCGGTAGATCGGGTGTAGCGCGGCCCGAAGCCGGGTATGTCCGGTTCCGTGGTAGTGCGGGGTGAAAACCAGCGGAGTGCGGTGCCGGCCCAGCGCGGCGCCGAGCGACACCAGCGCGTGATAGCTGTGGGTGTGCAGGACGTCGTACTCGCCGGCGTTCTCCCGCACCCATCGCCACAGTGGCAGCGAGACCCGGTAGTCGCGGGCCGGCAGGGTCAGCGGGAACCGGCGGACCAGCACGCCGTCCACCATCTCGGTGGAACGGACGGCGTGCTGGGTGAGCACCTCGACGTCGTCGCCGGCCGCGGCCAGCCCGGCGCACAGGCGCCGCACGTGCGTCTCCACCCCGCCGATGTCGGGGTGGTAGGCGTTGGAGACGACGCCGATCCTCATCGGACAGCCCGCTCGGGGGCCCGCCGGAAGGTCCGCCGGCGGCCACGCGGCCACTCGCGGGCGATGGTGCGCAGCACCCGGATGCCGTCGGTGAACGCGTTCAGGTTGCTCACCCCGTGGATCCGGTCGTGCTCGAAGCTGGACACCTCCTCGATGGCCAGGCCGGCCCGCGCGGCACGCAGGTTGAGCAGGGTCTCGATCTCGAAGCCGTCGCCCCAGAGCCGCCCGTCCGCACCGGCCGGCGCGGGTGAGGTGCTGTCCAGGTCGAAGACGTCGAGGTGGCACGCCCAGAACGCGTTGTAGCCGTAGCAGAGGTCGCTGTACGTCGTACCGAAAAGGACGTTGACCAGAAGGCTGAGCATCTTGTTGCCGGCCCGGCGCAGCCGGGTGATGTCGGCGCTGCCGCCGCCGGCCCGGAACCGGGAGCCCTTGGCGAAGTCGGCACCGTCGCGCAGCGCCGCGACGAAGCTCGGGATCTCGCCCGGATCGGTCGACCCGTCGGCGTCGATCATCACGATGATGTCGCCGGTGCAGGCGGCGAACCCGCAGGCCAGGGCGTTGCCCTTGCCGCGCCGGTTCTGGGTGACGACCCGGATGTCCGGGCGCAGCTGCCGGGCGACCGCGACGGTGTCGTCGGTGGAGCCGCCGTCGACCAGGATGATCTCGTCGACCTGGGGCAGGCGGGCGAAGACGTGCGGCAGGTTCCGGGCCTCGTTGAGCGCCGGCACCACCACGCTGATGATCGGATCGGGGTCGGAATCGGGATCGGGTCGAGTCGGCGGCTCGACGGCGGTGAGTTCTGTGCCGGTCTCGGTCGGGAGCACACGGTCGACCGTGGGCATTGGTTGTCTCCGATCGGGCAGGGTGGAGGCGGCCCCGGCGGGCCGGGCGCTTGGGTTTCGGGTCACAGATGCCGGGCGGCTGCGGCGCCGGCCCGGGGATGACGAGGAGGCCGGCACCGCTCGCGCGGCACCGGCCGGGTCGTCACGCCTTCGGCGCGTCGACCGTCCAGTCGTAGACGTCCTGGTGCGACTTCAGGTCGCCGGTGGCGCCGGTGAAGCCGACCCAGCCGTCCCGGACCCCGGTCCAGCGGGCCAGGTCGACGTCCTGGTCGAGCATCAGCTTCTCCTTGGCCAGCCGGTACGTCCCGCGGACGTAGACGCGCAGGTTCGCCGCGGCCGCGTCGTAGGTGATCCGGGTCAGGAACGGCTTGCCGTACAGCGGGATCGACGACTTGGCGATCTTGGTGTGCTTGTCCGGGTCGCCGCCCAGCACCACGGCCAGGGAGTTGCTGTCCGGGTCGGGAGTGTTCTGGTACGTGTCGAACTCGATCGCGACGCTCTTGCGCAGGCCGCGGTAGCCGAGGCCACCGCCCCAGCCGCCGAGCGCGCGCGGGCCGTGGCCCTGGGCCAGGAACGCGATGCCGTCCGCCCCGGGCCGGTTGTGGTGCAGGAACACCTTGAACGAGGTCTCGAAGGACTTCGTCAGGTCAACCCGTCCGGTGGACCAGGCGGAGCCGATCTGCTTGTACCCGCCGGTGGTCAACTGGATCACCCGCTTGCCGGTGCCGACCCGGGTGATCATCGCGGCGGTGCCGTTGAGCTCCAGGTCCTTCCCGGCGTCATCGGTGATCGGGTGGGTGGTGCGTACGGCACCGGGCGCGGCGGACGCGGCGGCACAGGGCAGGGAGGCGAGTAGCGACAGCACGGCGGAAGCCAGCAGGCCACCCCGCGCCAGTCTCGACGTACGAGAGAGACGCACGACATGCTCCATTTCAGTCGATTTGCCCGACTTAGACCTGGCCTAAGCTAGGGCAGTCTCCGGAGCCGCGTGCGCGAGTCGTGGTTATTTACCCAAGACGGTTCCGCCGAGCCGATCGCGCACCCAATCGTGGAATGTCGCGATGTGATGCTCGCTCGGGACCAGCACGCCGCCCTCCGCATATGCCCGCGACGACATTCCCGGCTGGCAGCGCTCGCAGGCGTCGAAATCCTGACGATTCACCCGATCGAAGAGCTCTACCGACGGATCCAGGTCGGCGCCGGACTCCACCACGTCCGGGCGGAACAGCCAGTCGCACTCCACGATCGTGCGGTCCGCGGCCATCGGGTACATCCGGTGCATGATCGCGTGGTCCGGCACCAGGTTGACGAAGACCTGCGGGCGGATGGTGATCGCGTAGTACCGGCGGTCCTGCTCCGGGGTGATCGTGTCGATGGCCGCCTGACCGGCGCTGCCGTCCACGGTGAACCCGGCGACGTCCGGGCCGAACTCGGCGCCGTGGCCGACGTAGTACTGGGCCGCGTAGCCACCGGCGAACTCCGGGAGCACGTGCACCAGCTCGGGGTGGATGGTCGAGCAGTGGTAGCACTCCATGAAGTTCTCGATGATCAGCTTCCAGTTGGCCTTCACGTCGTACCGGATCCGGCGGCCCAGCCGCAGGCTGTCGAGCTGATAGCGGTCGATCGAGGCCAGGTCGCCGAGGCGCTCGACGCACGCGCCCATCACGTCGGCCTCGAACGACGGCGCCTCGTCGGCCAGGCAGACCCAGACGTAGCCGAGCCACTCCCGGACGTGCACCCGGCGCAGGCCGCGCTCGACCCGGTCCACGTCCGGCATCTTCACCAGGTTCGGCGCGGCCACCAGTGTGCCGTCGGTGTCGTACGCCCAGGCGTGGTACGTGCAGCGGAACGTCCGCTTGACCGAGCCGGACTCCTCGGCGCAGAGCAGCGCGCCGCGGTGCCGGCACACGTTCAGGAACGCCCGGGCCCCGCCGTCGCGGCCCCGGGTGATCAGCACGCTCTCCCGGCCCACGGTGACCGTGCGGAAGTCACCCGGCGCGGCCACGTCCGATCCGCGGGCGGCACAGAACCACATCTTCTCGAAGATCTGCTCCTGCTCGGCCGCGAAGATCGCCGGGTCGGTGTAGTACCGGCCGGCCAGGGTGGGCTGCAACGACGCGGTCATGAGACGAACCTCCGGGGGTCGAAGAGGCCGATGTCGTACCCGGTGGTCCCGGTCGTCGCGAGGTCGGCCAGGACCTCGCCGACCACCGGGACGAACTTGAACCCGTGCCCGGAGAACCCGCAGGCCACGGTGACCGCGTCGTGCGCCGGATGGCGGCTGATCACGAAGTGCTCGTCCGGCGTGGTGCTGTAGAGGCACGGCTCGCCGCGCAGGTGCGCGCCGGGCAGGCTGGGCAGCACCCGGCCGGCCGCGGCCGCCATCTCGGCGATCTCCGGCGGGTGCACCCGGGTGTCCAGGTCCTCCGGCGTGGTCGGCGTGCCACGCCGGAAGAACGCGATCTTGGCACCGCCGTCCGGGCCGTCGATCGCCGGGAAGCCGTAGACCTGGGTGCCGTCGGCGCTCTCCCAGATGTAGATCGGGTGCCGGTCGGGAAGGTACGGCTCCACCCCGCCGGTGGGGCGGAACCAGTGCTGCACCTGGCGCTCGATCCGGATCGGCACACCCAGGTCGTCGAGCAGCTGCGGCGCCCACGGGCCGGGCGTGATGATCAGCTGGCCGGCGGTGTAGACGCCGTTGCGGGTGACCACGCGTACCCCGTCGCCGGCCGGCTCCCAGGACAGCATCGGTTCCTGGAAGCGCAGCTCGGCGCCGTGCCGGTCGGCCAGTTCGAGCTGGGCCAGGACGGTGCGCTCCGGTCGCACGAAACCGGCCTTGGCCTCGTAGAGCGCCACCTCGTCCGGGTTCGGCGCCATGGTCGGGAACCGGCGGCGCAGCTCGGCGGCGTCGAGCATCTCGTGCTCCAGGCCCCACTTCTCGGCGCTGGCCCGCGCACCGGCCACCGTCCGGCTGTCCGGCAGGCCGACCATCACCCCGCCGGTCAACGTGATCACGTCCCGCTCCGACTCGGCGGCCAGCCGGTCGAACAGCTCGTACGCGCGCAGCAGCAGCGGCACGTACTCGACACCCTCGAAGTACGACTGCCGGGTGATCCGGGAGCCGCCGTGGCTGGCCCCGCGGTCGTGCGCCGGGCCGTACTTCTCCAGGCCGAGCACCCGCTGGCCACGCTCCGCGAGGTGGTGGGCGGCGGCACTGCCCATGCCCCCGAGTCCGACGACGATCACATCGTAAGCGGGCATCTCAGCTCCTCAGCCGGTCGTGCTTCGGATCGAACAGCGGCTCGGCGGCCACCGTGGCCGCCAGCCGCCGATCGAAGTATCCGATCTCCAGGTGGGTGCCGGGCACGGCCAGGGCGGACGGCAGCCAGGCGTACGCGATCGGCGCACCGATCGTGTGCCCGAACGCCGCGCTCGTCACGTGCCCGACCGGGACGCCGTCGGCGTAGACCGGCTCGCGGCCCAGCGGCACCGCCCCGGCGTCCGCCAGCACCAGGCAGGTCAGCCGCCGGTCCGGTTCCGCCCCGGCGGCCAGGCCCGCCTGGTACGGGTCGTCCTCGGTCGTCATGTCCACGCCCCAGGACCGGTACCCCTTCTCCAGGCGCAGGCTGGTGAACGCGGCCCGGCCGGCGGCGATCACCCCGTGCTCACGGCCGGCCGTCCAGAGCGTGTCCCAGAGTTTCAGCCCGTGATCGGCCCGTGCGTAGATCTCCCAGCCCAGCTCGCCGACGTAGGAGAGCCGCAGCATGGTGACCGGGACCGTGCCGATGTGTCCCTGCCGGCACTGGAAGTAGCGGAACGCGTCCGGGGACAGGTCGATGTCGGTGAGCGGGGCGACCAGGTCCCGGGCCCGCGGACCCCACAGGCCGAGGCCGCACGTGCCGCCGGTGATGTCGCGTACCGTGACCGGTTTTCCCAAAGCTTCCCGGAGCAGATGATCCAGGTCGAGCGGGCCGTTCGCGCCGACCTGGAACCGGTCCTCGGCGAGCCGGGCCACGGTGATGTCGCTGCGGATCCCGCCGGCCGCGTCGAGCAGCAGCGTGTAGACCACACTGCCGACCTTACGATCCACGTTTCCGCTGGTCAGGTCCTGCAGGAAGGAGACCGGGCCGGTGACCTCGAGCCGGGTCAGCGGGGTCATGTCGTAGAGCGCGACCCGCTCCCGGGTGATCCGGGCCTCGGTCTCGGCGATCGGCGACCAGTGCCGCGACGACCACTCGTCGCGGGGGCGGGGCTCGGGTGGTGGCGGGTTGACGGCGTACCAGAGTGGTCGTTCCCAGCCGGTCGCGGCCGACTCGCCGAAGACCGCGCCGAGCTCGGTCTGCCGGGCGTGGAACGGGCTGACCCGCACGTCGCGCACCGACGGCGGGTCGAGCGGGTGCACGATGTCGTAGACCTCGGCGAAGCTGCGGATCGACCGTTCCCGCACGTAGGCCGGCGTCAGCTGGGCCGGGTCGAACCGGTTGAGGTCGCATTCGTGCAGGTCGAGCGAGGACCGGCCGGTGACCATCCACTCGGCGAGGGCCCGGGCCGCCCCGGCCGAGTGGGTCACCCAGATCGCCTCGGCGGTCCAGAACCCGGGCAGGTCGCGGGACTCGCCGAGCAGCGGGAACCCGTCGGCGGTGAACGAGAAGACGCCGTTGAAGCCGTCGGCGATCCGGGCACCGGCCAGCCCGGGCAGCAGCCGGGTCGCCGCCGTCCACGACTCGTCGAAGGTGTCGGGGGTGAACGGCATCATCGAGGGGTGGTCGCCGCCGGGCAGGTCCGCGAGGTCCACCGGCATCGGCTCGTGCAGGTAGGAGCCGATGCCCAGCGCGTCGCCGTGCGCCCGGAAATAGAGGTCACGGTCCTGGTGGCGCAGGATCGGCACGTCGTCGGTCGCGCCGGCCGCGGTGGTGCGGACGTATTGGTGGGCCATCGGGAGCAGTGGGATCGGCACGCCCGCCAGCGTGCCGACCCTGGGCCCCCAGAAGCCCGCACAGCTAACCACTATGTCCGATTTAAACGACATTTCCTGGGTACGAACACCGCTCACTCTCCCGCCTTCTCGGAGAATGTCGACAACTTCAGCATGTCCGATGAATCGGGCACCTCGCGACGTCGCGCGCGCGGCCTGCGCCTCGCAGGCCGCCACCGCGAGGGCCAGCCCATCACTCGGCACGTGCAGGCCGCCGAGGATCAGGGCGTCGTCCACCAGCGGAAACATCTCCTTGACCGCGGCCCTGTCGACGATCTCCGACCGAATGCCCCAGGACTGGCCGAACCCGAACCGCCGGTGCAGCTCGGCCAGTCGTTCCGGGGTGGTCGCCACCTCCAGGCTCCCCACCGGACGGAAACAGTCCAGCGCGAGGAACTTCTCCACGGTGTACCGGGCCATCCGCGCCATGGTCCGCGACGGATTGGTCTGGAAGACCAGACCCGGTGCGTGCGAGCTGGACCCGCCGGTGACGAAGAGCGGCCCGCGCTCCAGCACTGTCACGTCGGTCCAGCCGCGGGCGGTCAGCTCGTCCGCGAGGGCGCAGCCGACGATGCCCGCCCCGATGATGACGACCTTCGGTCCGGGCATCGGTCAGCTACCGGCCGGGATCCACGGCTTCCAGGTGGACTCGTGCTCCTTCACCCATTTCTCGGCGGCCTTGTCGGCGTCCATACCCTGGTTGGTGAGGTAGTCCGAGACCAGGTTCTGGTCGTCGTTGGTCCAGGTGAAGTTCTTGATCAGCTGGTAGGCGGCGCCACCGGAGTCGGCGAACTTCTTGCTGACCACCTTGTCGAGCTTGTAGTCGGGGTAGTCGCAGGCGACCTTCTTCGGGTCGGCGTCACAGCCCGCCGTGTAGGCCGGCAGCTTCACCCGGGCGTACTTCTCCTTGGCGAACAGCCACTGCGGCTCGTAGAAGTAGAAGAGCAGCGGCTTCTTCTGCGCGGTGGCCTGCTGGGCCGCCTTGATCAGCGCCGCCTCGCTGCCGGAGTAGACCACCTTGTAGTTCAGCTTCAGGTTGCTGACCAGCGCCTCGTCGTTGGTGACGTAGGACGGGTCGCCGTCCAGCAGCTGACCCTTGCCACCCGACTCGGAGGTCTTGAACAGGTCCGCGTACTTGTTGAGGTTGGCGCCGTCGGTGATGTCCGGGTGCTCGTCGGCCAGCCACTGCGGGACGTACCAGCCGATCGTCCCGGTGTTGCCGGTCGGCCCGGCGTCCACCGCGGTCTTCTTCTCCTCGATGTAGGTCTTCTTCAGGTCGTCGTGGCCCCAGTTCTCCAGGACCGCGTCCACCTCGCCGGTCTCGAAGCCCTGCCAGGAGATCTCCTCCTTCAGGTTCTTCTTCTCCACGGTGTACCCGAGCTCGTGCTCCAGCAGGTATCCGACGACCGCGGCGTTCGCCTCGTAGCCGACCCACGGGTTGATCGCCAGTTTGACCGTGCCCTTGCTACCGGCGCTGGGCGCGCTCCCCCCGGCGTCGGAGGTGGCACCGCCACAGCCGGCCAGCAGGACGGAGGCCAGGACGGCTGGCAGGAGTTTTCTCATCTGGACGGACCCTTCGTACGGTTGAACCCTTGAGTGAGGCGATCCAGCAGCACGCCGAGCAGCACGATGGCGAACCCGGCGGCCAGTCCACGGCCGAAGTCCTCGCGCTGCGAGAACCCGGCGACCACGTCGTAACCGAGTGCGCCCGCCCCGACCAGGCCACCGACCACGACCATCGCGAGGACCATCACGATCCCCTGGTTCGCGGCCAGCAGCAGTCCGCCGCGGGCCATCGGGAGCTGCACCTTCCAGAGCAGCTGGCCCGGCGTCGACCCGGCGGAGAGCGCGGCCTCGACCACGGTCGGCGGCACGTCCCGGATCCCGCGCTCGACCAGCCGGACCACCGGCGGGACCGCGAAGATCACGGCGGCCACGATCGCGGTGAACCGGCTGGCGCCGAAGAGCGCCACGGCCGGCAGCAGGTAGACGAACGACGGCATGGTCTGCGCCGCGTCCAGCACCGGCCGCGCCACCGCGGCCAGCCGGTCGTTCCGGGCGCAGAGCACCCCGGCGGCGATACCGATCAGCATCGTCAGCGCGGTCGCGACGAGCACCGTGGCCAGGGTCTGCATCGCGTGCTGGTAGAGGCCCAGACCGGACAGCCCGGCCGCCGCCAGCGCGGCGACCGTTGCCGCCCGCCAGCCCGCGAGCAGCAGGCCGAAGACCAGCACGGCCAGGACGAAGAGCCACCACGGCGTGGTCACCAGCAGGTTCTCCAGCGGGTTCAGCAGCACCGCGCTGACCGTGTTCTTCAGCCACTCGGTGCCGTCGTACCAGTGCAGTTCCAGCCAGCCGGTCAGGTCGTTGACCGGTTTCGCGAAGGAGACCGTGGGCAGGTCACCGGGGATCGGCAGGGCGGCGATCAGCGCCGCGGCGGCGAGCACCGGCACGGCGAGCCGCCAGTCCCGGTGCTGCCTGCGGGCCGCGGCCGTGGTGACCCGGTCCAGCACGATCGCCATCAGCACGATCGCCAGACCGGCGTCGAACGCGGCGCCGACGTTCACCCGTTCCAGCGCGCGCAGGATGTTCACGCCCAGGCCGGGCGCGTCGATCAGCGCGGTCACCACGACCATCGAGAGCGCCATCATGATCGTCTGGTTGACCGCGAGCACCAGGGTGGGCCGGGCCATCGGCAGCCGGACCTTGGTGAGCAGCTGCCGGGCGGTCGAGCCCTGCGCGGTGGCCGCCTCCACCGCGCTCGGGGCGACCCCGGCGATGCCCAGCTCGGTGATCCGGATGGTCACCGGCACCGCGTAGATCAGGGTGGCCACCACCGCGGCCGGCGAGCCGATCAGGAAGAGCAGTGTCATCGGCGCCAGATAGGCGAAGGTCGGCAGGATCTGCATCACGTCGAGCACCGGCCGCAGCGCCGTGCCGAACCAGCCGACCCGCGCCGCCAGCACGCCGATCGGCACCCCGATCAGCACCGCGAGCAGCACCGCGGTCAGGGTCAGGGCGAGCGTGTCGACGCTCTCCGGCCAGAGGCCGAGGAACCCGAAACCGAGGAACCCGGCGACCGCCAGCAGCGCCGGTCGCCAGCCGCCGAGCACGAAGGCGACCGCGCCGGCCACCGCGACCAGCCCGGGCAGTCCGAGACCGGTCAGCCCCGCCTGGATCCCCTCGACCAGCACCCGCACACCGAGACGCAGGTAGTTGATGCCGTACAGGAACAGCGGGTGGGTGTCGCGGTTGTCGTCCACCCAGTCCCGCACGTCGCCGAACAGCCGGAACGCCGCCGCGTCGGGTGCGTCCGCGGCCGCCGTCGTGCGAAAGATCAGATACGCGACCACGGTCGCGACGACCGACAACCCCATCACGGTACGACGGGTGAACGGCTCCTTGCGCCTGCTCCACGCGCCCCGCGGGTTCCGCCCGTTCCGCTCCCGCGGCGGCGCCGGCTTCGCGAGGACGGCGGTCATGCCGGGACCTGGCGCCGGTGCCCCAGCAGCGCGGGCAGCAGCCGTTCCGCGTCGACGACACCTACCCGCTGATCACCATCGGTCACCAGGATCGGGCGGGCGGCCCGCAGCACCCGCGGCACGGCGTCCCGGATCACGGTGTCCTGCGGCAGCGGGGTGTCCTCGTACTCCTCGCCGTCGACGGCCGGGCGCATGATCCAGCGCAGGGTCAGCACGTCGGCACGCGGGACGTCCCGGACGAAGTCCTCGACGTACCCGTCGGCCGGGGCGCCGACCAGCTCCTCCGGCGTGCCCACCTGCACCAGCTCGCCGTCGCGCAGCACCGCGATCCGGTCGCCGAGGGTCAGCGCCTCGGCCAGGTCGTGGGTGATGAAGACCATGGTCTTGCCCACCTCGGCGTGCAGCCGGCGCACCTCGGCCTGCATGTCCCGGCGGATCAGCGGGTCCAGGGCGCTGAACGGCTCGTCGAAGAGCAGCACCTCGGGGTCGGTGGCCAGCGCCCGGGCCAGACCGACCCGCTGCTGCATGCCGCCGGAGAGCTCCTCGGGCAGCTGCTGCTCGTGGCCGGTCAGCCCGACCAGCTCCAGCACCTCGGCAGCCTTGCGGTACCGGTCCGCGCGGGACCCGCCCTGGATCTCCAGGCCGTAGGCGGCGTTGTCCAGCACCGAGCGGTGCGGCAGCAGCCCGAAGTGCTGGAACACCATGGCCACCCGGTGCCGGCGCAGGTCGCGCAGCCGCTTCGCGCTCATCGCGCGGACCGCCTCGCCGTCGATCTCGATCTCGCCGCTGGTCGGCTCGATCAGCCGGGTCAGGCAGCGGACCAGGGTCGACTTGCCGCTGCCGGAGAGCCCCATGACCACGAAGACCTCGTTGCGGGCCACCTCGAAGCTGACGTCCCGGACCGCGGCCAGGCAGCCGGTACGGGCGCGCAGCTCGGCCCGGGGCAGGTCGGCCAGCGGGGAGCCGACCACCCGGTCCGGGCGCGGGCCGAACACCTTCCACAGGTTCCGCACCGCGATCGTCGGGGTCACCCCGGTCACCTCCGCCGGATCAGGTCGGCGGCCCGCTCGCCGATCATCAGCACCGCGACCATCGGGTTCACCGTCGGCATGGTGGGGAAGATCGAGGCGTCCGCGACACGTACGTTGTCGAAGCCCTGCAGCCGCAGGTCCGGCCCGACCACGGTGGCCGGGTCACCCGGCGCGCCCATCCGGCAGGTGCCGGCCGGGTGGTAGACGGTGTGGTGCGCGGCCCGCCCGTACGCGGAAAGCTCCTCGTCGGTGCGCAGCAGCGGACCGGGAGCGATCTCGCGGGCGATCCACGACGCGAACGGCTCGGTCGCCGCCACCTCGCGGGCCAGCCGCAGCCCGTCGACGATGGTCCGCTCGTCGTAGCCGTCCGGGTCGGTGAAGTACCGGAAGTCCAGCAGCGGCTTCGTCGCCGGATCGGCGTCGGCCAGGGTCAGCCGGCCCACGCTGTGCGGGCGCGGCACGTTCGGTGTCATCCCGAAGCCGTGCTCCGGCACGTCGTAGCCGAGTCGCGCGGTGTTGACCGTGAACGGGATCTGGTAGAGGTGGAACATCAGGTCGGGGCGGTCCGCCGCCGGGTCCCGCCGGACGAAGAGCCCGGCGTCGGCGTCCATCACCGACATCGGCGGGATCGGCCGGCTCGCCTCCCAGAGGATCAGCGACTCCGGGTGGTCCAGCAGGTTCTCGCCCACCCCGGGCAGGTCGAGGCGCACCGGGACGCCGAGCCGTTTCAGGTCGTCGGCCGGTCCGATCCCGGAGAGCAGCAGCAGGCGCGGGGTGTCCACCGCGCCGGCGCAGAGCACGTACTCGTGCCGGGCCGTGATCAGCCGGTCCCCGCCGGCCGTCCGCACCGTCACGCCGCGCTCCGGGTCCAGGTGGTACGCCCAGGTCTCGGTCATGATCGTGAGGTTCGGCCGGTCCAGGTGCGGGTGCAGGTAGGCGACCGACGCCGAGGAGCGGATCCCGGTCTCCGGGTGGTAGCCGACCGGCAGGAAACCGGCCCCGTCGGCGAACGGCGCGGCGTTGAAGTCGTCGGTCACCGGCACGCCGAGCGCGCTGTGGCAGGCGGCCACGAAGTCCGCGGCGAGCGGGTTGCGATCCTTTTCGGCCACCTGGGTGATATTGATGGCGAGCCGCTCCCAGTAGGGCAGCATCTCCTCGAAGGACCAGCCGGTCGCGCCGGCCGCCACCCAGTCGGCGAAATCCGCCGCGGGCGGCAAAAAACTGATCATGGTGTTGTGCGAGGAACAGCCGCCGAGCACCCGGGCACGCGAGTGCCGGATGTGCGAGTTACCGCGCGGCTGGGGCACCGTCGGATAGTCGTAGTCGAATGCGGTCTCCAGCAGGTTCAGCCAGTTCCGGAGCCGGAGCACCCGGTCATCGCCGACATCGGACGGTCCGCCCTCGATCAGACACACCCTGAGCTGCGGATCTGCCGACAGCCGGGACGCCACCACGGAACCTGCCGTGCCGCCGCCGACGATCACCACGTCGTACTCGATCGTTTCCAGTTCCCTGCCGCCCTCCACGCACGTGGGATAAGGATCATCAGAGCAATGTCGATGGTCAATGCCCGTCGGCTTCTTTTACGTCTTCGCAACAACCCCGGCATACTGCTCTTGTGGATCATGCTTACCTCGACGCGCCGAAACCGCTGGCGTTCGCCCATCGCGGCGGGGCGGCGGAGGGTGACGAGAACACCGCCGCGGCGTTCGCCCGCGCGGTCGGGCTCGGTTACCGGTACGTGGAGACCGACGTGCACGCCACCGCGGACGGCGTCCCGGTCGTCATCCACGACGACCGGCTGGACCGCGTCGCCGGGCGCCCGGGCCGGGTCGCCGACCTCACCTGGGCCGACCTGTCCACGGTGCGGGTCGGCGGTGCCGCCGCGGTGCCCCGCCTGGACGAGGTCCTGGACGCCTGGCCGCAGGTCAGGTTCAACGTCGACGTGAAGTCCGACGCGGTCGCCGAACCGGCGGTGGCCACGGTCCGGCGGGCCGGCGCCGAGGACCGGGTGCTGCTCGCCTCGTTCAGCGACGCCCGGCTGGCCCGGGTGCGCGCGCTCGCCGGCCCGCGGGTGGCGACGTCGGTCGGCAGGCGCGGCGTGGCCCGGCTGCGGCTGGCCTCGATCACCGGGATGCCGGTGCGCCTGCCGGAATCCGTGGCCGCCGTGCAGATCCCGGTCCGGCACGGCCGGTTCACGGTACTCACCCCGCGATTTCTCACATACGTCCATCGACTTCGCCGGGAAGTGCACGTGTGGACGGTCGACGATCCCGAAGAAATGCGCAGGCTGCTCGACATGGGCGTGGACGGCATCATGACCGACCGCGTCGAAGTGTTGCGGGACGTTTACTCTGCGCGTGGGCTGTGGTTGAGTTAGACCAGGTCAGAGATTTTTTTCGTGATCTTGTTGAACCCCCGGCATCATCCGTTCGGTGGATGCCCCCCGGTTCACCGCCCGACTCATATCTTTTCTTTAAGTTTTGGCCGCAAGAACCTTAAATAAAGTTCCGGAATTGCTTTCTGTGAGAGGTGCTCCTAACGTCTGGGCGTCGGCGCCACACGAATGGCGGACGCCACATATGGAGGGGCACGTCATGGGAAGCTCGGGCAACCGTCGTACCGGCCTAGCGGCCGCCGGGTCGGGTCGCACCCGGCTGCTCGCCGCCGGGGCCGTGGTCGTCGCCGTGGGTGGCGTCATCGGTTTCACCCAGCTGTCGCACGCCGACGAGACACCGTCCACCAAGGCTGCCAGCGAGAGCGGCGCCGGCAAGATCGTGAACGGGCAGAAGATCCTCACGGACACCTGCATCGACAGCAACCTGACCGCGCACGACGGTTTCCAGAAGGGCGACCGCTGCGTCTCCACCGAGTTCGGTGAGGTGGCCTCGGCCGCCAACGACGCGTCGCTGCTGATCACCGAGGCGCCGGCCCGGGTCGCGCCGAACACGCCGTTCACCCTCAAGGTGAGCACCCGGAACCTGATCCGCGACCGGTTCCTGGCCGCCGGCCAGGGCGGGTACTACGTGGAGTCCAGCGTTCTGCAGAACGGGATCGTCCGCGGCCACTTCCACACCGCGTGCCGGCTGCTGGCCAGCACGAAGGAAGCGCCGGACCCCGCGCCGGTGCCGGCGTTCTTCGTCGCCACCGAGGACAAGAAGGGTGACCGCGCGCCGGACACCGTGACCATCCAGGTGCCGGGGCTGCCCGCCGAGGGCACCGCGCAGTGCGCGTCCTGGGCCGGTGACGGGTCGCACCGCACGCCGATGATGGAGCGGGCCAACCAGACCCCGGCCATCGACGCCGTACGGATCACCGTCTCCGCCGCGGGTGGCGGCAACAACGGCGGCAACCAGAACAACGGTGGCAACAACCAGGGTGGCAACAACCAGGGTGGCAACACCGGTGGTGGCAACCAGAACAACGGTGGCAACAACCAGGGCGGTAACACCGGCGGCAACAACACCGGTGGCAACAACCAGGGTGGTAACAACCAGAACAACGGCGGCAACACCGGCAACAACACGAACACCGGTTCCGGGAACGCCACCGCCACCCCGAAGGCCACGGTGAAGACCACGGTCTCGCCGAACGCCACGAAGACCACCACCGCGGGCTCGACCGGTGGCTCGACCACCGACGACGAGACCACCACCGGCACCACGAAGACCACGATCTCCCCGAACCCCAAGCCGACCACCAAGCCGGCGCAGACCACCACCAAGTCGACGACCTCGGACAACGACTCCGATTCCGCGGAGGAGACGGAGTCCACCACCGAGGAGACGACCACCAAGGCGCCGACGAAGAAGCCGAAGCCGCAGGTCACCGAGAGCGAAGAGGCGGCCGGGTCGGCCGACTACGGCGTGGACGGTGGCGAGCCCGACCAGGCCGAGCCGACCAGCACCTCCGACGCGGTACTCGCCGAGCCGGCGGCCGGTAACGACGCCAAGGGCGGCCCGCTGACCCTGCTCGGCGACCACCCGGCGTGGTTCGGTGGCGGTGCGGTGCTGGTGCTGCTGGCCGTGATCGCGTTCGCCTTCGCTCGGTCGCGCCCTCGGCGGTACTGATCCGTCGTACCGAAAAATGATCGGTCGTCACCGGCAACTGCCGTGACCGACCAGAAATGATCAGCTGTGACGCGGGGCCTGCCGGATGTTTCCGGCGGGCCCCGCGCCGCTTCCAGACCTTGCGGCGACCAGGACCTCGCGCTGTTCCGAATCTTGCGGCGCTTCAGGTTGGTAAATGTCGCTTTCTCACCTTTTGGGGGTGACGGGGTCCACCGCCCGGCTGTTTCTTTCCGGCCGAATCGGGTAGTCGGCACCCGGGAACAATGCGCTGACCAGCATGGACAGCGTCCGAAGTGCCCGCCGCCGGCAAACCCTGGCGGCGTGTCGGGAATCCGAAAATTGCGCGCGGGGCACGGACGATCGCCGGGAATAAGGGTAGCCTTACTTGCCGAAGATCCTTCCGCCCGCAGTGAGGTACAGACATGGCGAACAGACCGGCGCGACCTGCCCACGAAGGTGTGGTGACCCGGGTCGAGCAGCTCACGCCGCACATGGTGCGGGTGGTCATCGGCGGTGAGGCGATCGCCCGGATCGACGCGGGCCGCTACACCGACCACTACATCAAGGTGATCTTCCCACCGGCCGGCGTGGTCTACCCGGAGCCGTTCGACATGAACGCGATCCGGGAGACCCTGCCGCGCGAGTCGTGGCCGGTGGTGCGGACCTACACGGTCAGCAAGTGGCTGCCGGAGACCGCCGAGATGTGGGTCGACTTCGTGGTGCACGGCGACGCCGGCATCGCCGGGCCGTGGGCCGCGCGGGCGAAACCGGGCGACGTGTTCCGGTTCATGGGCCCGGGCGGCGGCTACTCCCCCAGCCCCGAGGCCGACTGGCACCTGCTGGCCGGTGACGAGAGCGCCCTCCCGGCGATCAACGCCGCGCTGGCCGGGATGCCGGCGGGCGCGACGGTCCGGACGTTCATCGAGGTGGACGGGCCCGACGAGGAGCAGAAGCTGGACACCTCCAGCGCCGTCACCTGGCTGCACCGCGGGGCGCGGCCGGTCGGCGAGGCGCTGGTCGAGGCGGTTCGCGGGCTGGAGTTCCCGGCCGGGCGGGTGCACGCGTTCGTGCACGGCGAGGCCGGCTTCGTCCGTGAGCTGCGCGGGCACCTGCGGCTCGACCGCGGGCTGACGATGGATCAGCTGTCCATCTCCGGGTATTGGCGCCGCGGCCTGAACGAGGACGGCTGGCAGTCGAGCAAGCGCGATTGGAACGAGCAGGTGGAGCGGGAGCAGGAATCCGCTTCTGCTTCTGCCTCCGCTTCCGTTCCTGCCGCTGCTCCCGTCCCTGCCGCCGCTCCCGCTTCTGCCTCTGGTCCTGGTCCTGCCTCTGGTCCTGCCTCTGCCTCTGCCTCTGCCTCTGCCTCTGCCTCTGCCTCTGCCTCTGCCTCTGCCTCTGCCTCTGCTTGATCAACTTGCTTTGCCTTACTTGATCGACTTGCTGTCGCTTCTGTTGATCGACTTGTAATGACCGTTGGCCGGGCCGGGCATATACCTGGTCCGGCTTTCGCGCAGGCCGGGGCGTGGTGAGGCTGCGCACGCTGATTCGCGGCGGCACCGCCCCGGGGCGAAGATGGTGCCGTGGCAGTGCTCGAGGAACAACGCATCCGGCCGCGCAGCGGGCAGGTCTTCACGCTCGTCGCGCTGGTGCTCGCGGCGGTCAACCTGCGGCTCGCGGTGACAAGTGTCGGCCCCGTGCTCACCGAGATCCGGGACGGGCTCGGCATGGGCGGGGCGGTGGCCGGGCTGCTCACGTCCGTACCGGTGCTCTGTTTCGCCTCTATCGGCCTGCTCGCGCCGCGGATCGCGCGGCGGCTCGGCGCCCCGCCGGTGATCGCCGGCGGTCTGCTGTTGCTCACCGCCGGGCTGGCGGTCCGGCCCTACGCGCCGAACTCGGTGCTGTTCCTGCTGCTCAGCGCGGTGGCGCTGGCCGGAATCGCGCTGGTCAACGTGCTGCTGCCGTCGATCGTCAAGGACCGCTTCCCGACCCAGGTCGGCACGGTCACCGGGCTCTACACGGTCGCGCTGAACATCGGCGCCACCACGGCGGCCGCCGCGACCGTCCCGCTGACCAAGAGCTTCGGCGACTGGCGGCTCGGGCTGGCGTGCTGGGCGCTCTGCGCGGTGATCGCGCTGCCGCCGTGGCTGCTGATGGCCCGTTCTTCCCGCAACGGCACACCGGCCACCACCCGGAACGACGGCGCACCGCCGATCCGGGTGATCCGGCAGCCGGTCGCGTGGGCGCTCGCCGTGTACTTCGGCATGCAGTCCACCTCGGCCTACGTGATCATCGGCTGGCTCCCGCAGATCTACCGGGACGCCGGGCTCTCCGCGGAACTCGCCGGGCTGCTCTTCGCGACCACCTCGCTGCTCGGGGTGCCGCTCGGGATGGGGCTTTCCGCGCTGGCCGGCCGGGTGCGCTCGCAGAGTGGCATTGCGGTCGGGCTGGGGCTTTTCGGTATTGCAGGTTATGCCGGCCTCTGGGCGGATCCGGCGGCGGCGCCGTGGCTCTGGGCCGTCCTGCTGGGCATCGTGAACACGGCGTTTCCACTGGTCCTGACCATGATCGCGCTGCGCGGGCGCACGCCGGGGACGGTGGTGCGACTGTCCGCGTTCGCCCAGGGCGTGGGGTATCTGATCGCCATCCCGGGACCGATTCTGATCGGGGCGTTGCACGACGCCACGGACGGGTGGCGCGCACCGCTGGGCGTGATGGTCTGCCTGATGGTCCCCCAGATCATCGCCGGCTTCTTCGCCGGCCGAGACCGCCAGATCTGACGTCCCGCCCCAGCCTTGCGTGTGAAGTTACGGCGCCCTCCGCACCCAAACTCCCCACAACGCCTACCCCACGCTTACGTGGGGAATTGCGGCGCGCTCCGCACCCAAACTCCACACACTCCGGGGGTCAGCGGCGCCAGCCGGCGGCTTCTAGCGCCTGTCGGAGCTGGACGGCTACCGCTTCCGGCTGGGAACGGATCATCGCGGCCGGGAAACGCAGGATCCGGTCGCCGTCGATCCACACCTGGTTCTGCCGGATCATGTCGCTCTCCCAGTGCCCCGCGTCGATGTGATGTGATCCGTCGATTTCGACGTGCAGGCGCCACCGTTTCCAGTAGGCGTCCAGGAATCTGATCCGCCCGGACCGATCCCTGCGACGTTCCTGACGGTCGGGTGCCGGAAAGCCGAACCTCCGGCACAGCTCCATGAAGTCGATTTCCGACAGCGCCTCCGCACCGCCCGCGACATCGTTGAGGGTCGCCTTGATCAGAGCGAACCTCGGCAACCGCCGACGCGTAGCCAGCACCGTGAAGATCTCGGCCGGGGTGACTCGGCGCTGCTGGCAGGACGCGGCGATCACGGTGCGGGCGGCGTCCCACGTCGGCGCCCAGACCGCCGCATCCACCACGGACCGGGCGACGATCATCCGCGGCGGGCTGCCGGCCTGCCGGTGCTCGTCCGGCAGCAGCCGGGTCCGGGTGATCCGGACCGGTGGCATGTCGGACGGGAGCCCCGGCAGGCGCAGTGTCCGATTCCGCTCAGCCGGCACCAGGACCCGGATGCCGGGGTCCCGGAGTCCGCGGACGCCGGCCTCGGCAAGCGCGGTCACCCCGGCGAGGGCCGCGCCTCGTCCGGCGAGCAGGAGAGCCGCCCACAGCTGCTGCCGCCGGAGAAGCTCACCGTTCGTCGTCGTGACGATGCCACGGCACACCTGGCGCCATCGACCGGCGTTCACGTGACCTCGGGCGATGCCACGCCCCAGAAGGCGGACGGCTTGCGCCACGGTGAGAACGCCGGCCTGCTCGAGGCAGGTCCGGGCGAACTCGTCATCGTCGGATCCGGGAAGCATCGCGCCACGGTCGCAGATTCCGAGCCGCCTCCACCGAAGCCCTGTGGACAACCCGACAAGCCGGTCGCCACCCTGTGGACAAACCCGGGAGGCGTAACGCCGGGGATGGTCCTAGCCTCGAAGGATGGGGGACATCTCCTGGCAGGTGGGTGATGCCTACGAGGCCTACGTGGGCCGGTGGAGTCGCCGGGTCGCGGAGGTGTTCGTGGGCTGGATCGGCGTGCCGGCCGGGCGGCGATGGCTCGACGTGGGTTGCGGGACCGGGGCACTTTCCGGGCAGATCCCCGCGCCGGCCCTGCTCGTCGGCGCGGACTCGTCACCAGGCTTCCTCACCGCGCTGCCCCGCTCGCCATCCGAACCGTCACGACACGCGCCATCTGAACAGAAGCCGTACACAGCACACCCGCAGGTGCTGCCGTGCGCTGCGGATGCCGCGGCATTGCCCCTGGCCAGCGGCTCTTTCGACGCCATCGTCAGCGGCCTGGCGCTCAACTTCGTGCCCCATCCCGAGGCGGCCGTCGCCGAGTTCTGCCGGGTGGCGACGCCCGGCGCGGTGATCGCCGCCTACGTCTGGGACTACGCCGGCGGCATGGCGATGATGCAGCACTTCTGGGCAGCGGCCGCCGACCTCGATCCGGAGCTGGGCAACCGGGACGAGGCGATCCGATATGCGTTCTGCCGCGACGACGTGCTGGCCGCCTGGTGGTCCGGGGCGGGGCTGCGGGACGTGACCACCCGGCGGATCGAGATCCCGACGGTGTTCCGCGACTTCGACGACTTCTGGACGCCGTTCCTGGGTGGCCAGGGAACCGCGCCGAGCTACCTGAGCACCCGGAACGACACGCAGCGCGACGCGTTGCGGGAGTCGCTCCGGGAACGGTTGCCCTCCGGGGCGGACGGGTCGATCCCGCTCACCGCCGCTGCCTGGGCGGTCCGAGGCGAAAGATCCGGCCTCACCCGGCGCTGACCGGCTCGGTCGCGCGCAAACGCTGCAGCACCGGGGCGAACTCCTCCAGGAACATGCCGTTCACGGCGAAATACGAAAAACCGCCCTCCGCCCGTCGCCGGCGCAGCTCCTCGGCGGCCTGATCCACGTCACCGATCAGGAAGGCCGCGGCGCCGGACGCCGCCATCTCCCGCGGATCGCCGCCGACCTGCCGGGACAGCCACTCCGGCAGGGCGAGAACGCTCGGGGCAAAAGCGGTCACGGCGGCCAGCAGCTCGACCTGGTCCGCGCGGTTCGACAGCGCTCGGAACGACGCGGCGGCGCGGAACAACTCGGACGGCGTGGTGGCCGGCGGCAGCCCGAACGTCACCACGTCGGCCTGCTCCGCGGCGAGCCGCATCATGCCCGGCTTGGACGCCGCGACCAGCACTTTCGGCGGGTCCGGCAGGGCGCGGGCGGCCGCGATGGTGTCTGCGGTCCGGTGCAGCCGCTCCCCCGGGGTGCCCCACATCCCGCCGAGCGCAGCGGTGTCCGCGTGCCCGTTCGGCCGGCCGCCGCCGACACCGAGCTCGAACCGGCCGTCGCTGATCGTCTGCAGACTGGCCGTCTCCCAGGCGACGTGCGCGGGCGTGCGGTTGGGCGCGTTCAGCACGTAGGTGCCGAGCCGCAGTGAGCTGGTCACCGCGGCGGCCGCCGCCAGCGCCGCGAACGGCGACAACGTGGTGAGGGTGTCCGGGATGAGCAGGGTGTCGTACCCGAGCTCGTCGGCGCGCCGGGCGGTCGCCGCCCACTCCGCGCCGGTGCGGGCCTGCCCGGCGATGACTCCGAAACGAAACGCACGCTCAGTCATCTGCCCACTGTCGCGGACGCGACGCGGGACCGCGTCCGCTCCGGGACGGACCTTCCGGTACGCCCATGGGCGTACCGGAAAGCAGCGGCCTGCTCCCCACGGCTCACCCGCAGCCGAAAAGCCACCCGCACCCCGCCGCAGACGGACCGCCCGGACCGGCCGGTTCAGTTCAGACGGGGCTCGCCGTGCAGCTGGGCGTTCAGGCCCGCACGGTCGATCTGCATCCAGTACTCGGTGATCCGGCCGTCCTCGACGTGGTAGACCACCGCGTTGATCTGCCGGACCACCCGCCCGGTCTCGATGTGCCGCCCGGTCTGCGCCAGCCGGACATACGCCCGCGGGCCGTCCACCAGCAGATCCTCGACCTGGAGGTGGAAATCGCCCCAGGTGTCGACCATCTCCTGAACGTGCTCGGCATAGTCCGCGGGACTCCGCATGATCGTCACCGGGTCCTCGGACTGCACCTGATGGGCCCGCACCTGCGGCGCCATCAGCGAAACGGCCCGGCTCGGATCACGCCCGGATCGCACGTAGGCCAGGAATTCGGTGACCACCCGCCGGGTGACGTCCGCATTGATCATGACCGCACTGTCGCACAACGGTCACGAATAGTGTTGGAGCCCCGGCCAGAGCGTGTGCCAGGGCACAGTCAAACGGCAGACATAGATGTGCGCCTCCTCGGTCTCCTCGTTCTCGACACCTGCCACGTTCCGCAGCGCGCCGCGCTCGGTGCACGTGCCGGCCCAGCGCGGCGGCGACTGCAGCACCGCGATCACCACGTCGTGATCGTCCGGCGGCGGGCCGAACCGGTGCATCTCGTTCTGTCCGCTGTAGACCTGGGGCAGGCCGAGCGGGCGGCCGAACCGATCGAGCGCACCGGCCTCGCCGTAGTTGCCGGTGAACAGCACCGTGCGGGCCTGATCCGCGGCCGGCAGCGCGCGGTAGACCGCGGCGACCTGCGCCATGTACTCCGGCCAGCCGATCTGATCGGCGATCGTCTGGTTCACCTCGGCCGGGAACGAGCCGGCCAACCGGCTCTCCGGAATCACCGGCAGCGACGTGATCATCCCGATCGCACTGAAGATCACCAGCCCGGTGACCAGCTGATACTTCCGGGAGGGCCGGCCGGCGAGCCAGCGCACCGTGGGCACGGCGCCGATCGCGAAGAGCACCGTGAGCAGGGCCAGCGGATAGTAGGGCTGCCCGCCGATCACCAACAACAAGATCAACATCAACGGGTACGCCACGGCGAACGCCCGGATCGGCCGCCACCGCGGGTCGCGCAGCAGCGTGACGATCCCGGCGATCCACACCGGAGGCAGGCCGATCAGCACGAACTGGAACGGCACGAGCAGCACCCGGGACTCGGCGCCCTTCTCCTCGGCCAGCGCCCGGGCCATCTCGGCCTGCGGAAAGTCGTTCGCCACCTGATAGATCAGGTTGGGCAGGCCGACGAGCACCGCGATCGCGACGCCGCCCCACAGCCACCGGGAGCGCAGCACCCCGCGCGGGCCGACCAGCAGCAGACCACTGGCCAGGCACAGCAGAAGCAGCACGACCAGGTGTTTGTTGTAGAGACCGAGCCCAGCGACCAGACCGGCCCACAGCCAGGACCGTGGCCGGTCGTGCAGGAGCGCACGCAGCACGAAGAGGCTCACCCCGAGCCAGACCAGCAGGTCAGGTGCGGCGGTGGAGCCGACGTGCGCGGCGGTGAGCGGGAACGTGCCGAAGACCACCGACGCCGCGACCGACTGGGCGCCGGCGCCACCGCCGACCTCGCGGGCGATCGCCGCGGCGAGCAGGGCGGCGAGGCCGAGCATCAGAGCGCCGGGGAGCCGGATCGCCCAGAGGTGATCGCCGAGGAACTCGATCGCCAGGCGGTCGAGCAGCGGGGTGAACGGCGGCTGGTCGACATAACCCCAGGCCGGGTGGGCACCGAGCAGACGGAAGTAGAGCTCGTCGCGGTGATAGTCGTACCGACCCGCGGTGATCAGCAACAGCAGGGTCGCGGCGGACGCGATCAGGCCGACCGGCCACCAGGCCATCGGCTGGCGGCCGACGTCCTCGCGAGGCGGTTTCTCGGTCACGGTCCCAAAGTACGCAGCCCCACCGACATTTTTTCGTACGAGCGCCGCCCGGAAGATCGCCGCCCGAAACTACGACCTGGGTCCGATGTGCCGGGTCGCCCATCGGTGCCACCATGGGGCTCCGAGCAACGCCGATGTCCACGAAGGACGGAGCCATGACCGAACCCGATCTCACCCCGGAGCCCGCCGAGCGGGCCCGCGCCGGTGTGCGCTCCTGGGTGCGGGACACCGGGCGGCGGGCGCGGGAGCGGGTGCAGGGCGCCAGTCCGTACGCAATCTTGGCCTTTCTCACCGCCTCCGCCGTCGCACCGGTCGCCGGCGCCGGGCTCGGTGTCTCCGCCGAGTTCGCCGTGGCGCTGGCCCAGCTCGGCGGCCTGGGCAGCAACTTCCTCGCGGACACGCTGGCCGGTACGGCGCAGCGGATGCGCGGCACCGGCCCGATCACCGAGACGCAGTGGCGGGATGCCGTCGCCGACGACCTGCTGCCCCTGCTGAACGCCGGCGACCAGCAGAGCCGGCAGCTGCAGGCCGAGGTCTCCGCGCTGCTGCACGGCGTCGACGCGGTCGCCACGGCCCTGACCGAGGCCGCCACCGCCGACGACGACCTGCGGCAGCAGCTGGAGCAGGCCTTCGACGAGTTGGGCAGCGACGTCGGCGCGCTGCAGTGGATGCTCACCGACGTCCGCCGCTCGATCGACGACCTGCGGCAGCAGTTCGCCGGGCAGAGTTTCCTGCTCAACCAGCAGCTCGAGCAGGTCCGGCGCCAGCTCGTCGCGGTGACCCTGGAGCCGCTGCCGGCTCCGGAGGCGTCCGCCGGTTCCGTCCCTCCTTATCCCGGTCTGGCCAGCTTCCAGCCCGCCGACGCGCCGTGGTTCCGCGGGCGCGAGGCGCAGGTCGCCGAGCTGCTGGCCCGGCTGAGCGAGCAGACGGTGGGCGGGCCGCCGCTCGTCGTCACCGGTGTCTCCGGTGCCGGCAAGTCGTCCCTGCTGCGTGCCGGTCTGCTGCCGGCGATCGGCGCCGGCCGGCTGGGCCCGGAGGCGACGCGGTGGCCCTGGCTGGTGCTGACGCCCGGCTCGACACCCCTGCACGACCTGGTCCAGAGCCTCACCGGCCTGATCCGGCACCCACCCACCGGTCAAACGCTGCCGTCGGCCGGCGAGATCCGGCGGGAGCCGCAGCTCCTGGGGCGCCTGGCCGGGGCGGCCGCGGACCAGGGGCGGCGGCCGGTGATCGTGGTGGACCAGTTCGAGGAGCTGTTCACCCAGTGCCCCGACCCGGCCGAGCGGCTCGCCTTCGCCGCGGCGCTGACCGGCGCGGCGCCGGCGCTCGTGGTGATCGCGGTGCGCTCCGACTTCTATCCGGCCTGCGTCGCGTTGCCGCCGCTGGCCGAGCTGCTGGCCGCCGGCCACGTGGTGCTCGGCCCGCTGGACGCCGAGGCGCTGCGCCGGGCCGTCGTCGAGCCGGCCGAGCAGGCCGGGCTGACCGTCGACCCCGGCCTGCCCGAGCTGATGCTGAGTGACCTCGGCGCCGACTCGCTCGGCGGCCGCCCGGCCACGGCCGGCGGGGGCTACGAGCCCGGAGCGCTGCCCCTGCTCGCACACGCGTTGCGGGCCACCTGGGAGCGCCGGCAGGGCGACCGGCTCACCGTCGAGGCCTATCGGGAGACCGGCGGCATCCGGCACGCGATCGCGGAGACGGCCGAGCGGATCTATCTGGACCTGACGCCGGAGGACCAGGAGGTGCTGCGCGTCGCGCTGCTCTCGCTGGTCACGGTGACCAGCAACAACACTGTCGTCCGCCGGCGCGGTGAGCGGAGCCCTGGCGGTTCCCGGGTGCTGGACCGGCTGGTCGCCGAGCGGTTGGTCACCGCGGGCACGGACACCGTCGAGATCAGCCACGAGGCGCTACTGACCGGCTGGCCGCGCCTGGCCGGGTGGGTGTCCGACGCGGAGGCCGACCTGGAGCTGCGGCAGCGGGTCATCGAGTCCGCCGAGGACTGGGAGCGATCCGGCCACGACCCGGACCTGCTGCTCCGCGGCGCCCGGCTGCTCGCCGCCCGGGAGCGGCTGACCGACGCGGGCGGGCTGCCGGCCGAGGCGCGGGCGTTCCTGGCCGCCGGCGCGGAGGCCGCGGAACGCACCGAGACGGCCCGGCGCCGGGCGAACGGGCGGCTGCGCCGGCTGGTCGCCGGGCTGGCGGTGGCGCTGCTGCTGGCGGTCGCCGGCGGTCTCGTGGCGGTGAACCAGCAGCAGGTCGCGGTGGAGAAGAAGCAGGAGGCGCAGGCCAGCCGGCAGAACGCGCTGTCCCGGCAGTATGCGGTGGAGGCCCTGAACGCGCTGGACCGGAACGAGATCACCGCGGTCCGGCGGGCGCTGGACGGCTGGCAGGAGTCGCCGACCGTGGAGGCGCGCGGCGCACTGCTCTCGGCGCAGATGGCCAACTCGATCGGCACGCTCGGCACCGAGCCGGGCGGCCACTCCGCGGCGGTCAGCCCGGACGGCGCGCGGATAGCGATCGGCTACCCCGACGGCACGATCCGGCTCTGGGATGCCGAGACCCTCGCATCCATCGGTGAGCCGCTGGTCACGCCGGGCGAGGACACCCAACAGCCGGTGGTCTCGGTGGCGTTCTCCGCGGACGGCCGGTTCCTGCTCTCCAGCGCCCTGGCCGCCGGCAGCCTGCAGATCTGGGACGCCGGCACCGGGCGGCCGCTCCGGAGCCTGCCGGGCGGCGCGGCCGCGACCTGGCTGCCCGGGACGTCCACGGTGGTGGCGTCCCGGACCGATCTCAAGGTCAGCGGCGCCCAGCTCGGCATGTGGGACGCGGCGACCGGCCGGCTCATCCGGTCGATCCCGGTCGGCGACTACTTCGCCTACGACATCACGGTCAGCCCGGACGGCGCGTACGTGGCGATCGGCAAGAGCATGACGGCTCCGGCCCGGGTCTGGCGGCTCAGCGACGGCACAGTCGTGACCGACATCCCGGAGACCGTTCACGTGGCGTTCGCGCCGGACGGCACCCTGGTCGGAGCGAACCGGTTCGGGCAGCTCGCCCAGTGGTCGGTGCCCGCCGGCAAGAAGCTGCGCACCATGATCCCGGACGCCGGCACCCCCGGGGCCGGCCGGATCGCGACCACCCCGGACGGCGCGGTCATCGCCAACAACGGCAACCGGAGTTCGGTGGTGTTCTCGCTGACCGGCGACACGAAGACGACCCAGGACACCGGCGTGGCGGCATACACCGCGGCCGCCGTCTCGCCGGACGGTCACCTCGCCGTGGTCACCGGCCTCGACGCACCGACCGCGGTTTTACGGCGCACGACCACCTGGCTCCGGCACGACGGGCTGGTGCTCAGCAGCTCGTTCTCCCCGGACGGCCGACGGCTGGCCACCGCGGTCGAGGACGGCCGGGTGCGCGTCTGGGACACGGCCTCGCGCCTGCTGGTCACCGAGATCCGGGCCGGTGGCGGGCTCGGCCGGGCGTCCTACGCGGCCGGCGGCACCCTTGTCGTCGCCACCGGCGCGCACACGCTCGAGGTGCGGGACGCGGAGACCGGCCGGATCCGGGAGACCGTCCCGCTCGCCGGGCTGCCCAACGACCTGGCCACCTCCGCGGACGGCGCACTGGTCGCGGTCGCCACCGGCACGAACGCGCGGGAGATCTTCGACCCCGCCGCCGATCGGGAGAACGCCGCCGAGATCGTGCTCTACGACGTGGTCCGGCGGGAGGTGCGCGGCCGGTTCCGCCCGGAGCCGAAGGACACGTTCTCGCCCTACGCCGTGGCGTTCAGCCCGGACGGTTCGACGCTGCTGGCGACCCTGACCTCCTCCGTACCGAATAGGTTCTCCTCGGTCCTGCGACGCTGGCACACGGCGGACTTCGCGGAGGCCGGCAGCCTCCCGCTCGGGGCCTACCAGGCCCTCGACCTCGCGGTGTCACCGGTCGACGGCACCCTCGCGGTGGCCGGGACCAGCGGCCACGTCGAGGTCCGCAGCCCGGACGGCACCCAGGTGCGCTGGCACACCCCGGATCAGATCCAGCAGGTCGACGCGGTCGCGTTCGCCCCGGACGGCCGGACGATCGCGTCGACCGAGTTCAACGGCCGGGTCCACCTCTGGGACACCGGCAGCCGGCAGCTGGCCGCCACCCTGACCGGGCACCAGGACCGCAGCGGCGCGCTGGCCTTCTCCCCGGACAGCCGGCTGCTGGTGAGCTCGGGGTTCGAGTGGACGTTCGGGGTGTGGCAACTGGACCCGGCCGTGGCCGTGCACGACCTGTGCCGGATCGAGAAGATCGCCAGCCGCAACGAGGGAAGCCAGGCCTCGCCGCTCTGCTAAGTGAGGGCACCCGCTGCAACGTGGTCGCGCCCGGGTCGACCGACACCCCCGCGCCTGAGCAGAGGCTAGCGAGCCGGGTGGGTGACGACGGCGGTCAGGATGAGACCTCGATCGACGAGGTAGCGGCCGGACATCCGGCTCAGCGGACCGTCGATCAGGATGTGGCCGGTGAACGTTCCGGCTTCCGGGTCGATGTCCAGCCGCGCGTCCTCGAAGCCCAGCCAGCGGCCGGTCACCGGGAACCACGCCTTGTAGATCGACTCCTTGGCACTGAACAGCAGCCGGTCCCAGCACACGTCCGGGTGCGTGACGGCGAGACGGGCCAGCAGGTCACGATCGGCGGGAGTGGTCACCGTGCCGAGCACGCGGGGCGGCAGCGGGGCATGCGGCTCGGCGTCGACGCCCACGCTCGCGATGTCGCCGGCGGGCGCCACGACCGCGGCGCGGAAGCCGGCGCAGTGGGTGATGCTGCCGACCACCCCGTCCGGCCAGATCGGCTCCCGCCGGGGGCCGCGGAGGATCGGGGCCGGGGCACGGCCGAGGGCCTGCAGCGCCTCCCGGGCGCAGCGGCGGGCGGTCAGGATCTCCCGGCGACGGCCCGGCGCAGCCGATGCGACCAGGGCTTCCTCGCCCGGATAGCAGGCCTCGTCCGGGTCGTCGGTGAACGCGACCGCGGAACGCACCGGGTACGGCAGCAACTGGTCCAGCACGCGCAGGAGTGTCCCACCTGCACCGGGCAGCGGAGCAGGTGGGACACCAAGTCCGGCAGCCAACCCGACTTTGGTTAGGCTAGCCTAACTTGGGAAGTGGCTCAACGTCTGCGCCTCGGAGAAACGTGCCTCGTTTCAGAGAACTGACGAATCCCGGATGATCAGCCGGGTCGGGTGCCGGTGCGGGCCCGGTGCCGGGTTTCCGGCGATCGCGTCCAGCAACAGCCCGGCCGCCGACCGACCCAGGCCCTCCAGGTCCATGTCCACGCTGGTCAGCGGCGGCCGGCTGGCCTCGGCGATGACGTCCCAGTTGTCAAAACCGGTCACCGCGACATCCCGCGGCACGTCCCGGCCGGCCTCTCGCAACGTCTCCGCCACACCCCGGGCGATCTGGTCGTTCCCGCAGATCACGCCGTCGAAATCGCCCCCACGGGCGAGCAGCAGCCCAGCCGCCCGCCGCCCCCACGCCTCGCTCCACTCGCCGAAGAGCGGCGCCGCCACCAGCCCGGTCAGGGCCTCGGCGCGCACCCGGGCGGAGTGATGGTGTTCCGGACCGGTCACGTGCACCAGCCGCGACCGGCCGGTACTGCGCAGATGCTCCGCGGCGATCCGGATCCCGGCCGCCTCGTCCGGGACGATCGAGCAGTCCGCCGGGTCGGCCGAGGCGAGGAACGCGTACACCACCGGAACGGGCAGGCCGGCCCCGATCGGCGCCCGCGTCCCGGCCCGCCGGCCGGTCACGATGATCCCGTCGACTCGGCGGCTGAGCAGCACCTGCAGGTGGTGCCGTTCCCGGATCGGATCGTCGCGCGCGTCGCAGAGCAGCACGGACACCTGCCCCGCGCCGAGAATGTCCTCGGCGCCGATCAGCAGCGGGATGCTGAACCGCCCGATGGTGTCCGTGGTGATCATCCCGACCGTGTAGGTCCGGTCCGCGTGCAGGCTGCGGGCCGCCTCGTTGGCCCGGAAGTCGAGTTGCCCGGCCGCCTGCCGGACCCGCGCCACGGTCTCCGCGCGCAGCGAGCCGCGCCCGTTCAACGCCTTCGACGCGGTGCCCACCGACACCCCGGCCAGCGCCGCGACGTCACGAATGGTGGCGGGACGCGGTCGGGACATGCCAGGAAACGTACCGCCTCGCCGATCCGCCCGCTCCGCCGTGCCACATCAAGATCAAATTCATGATGTCGTGCGTCCGCCGGGGTACAGACCGCCGCTCCCGCCGCGTGCGTCCGCCGGGGTACAGACCGCCGCTCCCGCCGGGACCCCTGCGGGCTTCGCAGGCCGCTGGCGCGTCCCGAACGCGAAACCCTCCGGGGCGACGCCCGCGGGTGGTCACGGAAAACCCCTGGCCGCAGCGTTTCCGGAGAGGTCCCGTTTTTCCACCGTCCAGAGTTCTCCACAACGCGCCCCCACCCCCAACCCCCTCCCCGCCACACTGTCAAAGGGGGAGCCCCCAGGGAGGGCGGGCTCTGTGTGGGGACTTTCGGCGCGCTCCGCACCCGAACTTCACACACACGCCCGGAAACCCTGCAGCGTGGGGACTTTCGGCGCGCACCGCACCACAACTTCACACACACGGCCGGAAACAGCACAGCGTGGGGACTTTCGGCGCGCTGCGCGCCGCAACTCCACACACAGCGGGGGGCTATGCCGGAGCTACTGGGGTGCCGAGTTTCAGGTGGCCGGGTTGGAGCACGTCGGCGTACACCCCGAAACACGCGGCCTTGCCGTCGCCGAACACCCTGACCCGGTAATGCCTGGCGAGGGTCCGCAGCACCGCCGGGTCGGCCGGCAACCCGGTCTGCCCCAGCCCCGGCACCACACAGCGCGGCGTGCGGAACAGCACCCGCAGCACCACGTCACCGATCCTCAGTTCGGCGCCCGGCTCCGGGTCGGCATCCGCCGTGATCACCAGGTTGGGCCGGAACCGGTCGGCCGCCACCGGGCGCCCGACCCGCTCGGCCAGTTCGGCCAGCGCCCCGTGGTGACCAGGTGCACCGCGCCGAAGTCGACGAACCGCCCGGTCCGCGCATACCCACCGGACTCCTCGAGCCGTTCCTGCCCGGGTCGCAGCTCGGCGAGCCAGTCCGGCACCATCCCGGAGTCGTCCGGCAACAACCGGTGGATCCGCGGCTGCGCCGGCACGGTACGGGTCAGCCGCACCGGCCGCCCGAGATGCTCGCCGAGCGCTTTGTCCGCTTCGGTGCTGCCGGCCCCGTACCGTGACCCGCCCACCTCGATCGTGGCCGGCTCCCCCGCCGCGGTCACCTCCAGGAGCCCACCCCACCGGCGCGGATGCTTGGCGCTCCCGATCGTCTGATCCGCGTCGTCGACACAGGCCCAGGTCCGGTCCCCGGCCAGCCCACCGCTCTCGACCGACACCTCGCCGAGGCTCTCGCCGCGCGCACTCTTCACCGGATACCGCCGGATCCCGGCAACTTCTCCCATAACGCCCGTGCCTACCAGACCCGGCCCCGCCCCGATGCCCCGTCCCTCCACATGAGCGGGTGAGGTTGCGACCCGAATCCCCCACACACCAGTGAAAACAGCCGAGCGTGTGAAGTTCGGGCGCGGAGCGCACCCCAAGCCCCGCCGGGGCGGCGGCGGGCCGCAATCCAGTAGCGCGGACGTCTACCGCCCACCCCTGGGCGGCAAACGCACGCAATCAGGCATCGCGGATCCGCGTCGCCCTTCAGAACCAGCCAGGCTCGCTCAGCTGACCCTCACGGCCGCTGTCACCCACCAGAACACGGCGCGGAGACGCCCAGCTGGACCTGACTGCCTTTATGAACGCCCGAATAGGGCCGTGAGAACCAGCCGAGGCCGCGACACGCGCCGCCACGAACGCCCGAATAGGGCCGTGAGAACCAGCCGGGGCCGCGACACGCGCCGCCACGAACACCCGAACAGGGCCGCGAGAACCAGCCGGGGCTGCGGCACGCGCCGCCGCACCCCCGGGGCTCGGGCCAAGGCGAGCGGGGACTCCCCGACGGCGAGCTGGACGAAATGGGTGGAGCACGAGGCAAGCCGGGCGCGACAGGCCGTGGGCCGGGTGTGGGCG